>JAKPNM010000116.1 GCA_029548395.1 Bacillota bacterium
AGCCTGAAGTGCGTTTGAACAACAATATGATCTTGAAGAAGATGCGGATTGCGCTGGAACTGAACGAGGATGATATGCTGGCGCTGCTGAAGCAGGCCGGGGTCAATGTGTCAAAGGCGGAGTTGTCGGCCCTGTTCAGAAGAAAGGAGCACAAGAATTACAAGGAATGCGGCGACCAGTTTCTGAGGAATTTCATCGGCGGGCTCACGCTGCGGCACCGCGGGTGTGGCGGCTAAGGCCGGGTGGGCGGCCATGGCGCGGCTTCTCTGTTAATCGCTGTCTTTGTAAAAATAGATCAATGGGCGGATTGCCAGCAGGCATGCCAGTATCAGCACAACAAACACATACTGTTTTACCAACTCTGACAGATAGGCGCCGGCAATCATGCCGAACAGGGCGGCGCTCCACTTCACCATTGCAATATCGGTCCACTTCCACATTCTGGTGCGAATCCATTTCATATCATCACCTCGCAGATATTACCTGCCTGACTTCTCCACGCCCCTGGCTCTGTAACGCTGCATCTCCGACTGGAATCCGGGATAGCTGCCCAGCGCCAGCAGCAGTGCGACGCCCAGCAGCACCAGGGCTGCCAGGCGTTTCATTTTGCTGACACCGCATGCGGACCACGCTGCCAAAATGGATGATACGAGGTAGCACAGGAATCCGGCGGCAGGCGACATGAACAGCATGCCTATCGCCAGACAGGCGACAGCGGCCCAGAAGCGTGTCGGGATGGATTGGGGCTGTGACATCCTGTTACTTATTGCACGATGAACATGCCCTTGGGCGCTTTGCAGTCCAGCGGGCTGTTTTCCGGGTGATACATGTCGATGTAGATGCTGAACTGTTTACCTTCCGAATCCATCAGCCTGTAATGATCGGTGATATGGCCGTCAGGCCCGGCCCCCACATTTCCGATTCTCCTGAATCTGAAAGGCTGCCTGTTTTTGTCCCGCAGCTGCCTGAGATAGACGTAAGATGCCGTGACACTCTGGGTCATGTCTGCTCCTCCCAGTTTGACCGGATTTTCCAGCGTATATCCAAAGGTCGGATCATCGGATGTGCGGGCGGGGTCGATCTCTGCCTGTGGTGTTTGCCGGGGGGCAACCGGCTGCGCTGCTTCGGCACCCCTGGTCCTTATGCGTGCCATCCTGGCCCGCTTCACATCCTCAGGAACGGGAGTGCGGGATACGTCCTCCATGCGCCTGGAGCGGCGCAGTTCCTGGCTGGTGTCGGTTTTTGCGGCGCAAGATGGCAATAGCGTCATGGCCGTGGTAAAAGATAGGAACAGGAACAACAATCTGACGTTAGCTTTCATGTGTACACCTCGCTGATATTTTGAAATGCAATTGTATCACCATTGGCGTGTAATACCAGTTTCATGTCAGGTGGATCTGATTGTTTCTGTTTAAGCTGTCACCTGGAAGCGGGGGAAAAATGCAGTCCTCAATTAAAACAGGCCTGATTTGTATTGCGACGCTGGCGGTCCTGATGATGTCCCGGTCTGTTTGTCCGGCTGCTAGCGCGGATAATTCAGCCCAGCATGATCTGCTGCTGATGCGCTATGACCGGGTCAACCGGCTGCTGCGTGCGGGCAGTCTGGATGAAGCCATGAGGGAGGCGCAAAAGGCGCTGGCTGCCGCCAGGCGTGTTTATGGTCCCAATGCGGCTGCGACAGCACCTGCCATCGATCGTGTGGCTGCTGTTTTTCGGGCCATGGGGCATTTCCGTGATGCCGAACAGTATATGCTGCGGGCCCTGGAACTGGTCAGGCGGGAACTGGGTGACAGACACCCCCATTCCATTGCAGCCATGAACAACCTGGCCGGTTTATACAAGGAGATGGGGCGCTATGGTGAAGCGGAAAAGCTCTATCGACAGGCCATAGAAGGACAGAGGGCTTTACAGGATAACAGGCCCGGGGATGAAATCGGCCTGTTGAGCAATCTGGCGGTTCTGCATATGATCAATACCCGCTATGCCGAAGCCGAGCCTTTACTGATCAGGGCGCTTCAGCTGGCGGAAAAGTCTGCTGAGCGGGATTGGCTGACGGAACGGATGAAGCTTTCTACTGACCGTCAGCAGTTGGAAGTCGCCCGGCGGATGCAGAACCTGGCGAACCTGTATTTCAAGATGAAGCGCTATCAGGATTCCGAGGCGCTGACCCTGAAGGCGCTTGATGTCTGCCGCCGGATTGTGGGAGACGCACATCCCGAAGTGGCCCGGATTAAAAGCGACCTTGGCGTGCTCTATTTTTCCACCGGAGCATATGTCAAGGCAGAAGCGATGATGAGCGATGCGATCAAAA
>JAKPNM010000129.1 GCA_029548395.1 Bacillota bacterium
CGTGAATGAAACGCTGCTGATCCGCTCTCCGTCCAAAAAGATGGAAGAGTCCGGCCGCGAAACCATCCAGGGCTTTGTCGGGCCGATCCTCACCGGACGGGACACCGTGTACCATGCTCTCGTGGATGTGGGAAATTACGCGCTGCGCGCTGTGCATCTAACAAACAGGAATATTGAAGACGCCTACACCAGGGGCGCTGTAAACGAATACCTGAACCCGGCGCCGGTGACGCCGGTGACGCCGCTTACCATCAGAACGCCGGACAACAGGCTGCAGAATCTGGCGACAAAAAGCTACGACAGCTCCGGAGGCGGCGGCAAGTCCGGCCCAAACGCGGACATCCTGACACGGCTGCAAGAGCAGCAGGAGAAGGCCCTTCAGGCCTATGAAGAGCAGCGCGAGTACCTGCTGCAGCTCAGCGGCGCCCACCGCGCCTACTACGACAAGACTGAGCTGGACCGCCAGATCGATGCGGTGCAGGAGAAATATGACCAGCTCATGAAGGCAGAGCAGCAGGGCTTTGACGCGCTGAGCGAAAAGGAGCGCAGCAAGCGCAGCGAAGCGCACGCCAAGCTGATGGAGCAGCTGCAAACCAACCAGGCGGATGAAATCACTCAAATCAAGGACAACTATGACCTCCAGCGCAGACTGGCCACTGACTGGCTCAGGGCCCAGGCAGACTTTCTGAGCGCCGAATTCGCCGCCAAACAAGAGGCCGCCCGGGCGGAGGACTATGACAAGGAGATCGCGGACCTGGAAAAGCGCATCCGACAGACGCGCAGCGCCCGGGAGCGGCGGGAGCTGACAGAGGAGCTGGAGCGCAGGCAGCGCAACGAGGGCTTGAGGCTGGAGCAGCTGGCCCTGCAGGAAGCCCTCAGCGGCTTTGGCGCGCTGCAGCAGGCGGTGTCCGCCGGCGTCATCGGCCTGGGGGACCTGACCCAGGACCGCAGGCTGCCTGCCAGCGCCTTCGGCGCGGGGATCCAATATGTCCAGGACGCGACAGCGCAACAGCTGCAGTCCGCCCTGAAAACCCTGGCCAACCGCGCTGAGACAGGCGGCAATCACTATACCATCGACCTGTCCGGCGCTGTGATCCGGGATGAGGATGACATCCTCCGCATCGCGGACGCCTTTGAAACGCGGATGCGCAGCATCGCCAGGGACCTGGCCTGAGGGAGGCAGCAGCAATGAATGACTACATCAAAACAGGCAACTGGAAGAGCTCGGACGTGACCGGGCTGCATGTGATGGAGTGGGAGGCGCCGCTCATGGCCAGGGCCGGGCGGCAGGCCTTTTCCATCCCAGGGCGCATGGAAGCGATCACCGACCGGCGCCGGGACTGGCAGCCGGAGCATATCCCAGTGACCATGGCGCTGGTGGGCAACGGCCGCGCAACGCTACGGCAGCAGTTCCGCGCCATCAGCAGGCAGCTGCACCACGCGGACCACCTGATCCTCTCAGACATGCCGGACTACCACTACCGCGGATATACCAGTGAGATCAAGGTGCTGGAAGACTATGAGGAATGGACCAAGTTCCGCCTGTACTTCCTGGCCAATCCGCCCTGTCTGCTGCGGGCCATTAGCCAGCAGGCGGGCTTTATCCCGACCGCAGGCACACCTATCCCCGAGCAGCTGACAGACGCCAATGCCAGCCAGGTCCTGGACGCGACAGGCGCGGCCAGTCTGGTGATCAGCGATGGCGTCGCGGCGTACGATCCGGAGATCTACCTGAGCATTACGGGCACATGGCAGCAGCTGCACATCGGCCAGGGCGGCATCATCCTGCCTGCCAGGGACGTCTCAGACACTGTCTACATCGATGCGCAGGCCGAGGTGGCCTATACCCTGTCCTCCGGCGTGCGGACGCCTGTCCCCGACATCACGGGCAGCTATCAGGCCCTCACACAGGGCGCCCAACTGGCCATCAGCGGCAGCAGCATCAGCATCCATGTGCGGCTGATGCGCATTGAAAGGAGCTAAACCATGATATCAGTCCATCCGGCGGATCTGACCCCGGCGCAGGCAAGTGCGGCGGCGGCCACCCACGGCCTGGGGCTGATCTCAAACGCCATCAGCGCCACGGTGACAGAGCGCCTCAACGGAGACCGTAGCCTGCGGCTGCAGGCGCCGGCGACCGCGCACAACCTGAGCCTGCTGGTGGCAGACCGCCTGATCTGCGCGCAGGGACAATTTTACCGCATCCAGCGGCCCCGGCAGACGGACCGGGGCGGCAGGAAGACCATTGAAGCGGAGGCTGCGCACATCCTCTATGACCTGGAGCAGAGCACGATCGTCAACATCGAGACCAGAGAGGACCCGGAGCATATAGACGGCATAACAGCCAGTCAGGCGCTTGCCCAGGTGCTGGACGGCAGCGCCTTCGCGCCTGGCACGGTAGACCTGGCCCCCAGCAAACTGGACTATCTGGAAATCCTGCGAATGAACAGGCTGACCTGTCTTTCACAAATCGTTGAGACCTGGGGCGGAGAGATCATACCGGACAACTGGACTATCCACCTGCTGGCCCAAAGCGGTCAGGATCGCGGTGTGCGACTGCGCCTGGGCCTTGAGCTGGATGGGCTGGAAATTGAGGAAGACATCTCTCGGGTGAAGACAAGGCTGCACATTGTAGGCTACCAGGACGCAAACATTGAATCTGTCAACGACGGCAAGGATTATCTGGACAGCCCTCACATTGGCCAATACAGTCAGATACGAGAAGACTATGCCTATTTTGAGGATGAGGATGACCCTCAGGAGCTCAAACGCCTGGGCTTGGAGCGCCTGGCGGAAGTAGACAAAGTACAGCTGATGGTACGCTGTGAGATGCTTCGGCTGGCCAAGAGCCAGCAGGAATTTTATGCTGCGCTGCGCCAGGTGAGCGTGGGTGACACCGTCACTGTGGAGCATGAGCGCGGGATCACCCCCGCGTGTGCGGGAA
>JAKPNM010000009.1 GCA_029548395.1 Bacillota bacterium
GTTGTAGTATTTCCCCGCGATGGACAGCGGGTGCTCGGGCGGCAGGGTCCGGACCCGCTCATAGGCCCGCTCCCGGCTCTCCTTCAGCTGCTCTCCGGTCTGGTAAAACCGGCAGCCCGGGCAGAACTTGGGCGAGACCGCCGCGCAGCGGGCATCCAGGTCAAACGCGCATGCTTTCTTGATCTCAGCCTGTGCTGTTCCTTCATTCCTTGCCATATTTGTCCTCCAGCATTCCCCAGATCGCCCTGACCGCGGCCGCTGCCAGGGTAAGGGCCAACATGACTGCGATCATTATTCCTTTGCTCATAGCTCTCCTTCCTCTTCTTTCCGGCGCAGTTCATCCATCAGCTCCCCGAAGATTTCAAACAGCCCCCGCGCCTCGCAATTAACAGACTCGGACATCTTCATCACAGTGGCGAAGACTGCTTTTGCCAGATCTGAGATGATTTCGCCAACCTCGCCTTCCACATTGATCTCGGCGTCGTCGCCCGTCACTTTGATGTCAAGCATTCCTACGCCCTCCCGGCTGCATGCGCGTCCGCCTGCGTCATGACCTGGCCTTTCCATTGTCCATACGACAGCACCGGCACCAGGCCCGCGATGGGATGCACATGGATGAAGCGGCACTCGCCGAAGTTCCCGCTGATATCCTCGATCATCTCGGCGCGGCTTTCCGCGGTGCTCATACCCTGGTGCACCTGTCCCTCTTCATCAATGACACAGTATTGATACAAATGGAGCTTGTTTTTCATGGTCTTCCTCCTTGATTGATATTCGTTCCTACACCAGCGGCAGCGGCGCCAGCGTATCTTCCTGCTTTGGATTCCGGAAGCCCATCCGCTGCAGGGTTTCTGTGGACCGGCGCTCCAGCAGGTACACGCCCTTCAGCCGCGACGTGAAGGGCAGGCGCTTGCGTCCCGCCAGGGTGCGGTGGCAGGTGATCTTGGTGTCCACCCGCTGCCACCTGTTGCCGGGCAGCAGCCGGTGGGTCACACGCACCATGTGGATGGCAAAATCGCGGTTGTATTCGATCACTCCGTACTGGCTCATGCCAGGGTCGCAGATCATCACCTCATCGCCCGTTTCCAGGCGGATGCCGTTTTGGTCCTTCCATCGTAATTTCATGTCCTTGCCTCCTGTTAAGCATTTCAGGTTCATTTCGGGGTGTCCGCGAAGGGGATCGCGATCTCCCTCGCGCGTGAGTCAAAGCCCCGGCTTGTACTGCTTGGCCTCATTCACAAGCTCCAGGGTGATGGGCCCGCCCTCCGCGAACTTCAGGCACAGCTTCATGATCATTGCCCAGGTGCCCATGCCGCCGCGGTCGGTATCGGCGGCGATGCGCGCCAGCTCCTCCGCGGCTTCCGGGGTCAGGTTATATCCGCTCATGCCTTCCTTGACTTCCTTTGCGGAAGCGCCGCGCAGCTGGACCGACCACATCCGCCGGCTCAGCTGCGTGGTGTTCATCCGGCTGACAATGCTGTGCAGCAGCGGGGTGCCGAACAGGATCAGGCTGATGCCCGTGTGGTCCCAGATCTTGCGCAGGACTTCAAGCTTGTCGTTGTCCCACTTGCGCAGCATTTCGGCCTCGTCAATGACCAGCGTGATGTCGCTGCCCTTGAGCGCCCTTTCAATCTGGCGCACGCGCTGCACCTGGCTGCCGGTGATCCGGATGCCGATGCCCTCGGCGATGTCATTGAGCAGGTCGCCCAGGCGCATCATGGGCCAGGCCTCGATGCACACCGGGTTGGGCAGCACGTTCTGCAGGGTGTTCACGATGGTGGTCTTGCCCGTTCCGGGCTTGCCGGTGATGATGGCGATGCCGTGGTTCTCCTGGGCAAACTTGCACATGCCCAGGCCTTCCGTGTAGCTGCGCGTGGCGATCAGCCCGGGCGTCTGCTGAAGAGCCTCGCTTGTGACGGCGGGCGCCTGCGCGCCGGATTGCCCCAGCTCAGCTTCCCGCTGTTCCACCCAGTCCCACAGGTCGGACTGCTTCTCCTCGCTGATCACGGCATGCCCGTGGTTGGCCAGCGCGCTCACCAGCGCGCGGTTGACGCCGGCGGCCTCCGCGATCCGGCTCAGCGGGATCCCCGCGTCGCGCGCCTGGGCGATGGCCGCGCCAAGCTCCTGGATGCTTCCGCGCAGATAGATTTGTCGAGCTGCTGTTGTCATGGTGTTGTCTCCTTCCTTTCCCTTTCGTTTTGCTTGTGGTCGCCCCGGCCGTTCCAGTGCCGGTCAGCCGCGACGCCTGCGCGTTGCTCCCCCGCTAAGGAGAGAGCGCCGGGGCTCCCACGATGGCCTTTGCCATTTCGCCCCTGCCGCAGGGCTCATCAGGTGGGTTATACATCGCCATAAATACAACATATTGTGGTCTAAACAAAGATATGCACAGCTTGTAGTGGAATTCCTTGCCTTTCTTTTTGTTGTTGTGTATAATCCGCGTATATTGCAGGAAAGGGGGTGAGATCATGAACAAGAAGCAAACCAGCAGGCCCGTGGCCCGCAAGGCGTCTGAGATCCTTCGCGACAATCGGTACTCCGACAAGTCCAGGTCCGTCGCAGGCAGCGCCCTGTCTCAGACAAAGAAGAAAGGCAAGTGATCATTTATGAAACAGTTTTGCCTGCGGACGCTTGTTCCTCATCAAAGAACAGGCGTCCTGCTTCTTCTGAAGATAGTTCCAGCCCTTGAATGATCCGAAGCATCACGCTATAACTCGGATCCCGCCCGTAGAAAAAGATGTTGTACAGCGTCATGCGGTTTACGCCGCATTTTCTGCTCAATGCCGCCATGTCCGGCACTTTCTTTTCCTTCAGCAGTTTCAGCAGCCGCTCTTTCCTTCGGTTCATGTCTCCTCCCCCTGCAAAAAGCATGCTTGGCTTCCTGCGACCTCTCGGTTTCGGCCGGTTGCCGTCCGGCGCTCATCAGGCAGGTTTTTGCAAAGATTTTGCGTCTCGGTGTCTCCCGGGGCTCTAATCGTTCCCGGCGACTTGTGCGTGTGTGGCGCAAACTGCTGAAATAAGCATTTTCAGCGCGGCCAAGCCTCATCCCTCCGCCGC
>JAKPNM010000013.1 GCA_029548395.1 Bacillota bacterium
CGGGGCTTGCCGCGGGGCAGCAAAAAGAGGGCGCCCGCGGTCAGCGCGATGGCCAGCAGCCACAGCAAGGCCTTCTTCACGGCACGCCCTCCTTGCCCGGGGTTGGTTCTTTTGGGTGAGGGCGCGGCGGGAGTAAGCCCGCCGCGCCCTGGCTGTGTCAATCCGGGTTTACTTGAAGTTTTCCTCGGTGAAGCCGTAGTAGCGGACCAGGCCGTCCTTGAGGGCGGTTTCCGCCTGAACGAAGCGCCCGTTGACGTTGCGGTTCCAGTCGGCCAGCTTGGATTTCACGGTGTCCAGCCAGTTGGCGTCCGTGGTGCCCACGCCCAGGACCTCGGCGTTGGTGGCGCTGAGCCACTCATGCAGGTTGTTGACGCGGGTGCCGTCCTCGATGATGTGGTAGAGGTAGGTCTTGTCGGAAATATCCCACATCTCGCCCTTCTCCCACAACTCCAGCACATACTGGAAGCCGGGCATCAGATCCTTGTCCAGGTAGCGGGCATGCTCCTTGGTGCTGCCCCAGACGGCCATCTGCTCGTCAAAGGCGGGGCCGGTGACCAGCGGCAGGGAGTCGTTCAGGGCGCTGCGCGGGGCGCCGTTGTCGGAGTAAATCATCTCCGCGCGGGCCTTCATGCCCTCGGTGGCGCCGCACCAGAAGGAACCAAAGGCATAGGCCAGTTTCAGTTTGTTGATCTCTTCCTCGCTCCAGGCGGGGTCGTTGTCGTCCATGGCGTAGTTGTGGATGGCCATCGGGTCAATCACGATGCCCATGGTGTTGCCGCGGAACTCCGTGGCCGGGCGCGGGTAGATGTCCCAGTCGCCGGATTCGACCGCGTTCACCTTCCAGGTGCCGTCCTCGTTCTTGCCGCCGGAGGCAGCGCCGATCATCCAGGGGTCGCCGTCCAGGGTCAGGATGTAGTTGCGGCAGAAGAAGCGGAAGCCCCACCACCAGCCGTCATCCATGATTTCCTGCGGCACGTTGCCCAGGCCGAACTGCGCCCAGACGCTGCTCTTGGCCCACTCGGGCACATAGGCCAGGGTCTTTGCGACCTCGTCGCTGGTCAGGTCCACATAGTCGCCCTCGCCGTCATACTTGTTCAGGCGGTAGTTGATGGCGGTGGTGCCGGTGGCGATAAAGCTCAGCGGCGTATCCATCGCGCCCCAGAAAGTCTTGTTGTCGGCGCTGTTCACAAAGGCCGTGTAGTCATCAATGGTCCAGTTGGGTTCAGGGACATCGATGTTGTTGTTCTCGGCAAGCTCCTTGTTGACATACACGCCCCAGGGCTGCAGGAACTGAGGCAGGCCGGCCTGGAAACCATAGTAGTTCATCAGGGCCATGATGGAGGGGTTGAAGGACTGGTACAGCGGGTCATCCTTAAAGGGGGTCAGGTCAGCCACCAGGCCCAGGCTGACGTCGCCGGCCAGGTCCGTCGAGGCATAGATGTCCGGGTGCTTGCCGTGCTGGGCCTTGAAGTTCTCCATCTCCTGGTACCAGGAGGTGCCGTTGCCGTGCGGGTCATCGGTCTTTGCCCAGAGGTTGACCTTGACCTTCGGATAGAGCTGCTTGAACTGCTTGGCGAGGGCATGGACAGCCGCCACGTTCTGGCTGGTCATGTCCTCCGGCGCCCATTCCTTGGCGCCGATGTCCTCATAGTAGGTGCTGTCGCCGGACCACACCATGATGTCGATGCTGCCTTCCGTGTTGGGGTCCAGGGTCTTGTAGAAAGGCTGCGCGTCCTGCGCCATGGCCGGCAGCATCGCCAGCGCAAGGCAAAGGATCAGGGTCAGAACCAGGGATTTGCGAATATGCTCCATTTGGGTGCCCTCCTGTTTTTGGTTTTTCTGATTTCACTCTATCACGTTTCCATGTCTGTTTCAACCAATAAAAACGTTTTTATATCCATCCTGTACCAAACCCGGAGCGGTTTGCGGACAGGACGGCGCGCCGCAAGCCTGTGAATTCGGTTTATTATGCGCCATCCTTCCGGTCGTGTTGGTTCATCATCATGGATAATGGCCGGATAAGTTTTGAGGCGCAATCCAGAAATGATCATACTGTATAAGAAAGCGTTCGCTCTTCTCATCTTAAGGGATTAATCGTCTATTGCCCTTTTTCCAATTTCGAAATATTCCTGAACATCATCCATGATTTTCTGATTCTCATCAGAATATGTGTGAAAAATGATCCCCATATGGCCATCAATCCCAGCATCAAACAGCCTGTGATCAACATGATGGGCGTCCAGTACTCTTTTAAAATAATACGTCATTTTTCTTAATGAGTCTTTTTTGTTTGTGAATAGAACAGTTTTGGGGAGAGTTTTTAATTTGCTGTGTTTCTCAAAGATCAAATATTGATATTTGTCCATCCTTTTATAACCCTTGGGGAAGACCATGTTTCTCATCCCCCGATATGCCAGAGTGTTTTTATAAAAATGCATCAATCCGCAATCAAGAATAATTCCGCGATATGCATAATTTCTATCCTCTATGTGAAAAGCTTCTCTCATTTTCTCATCAGTGCACAGCAGCGATTCCGCGATGGCCAATACTCCCCCTGCCGAATGGCCAGCAATATACATTTCATTGGTATCACCTTCATATTTTTCAGCATTTGAAACAATCCATCGCATTGCATTGTCGATATCCTCTATTTGATCAAATACATTGAATCGGGGATATGCCAGCCTGTAATTCACACAAAAAACCACGAAATCTCTCTGGGCAAGGCAATTTGCAAACAAAGCGTCCATTTCTTTGTAGCAGGAGATAAATCCACCGCCGTGTATATCAATGACAACGGGCTTGAATCTGTTGTCGCTTTTATAATACACATCCAATGTGTGTTCAATTAAATGATCATTTATATACCTGATATCTTTCACTTTCAAAATATCATTATGCAGTGTAGAGGAATCAATCCTCTTCAAATCCCTCAAATAAGATTTTTCACCAAGTTTCTTCATGTAAGCTTTGATCACAAGCCATCACCCCCTCGTACTTCACAGGTTACGCCGGCTTTTTAACCTCATCAACAACTATTTGAAAAAATCTTGTCAATTCCCATCTTTATTTAATCGGTTTTGACAGGAATTGCTTTGAACCCACCCCGTCCTCCGGCCGTAAAGCACTGGATGTGCTCCAGGAAGAGAAATACATCTACAGCATACCCGGATGAAGCAGCGGACGGCCCAGGTCTATTTTGCTCCGGAAGCTTGTCGGCAATCAATGGGCATGCTTTGCGGCCCAGGCACACCCTGATCCTATTTCTCCCTTGAGGAAGATCAGCTCCATTCCAGCTTCAGCCATGGCATAGATGGGCTCTTCATACTCTGCCGTATCCAGCGCCTCGATGAGGGTAACTTTCCAGCCTTCCTCCTTGAGCATTTCGAATCCATCCCATATTTTCTGGTCGAAAACAGCTGCCATGCTTCCAGCGGAAATCAGACAGGTTTCCATTTTCTTTTCAAAAAGTATTGACAAACGCTTCCTCATTGATTTATTATCTGGATGAAGCTGAAACGATTCAGCATGCGCGCTCATCACAATGGGGAATAGAAATAATGGATATGAAGAAACGCGTAAGCATCAAGGACGTGGCAAAAGCGGCTGGGGTTTCGGTCGCTACCACTTCCTATGCCCTCAACCATGTGAAGTCCTCACGCATCAGCGACAGCACCGCGAGCCATGTACGGGAAGTAGCCCGGCGAATGGGCTATGTGCCCAATCTCTCAGCCCGTACCATGATCAAGCGAAAATCACAGCTGATCGGCGTCATTATCCCGCAGACCGGGACAACCAATGAAATGGACTACCGCAACCCCTTCTACGCGGAAATCCTCAGCGGCATTGAGCGCGTTACGCGTGAGAACGGCTACCATATCATGGTATCCGGCACCGGCCCCAACCAGGATTATTCCAACATCGCCCAGATGCGCCAGCTGGACGCCGTCATCATCATCGGCACCTATCCCAGCAAATTCCTGGATGACATCAGGCAAACCGGCATCCCGGTCGTCCTGGTGGACGCCTATGTGGAAGACGATGCCTTTCACCAGGTGCGCACGAATGACCGCCAGGGCGGATACCTGGCCACTGAGCACCTGCTGGAACTGGGACACCGCAGCATCGCTTTTGTGTCTGACGCGGTCCGTTTTCCCGGTGTATTTGAGCAACGATACCTGGGGTACCGCGATGCCCTGAAGGCCTGGGGACTGGTACCTGAAGACGCTTTGCGCTATGAATGCAATGTGTCCTACATTGACAGCCTGCGTCTGGCTGAGCGCATCGTCCGGGAGGGCTGCAAGGCGGACGCGTTTTTCGTTGCGGCAGATGTAATGGCGCTGGGGCTCATCCATGGTTTTATATCCAGCGGCGTCCATGTGCCGGAGGATTATTCTGTCATCGGTTTTGATGACATGATCCTGGCTTCCATGAGCATGCCCCAAATCAGTACCGTGCGCCAGGACATTACACGCAAGGGCGAGGTGGCTGCACAGGTAGCCATGGACGCAATTAAAAGCGATGAGAAACAGTATATCTGCTTGCCGTTGACAGTGGTCCAGCGCGGCAGCACCGGCCCTAAATCTTCCCGAAAGGAGACAGGCCTGTGAAGATTGTTCACCATCCCGCCGGTACCCATCCTTATGTTGACACCGGTTATGACCGCATCCCCGTGCAGCCGATCGCCGGTGAAAACCTGTGTGTGCGGGCAGTGTTGGAGGACAGCGAGGGGCCCGTGGAAGCCTGGCTGCATCTTTTCCTGAACGGCGCTTTCTCCCGGGTTCCCGGGCAGATATCGCTGCGCCCGGATGATGACCGCGTCTTTTTGTCCTTCCGGGTGGAAGCGGCTGAAGACTGCGGAGAACTCAGATACTCCATCCGGGCGCAGGACAACAGAGGAAGCTGCCAGAGCAGGGAATACCATACAGAGTATTGCCAGCGCAAGCCCCTTGGCGCCGCCCGGGGCGTATATCGCCTGTCTGAAACCAGCATCCTTGTGGATTTTGAAACCGTTTTGCTGGCCCTGAGTCTGGATCAGGTGTTGTCCGTGAAATGGCTGTGCCCGGCAGGCATTGCCGTTGCGGAAGAAGCACGCGTATTGGAAGGTTCGGTCCTGCTGCGCAAGGGCGAAATGGAACTGCAGGTTCAAGACGCGCCTTTTATTTGGGTGCTGAAACGTTTAGGCAAGCAGGTTGCCAGCTGGGCCGCGGCTGATGTCAGCCTCCTGCTTGACCGGGATGGCCGGGTTCAGGGCATCACTTCCGCGCCCTGTCTGGCCGGCGAACGCTTTTATGGTCTGGGGGAGCGTTTTGACGGCGTACAGCGTCAGGGAAAATCCGTAGAGATGCGGGTTGTGGAAAAATTCACCAAGCAGGGTGATGCCAGCTATCTGCCCATCCCTTTTTTGCTGACAGACCAAAAAGCTGCCTGGTTGGGGCGCAGCCTCCGTCACATGCGGATCGACCTTCGCCAGGGGTTCAGCTTTGAGGCAGCCACTGCAAATGAAGACCTGTTGTTTGAGGAATTCTATCTGGCCGGCAGCCCATTGCAGTCGCTGGCGACGCTGCATCGCCTGACCGGCGCTCCCGCGCTTCCTCCTGAATGGGTATTTGGCGTCTGGATTTCCTCCAACGGCTGGGACAGTCAGCAGGAGGTGATGGACCAGCTTGCCGCCTTGACGCGCCTCGCCCTGCCGGCAAGCGTCATGGTGCTGGAAGCCTGGAGCGATGAAAACACCTTTTACATTTTTAATGATGCGCAATACCTGCCCAAACAGCAAGAAGAAGACTTGCGATATGAAGACTTTTGCTTTCCCGCAGACGGCAGGTGGCCTGATCCCAAAGCGATGGCTGAGGCGATATCGCAGCAGGGCATCAGCCTGATTCTATGGCAAATCCCCGTGATCAAGCACGTTTGGGAGGGACCCAACAAACAATTGCAGATGGATGAAGCTGAGGCGATTGAAAAAGGCTATTGTATAAAAAACACGGACGGCAGTCCTTATCGGATCACGGACGGCTGGTTCGCGCGAAGCCTCCTGCTGGACTTCAGCAATCCTGACGCCTGCGCTTGGTGGTTCTCCAAACGCCGCTACCTCCTGGACGCGCTTGGCGTCAAAGGCTTCAAGACCGATGGTGGCGAGTTCCTTTTTGGTGACGACGCACAGGTTTACGGCTTGTCCTCAGGCCGGGAGGCTCATAATGCATATCCCGGGCAATACATTGGCGCATACCGAGATTTTTTGGCAAGCCACCGGGCAGACGGCATCTGTTACTCCAGGGCAGGCGCCCTGGGCGCGCAGACATATCCTGTGCATTGGGCAGGCGACCAGCTGAGCACATGGCCGGAGTTTCGTGCCCAGCTATCCGCCGGCCTGTCAGCCGGTCGCTCCGGCATCCCCTTCTGGGGCTTTGACATCGGCGGATTTGCCGGGGATTTTCCAAGCGCTGAGCTCTACTTGCGAAGCCTTGCCCTGGGCGCTTTTTCACCCATCATGCAGTGGCACTCCGAACCCAGGGACGGCCAGTTCTATAAAACCGACCGATCCCGCTGGAATAACGACCGAAGCCCCTGGAACCTGGCTGAATATCATCGGAATCCGGTCATCATCCCCATCTATCGCCTCTTCGCCAACCTGCGCATGAGCCTGGTGCCTTACTTGTACCAGGAGGCCAGGCATTGCGTGGAAACCGGCCGTCCCATGATGGCCCACCTGATGCTGGAATGGCCGGAGGATCCGATTTGCCTGGATATCGATCATCAGTACATGTTAGGCCGCAGCCTGCTGGTGGCCCCGATTCTGCAGGAAGGAGCGCTTGAGCGGGAGGTATACCTGCCTTCCGGTATCTGGCACGGGTTGTTTACCGGCCAGGCGCATGAGGGGCCTGCCTGGGTAAGCACACCATGCGGCCTGGATGCTATCCCCGTGTTTGTACGGGAAGGCAGCGTGCTGCCGATGAACATCGCGCCCAGTCTGGTGTTGGGAGGCTCCGGGCCGGAATGCTCTTTTGGCGGTCAAACCGGTATATATCCTCAGCTGGCCCTGATGCATTACGGCCGGAGCGATACGGTTTTTTCTGACCAGCATGGTTATCGCCTGGCGCTTCACGGAGGAAGACTGACCGGGCAGGCGCCTCAGCCGGTCCTGGTGATTGACGCGACAAAAACTGGAAAGGGGGCGGTCGTTTTCGGCAGAAGCGTCGCAGCGCAGCTACTCACACCGGACTAATCACCCTGCTACACTGAAATTTTCCGCGCCCGGAGCGCGGAATCAATAAAGGAGGTAACCCATGAAAAAACTGGCAACCCTGCTCCTTGCAGCCCTGATGCTGTTATCTGTCGCGGGACAGGTGGCAGCGCAGGAAGCGCCTTACAACACGACCGGGAAGGTCAGCTTGGCGGTTCCTGCGGGTGAACTGGCGGAAATCAGTCCCTTGATGGATGTTTTCCGCGCAACCTACCCCGGCATTGAACTCACCGTGATTCCCTTTGACGGGGAGAGCGGCCCCTACTTGACCGCCATGGCCACCGCGGGCACCATGCCCGATGTGCTCTGGGGCGATTGGACTGACTTTACCTATGCTGTTTCCAATGGCTATGTCCGCCCTCTGGACGACCTTCTGGACAAGGATCCGGAGGCGGAACACCTCCCCGGCTCCCTGGTCTTCCCCTATGTGTACAACGGTAAAACTTATGCGGTGCCTGACCAGATTCATGCGCGCATGATTGCCATGAACACCGACCTGATTGACGAACTCAACCTGGACAAACCACGCTATGACTGGACACTGGATGAATTCAAGGATATTCTGAAAGTAGCCACTACCGACAAGACCGCCGGCGCAGCCGTGCTGTATGATCTGGACAGCGTTATCTCCGCTCAGGACAGCGCCTTCTGGAGCCCGGCGTACAACTATGAGGACCGCTCCTTCCATTTCGCCGAGAAATGGCTGCCGGGCATCAATCTGCTCAACGAGCTGCGCGCCATCCCGGGGCTTGATGTGTGGAAGATGCGCAACAACGGCGCCGGCGCCCAGGAAGGAGAGAGCAACGACTACACTGTCAAGTTCGGCGAGGCCGGCGTCAATGACAACCATTACTCGTTCAAGGAAGGTTTCGCCCTGCTGGCCACCGGCGCATCCTGGGAGGCCAACTGGATGCGCGCACAGGTCAAGCCCAACTGGGAATACTGGCCCTATCCAAGGATGAATGAGGAGAGTCCCATCAAGGTTCCCGTTCATGTGAACCACACGTACATGATGTCCACCGTTGCTGAAGAGAATGTGCCGGCAGCCTATGAGGTCCTCAAGTGGGTCTCCTTTGGGCGTGAAGGCAACATCAACAAGATGGACATCTTCGCTGCCAGGCCCGCCGATGAGCAAGCTGACGGCAAGCTCTACTTCCTGTGGTATTTCCCCTCCACCCAGCACCCCGACGTGGTGGCCAAGTTCGCGGACAATCCCTATGTCACCGAAGGCCTGAAGGTGGTGTATGCCAACATCATCAACTGCTTCAGGGATGACCTGAACAAAATCCTGCCCGGATACAACTTGATTTTTGATGATCAGGTATGGCAATTGCTCAACGGCGCACGCAACGGTGAAATGGACGCGGCCAGTGTCGCCACCCAGCTGGACGAAATTGTCAACCCACGCGTCAAGGAACAATGGGCCGCCTTTGAAGCCCTGTTGGCTGACCATAAGTAACCTGTAAATCAACTGCAAGCCTGGTTCCCGCCGGGGGAACTCCCCGGCGGACCGGGCGCATCAAGGAGCAATCAGGGTGAAGCGCGCACTGTTGATCGGGATGGCACTGGTGATCTGCCTGGGATTGCCGGCATTTGCCGGCGCTCTGTCGGAACCTAACTGTCTGTATTCGCCCGCAGAGGACGCCAGTATCGTGCTGTCTGAACCCATCATTTTGCGCCAGGGTGTCCGGCAATCCCTCCCCTTTGAGATACAAAAACCCGGGCAATACGCGCTGTTGTTCTCTTACAAGCCTGTCAACGCCGGGATCTTTGACAACCTTGTGCTGCTGGAAATGGGCGATGCCCGCTTTGACACGCCCCTGCCCTTCCTGTGGCAGGACGCCCGGGGTGATATGCAGGTTGACGCCTATGGGAATGAACTGTTGCCACGGCGCGAACTATATGAAGGCGTCTCCCAGGCCTATGCCCAGGATTATGCAGCGTCCTCCAGAAGGGCGTACGCTTTTGATCTGGATGCCGGGCGGCATACGCTGTCCCTGACTGCCCGCAGCCAGGATATTTCGCTTGTATCCATTTGGGCGACGCCCGTCTCCACGCCGCCAACTTACCAGGCGTATCTGGCTCAGTTTGAGGGAGTAGCGCTGACAGATCGGCTCATCATCCTGGAAGCAGAACGCTACGCCTATAAAAACGACCCTTTCATCCGCGGCGCCCCCATAAACAACACCGCCCTGCACCCCTTTGAAGCCACTGCCCGGCGCATCAACGCCATTGCGGACGCCTCCTTCCGTATGCCCGGCCAGCAGGTTATATACCGCTTTGACGTCCCCTGTCCGGGTCTGTACGCCTTGGCATTTGCGTATTGTCAACCGGTCAAGCCGGGGATGCCGGTGTATTATGACGTGCTGATTGACGGCAGAACGCCTCACCAGGGGCTGCTCAATATTGCCTTTCCCTATACGGGGCTGAATGTCTACCGTCTGTTCCCGGATGGCGGGCAAAAGCTGGTTTATGTCTATTTGACAGAGGGGCCGCATACCCTGTCCCTCGCAGCCACCGCAGCCCCGGTTGAGCAGTTGGGCCTGCGTCTGCGAAGCTTGATCCGTCAGATGAACCAGACAACCCTCAGCGTCAAAAAGCTGACCGGCCAGAACAGCGACCTGGCCGGCGCGATTGACACCAACCGCACCTGGAACATCACGGAATACCTGCCGGGGATCCTGAGCGACCTGCAATCCTGGCAGGATGAGCTCAGCGATGTATATCAACATCTGCGCACCCTCAGCGGCCGGGAACCCGCCTTTGCCGCTGATCTCCTCCTGGCGGCTGGCAACCTGCGGAAACTTGGCGAGGACCCGCGCAAACTGCCCGGCAGAATTTCATTGCTCAGCGATGACGCTTCCTCCGCCGCGCAGCTGACAGCCGCGGTTCTTGCGCGCCTGGATGAGCAAAACCTGAGCCTGGACCGGATCTACCTGTATGACGGGAAGCAGGAATTGCCCTCCCCGGAGGAGAGTCTTCCGGCCAAGGCGCAGGTGGAGCTCGCCCAATTCCTGCATTCCTTTTCCCCGGAGATGAATCAGGCAGATACAAGCAGCGGACAGGTTTTACAGGTATGGGTCAACAAACCTTCCCAGTATGTGGAGGTCATGAAGGACCTGGCCATCCGCGGCTTTACCGCGGATACGGGGATCCGCGTGGCCTTTTCCATCATGCCCAATGAGGACAAGCTCATCCTGGCCAACGCGTCAGGCACCCATCCGGACCTGGTGCTGGGAACCTCCATCGGCTTGCCATTCAATTTCGCGGTGCGGGGCATCGCCCACAACCTGCTGGAATATGACGATTTTTGGGACTGGTACGGGCGGGAGTTCAACCTGGAGAGCCTGGTGCCCTATGCTTATCAGGACGGCATATACGCCGCCTGCGAAACGCTGGACTTCAAGGTGTTGTTTTACCGCGAGGACATCCTCTCATCCCTGGGGCTTGAGGTGCCGGACACCATGGATCAGGTGCGGGCGATGATGCCCGCCCTGCACCGCAATGCCATGAACTTCAGCCTGCCCCTGTCCAGCGACCGGGAAGGATACAAGGGGTTCCAGCAGACCACGCCCTTTATCTACCAGAACGGCGGCGATGTCTATTCAAAGGATGGGACGCGGGTTACGCTCAGGGATCCCCGCACCATCGCCGGCATCCGGGAAATGACCGACCTCTACCAAAAGGACGGGCTGTTGTTGAATGTGCGCAGCTTTTTCAACGCCTTCCGGACCGGCACCATCCCCCTGGGCATCTCAGATTATGCCACTTATATCCTGTTGCAAACCACAGCCCCGGAGTTAACCGGCTTATGGAACATCGCGCTGGCGCCCGGCACCCCGGACGGTACCGGTCAGGTGCTGCGGTACCAGGCAGCGGTTGACAGCGGTGTCATGCTGATGCAGAACGCCGCCATGCCCGAAGCGGCCTACGCCTTTATGAAATGGTGGCTGTCTGCGCCGACACAGCTGGAATACGCCACTGAACTGCAGCTGAAATTTGGCCCGACCTATAAATGGAACACCGCGAACCTGGCGGCGTTTGAGCAGATGGCCTACCCGGAAGCCCATAAACAGGTGATCCTGTCCATGTGGCGGGACTGGCAGAAGGAAACCCAGCGGCATATCGCCGTGTACATGGTGGAGCGGGAATTAAGCAACCTCTGGGGCGCTGTCGCCCGCGACGGCAAGGAATTGCTGCCCGCCATCGATGCCGCGGAAGCGGAAATCAATCGGGAGATGCAGCGGAAGTTGATTGAGTTCGGCTACCTTGACAAGGACGGCAGCGTGCTGGTCCCTTACATCAACAACGCGGTGGAAAGCCTGATGGAAAGCAGGAAACAGCCATGAAAACAGCAAAACGCATCATCAGGGGAAACAAGGTTTCGGGCCGGTCTTTCCTCGAGCGTCACAGCGTCTTTTTTCTCCAGCTTCCGTTTTTGGCCCTGTTCTTCACCTTTATCCTGCTTCCGGTCGTTGTTGCCTTTTTCCTGTCGTTTACGGACTTCAATTCCATTCAGACGCCGCGCTTTATCGGCCTGGACAATTATGTCAACCTCTTCACCAAGGACACCGTCTTCATGCGCTACGCGCTGCCCAACACCCTGTCCTTCGCGCTGGTGGTGGGCGTGATGGGATATATCCTGTCCTTTCTGATGGCCTGGTCACTGGCCCAGGTGACCAAGGGCTGGCGGACTGTGCTGGCAGTCATCCTGTATTCGCCCTCGCTGACCGGCAGCGCGATGATGGGGGCTGTATGGCGGGTGGTGTTCAGCGAGGACAAGGTGGGCTATCTCAATGCCTTCCTGCTCAAGCAGGGCTTGATCCAAAGCCCGGTCAACTGGCTGACCAACCCCCAGACACTGATGATGGTAATGGTGCTGGTTTCCCTGTGGTCCTCCATGGGCATAGGCTTTCTGGCCATGCTGGCGGGGATTCTCAATGTCAACAGGGAACTGTACGAAGCGGCGTATATTGACGGGGTAATCAACCGCTGGCAAGAAATCCTTTACATCACCGTCCCCGCCGCCGCGCCACAGATGCTTTTCGGCGCGGTCATGGCAGTGGTGGGTACCTTCCAGAGCGGCTCCATCGGCGTGGTGCTCTCCGGAGGCCAGAACCCAACCCCGGGCTATGCCGGTCAGCTGCTGGTGACCCACATTGAGGATTATGGTTTTTTGCGTTATGAAATGGGCTACGCTGCAGCGGTCTCGGTGGTGCTGCTTTTGATGATTTACGGCATCTCACGGTTAACCAACCGCCTGTTCGCCGGGGAGGATACAGCGTCATGAGCAAGCGCAATAAAAATAAAATCCGGATCATCGGCATGAACCCGCAGCGCTTCGACAAGGGGCAGCTCAAGTTCCTGGGGTACCTGATTCCCCTGGCGCTGGTCATGATGCTGCCCATTGTTTTCATCTTCTTCAACGCGTTCAAGCCCACGGAGGAGCTGTTTCTCTATCCCCCGCGCTTTATCACCCTGCGGCCCACCCTGCAAAACTTCCGGAACCTGGTGGCAACCTCTGCCAACAAAGCCATCCCGGCCTCCCGTTACCTGTTCAATTCCCTGCTGTCCACCCTGCTGGTCATGGCGCTCACGCTGCTCATCACCTCCTCGGCCGCCTATGTGATGAGCAAAAAACGCTACCGGCTGAAAAACATGCTGTTTGAGCTCAACAAGATATCCCTGATGTTCGTTCCGGTTGCTGTAGCGATTCCCCGCTATTTCATCATCACGCGCCTGGGGCTGATTGACAGCTTCCTCTCCTCGGTCATCCCGCTTCTGGCGATGCCGGTGGGCCTGTACCTGGTCAAACAGTTCATTGACCAGATTCCCGAAAGCATGGTGGAAGCCGCGCGCATTGACGGCGCGGGGGATTATGCCATCCTCCGCAGAATCATCATGCCCAACATCACCCCCGCCCTGGCAACGGTAGCCGTGCTGTCCTTCCAGTCCGCCTGGAACTCAACGGAGGCCTCCGTGTACTACATGCACAACGAGGCCATCAAAAATTTCGCGTACTACCTGACCAGCCTCTCAGCCGGTGGCAACGCCAGCGATGTGACCAGCGCCCTGACCGGCGGCAGCGCGGCATCCGGCGCTCTGGCGGGAATGGGCATTTCCGCCGCCGGGACACTGATCATGTTTGTTCCCAATCTGGTCATGTTTATCTTCCTGCAGTCCAGGGTCATGAATACCATGGCCCATTCGGGGATGAAGTCATGATGCGGTTGACGCGGCGCCTTATGCTCCCGATAATCGCGTTTGTGTTTCTGGGCTTGACGTTCAGCGCCATGGCCCTGGAATCCACCGCCTATACCTACACCGTGTCCGATGACCGGCGGATGATCCGGACGCAGGACGCCTACCTGCCCGGTTCCGTGCTGCTCAGAGAGGCGGGGCTCATGAACCCGGAAGACCTGCATGCCGTCGGGGAATGGCTGTTCATCGCAGATACCGGCAACCATCGCATCGTGCGCTATCACCTGAAGACCGGGGATACGCTGATGATCGGGTCGGAGGTTCTCAAAGCGCCCACAGGGGTGTATTCAAGCCCGGGCGGCGATATCTATGTGGCCGATTACGCGGCTGCGCTCATCCAGGTGTTCAGCCCGGACGGCCGGCATATCAAAAGCATCGGGCAGCCGGAAACGGCAGCATATGGCAGCAAGGCCTTCAAGCCGCAAAAGCTGGCTGCAGACAGCTTTGGCAACCTGTATGTCACCACTGAGACCAACTATGAGGGCGTGTTGCAATATGATCCCCAGGGGCGCTACGCGGGCTTCTTTGGCGCCAACCGGGCCGGCGGGCTCAGCCTCATTGAATGGATACAGGAAACCTTCTTTACCCAGGCGCAAAAAGAGAAGCTATTTTCGCGCAATCCGCCCCGCATTGTCAACCTTGAAGTTTCAGGGGAAGACCTGGTGTATACGGTCACCCAGCTCAATGAGCGCCAGGCTCTCAAGAAGCTGAACATGGCCGGGGTCAACATCCTCCACGCGCCGGACTTTATGGGAGAACGCAACTTCGTGGATGTGGCGCTTCTGCCGGGGAACTTGATGGTGGCCGTGACAGAAACCGGCGCCATTGTTGAGTATGACGCCCAGGGGCGTTATCTGTTCGGCTTTGGGGGACGCGCTGTCAGTTCGGACCGCAATGGCCTGACCAGCGTTGTCAGCGCCATCGGCGCGGACGATGAAGGCAATCTCTATCTGTTGGACAAGCAGCGCGGGCTGGTATTGCCCTATCTGCAAACCGAATTTGCCAGGCGCGCCCACCAGGGCCTGTCGCTGTACCAGGAAGGGGAATACGCGCAGGCCGCGGAAATATGGCGTGAGTACCTGCGTACCAGCCCGCGCGCCGCCTTTGTCCACAGGGGATATGGCCTGGCGCTGTGGCAAATGAAAGCCTACGATGAGGCGCGCAGCCACCTGGCGCGGGTCAGGGAAATGAACTATCTGTCCGATACCTTCTGGGAACAGCGCAACGCCTGGCTGCAAAAGAACCTCGCCTGCATCCTGATCGCTCTTGTGCTGGCATCGGCGCTGGGCGCGCTGCTGCGAAAACAGCACCGTAAAACCGGCGTCCTCAAGCCGCTGTCAAATGGGTGGAAGGCCCTCAAAGCCCGGATACCGCTGCTTTCCAACCTGCTGCCGGTTCGGCGGATGATGCGCCATCCCATCGACACCGCCTACGCCATCAGGCATGAGGGCTCCGGCAGCCCGGCGGCTGCAGGACTTCTGTACCTGATGGCCCTCCTCGTCTGGGCGCTGGACATGGCCTTCAGCGCCACGCTGTTCAACAACGGCTTGTTCTCCGCCCCCGGCGCCAACCCGATCATCGCCATCACCGCGCTGATGGTCCCGGGCGCCCTGTTTATTGTGGGCAACTACTATATAAGCTCCATCAACGATGGGAAGGGAAAACTGCGCCACGTCTTTATCACGCTGGCCTATGCCCTGGCGCCCTATATCCTCCTGACACCCTTCATTACCCTGCTCACCCATGCGCTGACGCTCAATGAAGCCTTCATCAACAGGTTTCTTCGGATGTTTTCCGTGGGGTATACGGGCGCGCTGGTCTTTGTCGCCCTCCAGGAAATCCACAGTTTCACCTTCTGGCAGACGATCAAGAACATCTTGCTGACCCTTGCCTTTGTCATTCTGGCCATCCTGGCCATCATGATCCTGTATATGATGTGGCATGAGCTGATCAGCTTTGTCCTGACCCTGGTGGAGGAGGTGAGCCTGCGTGCGTAAACGTCTGATTTCACTGGGATGCGCCGCAATGATCATCCTGTCCCTGTGCGCCAGCGCGCGCGCCGGGTGGGCGCAGCAGATGGAGACGCGATCAAACCGCTATACCCAGCCGGATGCGCCGTATGAGCAGGTAGTTTCCGCCCTGGACACGGAGGGTTTTGAGCTTGTGGCCACAAGCGGCATGGCCCAGCTATGGCTCAACCGGGAAATGCACACCATCCGCCTGATAGACACCCGCAGCGGCTATGTCTGGGGCGCCATTCCACTTCAGGACGCTCGCAACCTGAACACCTCCTGGAAAAGCTACGCGGCAGCCATTGTCGCCCTTGAGTGCTTTGACAGCAAGTTCAACGAAAAGCGCTATGGCCTGACAGGCAACGCCGCGGTCACCTACTCGCTGCAGCCGGACGGGTTTTCCTTTGAGGCCCATTTTGAAGCTCTGGGGATTCGCCTCGCGGGCTATTATATCCTGCGGGACAATGTGCTCACCTGCGGTCTCGCGCCGGACAGCTTCAGGGAGGAGGGGCAGTACCTGGTCAAGTCCCTGGCGTTTTCACCGTACCTTGGATGTGTGTTCGGGGATGAAACGCCCGGGTGGTTCCTCCTGCCTGACGGTCCAGGGGCGCTGATGCGTTTCCGGGCCGGCGGCACCTATATCTCCGGGTATGACCAAAGGGTCTATGGCAAAGACCTTGCCATTGAAACGCTGGAAACGGCGCAGTCCCTCGGGGTCAACCGCCCCGCGGACTACCTGGTCGCGGAAAAACAGGCCAATGTGCCTGTGTACGGCATCGTCCATGGCGTCGGTCAACACGGCTTGCTGGTTGAAATCGAAGACGGTGAAACCTATGCATCCATCGCCGCAACGCCGGCCGGGCTGGGCAACACCCGCTACAACAGCATCATGGCGCGCTTTGAGTACCGTCAAAAGTACAGCAAGGCCACCACACGCTCCGGCGCGGGCTCCCTGGTGCCGCAGGACGACTATAACAGGATGACGCCAAAGCTCTCCTATCACCTGTTGACAGGCCCTGCGGCGGATTATGACCAGATGGCGGTCTATTACCGGGGCCTGCTCCTGGATGAGGGCAGGCTGCTGCCCGGGAAGGAACAGGCCGGCCTGAAGCTGGAGTTTTTGGGCACGGACATCCAAAAGCGAACGCTGCTCAAGACATGGCGGACGTTTACGCATCTGTCTGATATACCGCCCATGGTGGAAGCCCTGGAAAAGGCCGGCATAGGCCCGCTTCAAGTGGTGTTGCGACAGTTCAGCCATCACAACAAGGCAGGAGAAGGATTGTCAAAAGCCTTGGGCAGGGAGCAGGAGCTCAGAGCGCTCCAAACCAGCCTGACTGACCAGGGCCATCTGCTCCTGGTGTACCTTGATCCCGTCCGCGCCAACAGGGATCAAATCCGCCTGCGCGTCAATGCCGCCAATACCATGGCCAAATCCCCCATCGTCATTCACCGGCTCAACCCGGATCTGGTATACCCGGAAACCTACTTTTTCCGCCCTGGCACCGTCGCGGACAATGTAGCAGGCCATCAAGCGCGGTTTGCGGGCTTTCCGGCGGCTGTTGACCAACTGGGCTCGCGCTTTTACGCGGACCATACCACCGGACATATAGTGAACCGGGCGCAGGCACAGCAAGCCTTCTTGAGCCTGCTGTCAGGGCTCTCGAACGATGGAGGGCCTGCCTTGTACAACCCTGCTTTGCCCGCGTGGTCCCTGGCGATGGCATATTATGATATGCCGCTGACAAACAGCCAGTACCTGTTTGAAGATGACACGGTGCCCTTCCTGCCCATTGTATTAAAAGGCAGCCTGTCCATGTATGCCCCGCCGCTGAACATTGGCGTATCCAGCCGGGAACGCCTGTTGCGGCTGGTGGAGTACGGCGTGTGCCCTTCATTTATGATCACGCAGTCCCAAAGCGACGCGCTGACTAATACGCCGCTGGAGGACTGGTATTCCACGAATTTTTCGGACTGGGAACAGCGCATCGCGGGCGCCTGGCAGACAGTAGGCCCGGCGCTTTCCAAGCTTTCCCAATCGCATATCACCGCGCATGAAGTGCTCGAAACAGGCCGGGTGCGGGTAGCCTATGATAACGGTCTTACTATTCTGATCAACTATACCTCCTCCCCTTGGGTCTGCCGCCAGACCACCGTGGGAGAACTTGATTTTGCCGTCATCAGGGAGGGTCAGTAAAATGCGTTCCACCTCTCATCTGGTACGCCGCAGGCGCATGACAGGCCTGGCGTTCTTCTCTCCCTGGCTGGTTGGCTTCCTGCTGTTGACCCTCTTTCCGCTGGTGTATTCCCTGGTTATCAGCTTTTCGGAGGTGCGCATCAAGGTTTCCGGGACGGAATTGAGCTTTGTCGGGCTCAGCCATTACCGCTACGCGCTGCTGCAGGATGCGTCCTTTCCCACCAAGCTCATGGAAAGCATCTTCCTGATTGCGACGGGCCTTCCCATTGTACTGGTATTTTCACTCATTATCTCCTTGCTGCTTAACCAGGAATTTCCCGGACGTTCTTTCTACCGCCTGGTTTTTTTCCTGCCCGTCATCATCATGTCAGGTCCAGTGCTTACGCAGCTGGTGAACGAGACGGATGCCATGAAGCTCAGGTTGGACAGCGGCATCCTGAGCCAATATCTCCGGATGATCAGTCCGGGCCGCGGACAGGGCAGGCTGTTCAGCCTGTTCATGGACAACCTGGTACGCACCCTGTGGTTCTCCGGCATCCAGATTCTGGTGTTCCTGGCGGTCCTGCAGAAGATCGACCGCAGCATGTATGAAGCTGCTGCCATTGACGGGGCGACCGGCTGGGAAATGTTCTGGCGCATCACCCTGCCCTATCTGCGAAGCACCATCGTCATCAATGCCATTTATACCATTGTGGAAATGGGCGCCGTATCCAGCGACCCCACCAATGTCAAAATCATGTCGCACCTGCTGGAGGTCAACCGCCCCTTCTCCTATTCAGCTGCCATGTCCTGGATCTACGCCCTGGCCCAGCTGCTGCTGATGGGGCTGGCAACCCTGCTGCTCTTTAAGCGCGAAGGGAGGAGAGCCCAATGAAACAACAAATCCGCCGGGCTGCGCGCAGATTCGCCCTGGGCACATCAGGGCGCGGCGGTTTCCTGTCAAAGGCGCTGACCTACGGAGTTCTTGTGGGCATGGGCTTTGTTTACCTGTATCCGGTGCTGTACATGGTTTCCCTCAGCCTGATGAACAGCGCCGACCTGGTAGATTCCACTGTCGTTTGGATTCCGCGCTCAATCAGCCTGGACGGGTTCACAAAAGCCATCAACGCGCTGGGCTTTTGGGACGGTCTTAAGGTTTCCGTGTTTCTGTCCTTCAGCGCCAGCCTGTTTCAGACCATTTCCCTGGCGTGTTCAGGCTATGGGCTGGCGCGGTTTGACCTGCCCCTCAAGAAGCTTTGGTTTGCTTTGATCGTGCTTGTGTTCCTGATACCATCATCGGTCACGCTCATCCCCCGATACATGCTGTTCAATGGCTACAAGATGGTGGGAACCATCTGGCCGGCCCTCATCACCGCCCTGGGCGGCCAGGGGGTCAAAAGCTCGCTGTTTCTGCTGGTATTCTATCAGTTCTTCAGCAGTTACCCCAAGGCGCTGGACGAGGCGGCGATGATTGACGGCGCCGGCAGCCTGAGGGTTTTTATCCGGGTTGCCATCCCGATGGCGATCCCGGCCATCACGGTCACTTTCCTGTTTTCCTTTATCTGGTTCTGGAATGAAACAATGCAGCTCTCTTTGCTTTCCGGCGCATCCGCGCGCACCCTTCCCATCCGCCTGGCCGCCTTTGTTGACTCCTTTAACAAATTGTATCCAAGCAACGACAACACCTCCGTGGGCGGCGCCCTCAACGAGGCCATCCGGCTGGCCGGGACGCTGCTGTCCATCCTGCCCCTCATGATTATTTACCTTTTGCTCCAGAAAACCTTCGTGCAGTCCGTTGAGCGGACAGGCATTGCCGGGGAATGATACGCAACGCTCGGTATACAGGACGGAACAAAATAGACCCTCGATTTTTTCAATGAAATCAAGGGTTATTCCGATGGGGTTCATTGGGCTCGAACCAACGACCTCCTCGATGTCAAGGCCAATTTATACTGATGTAAAGCTCTATTACTTCTGCTGCCTTTCCGGGTTCAGGATAAATCCGAATCTCTCTTTCGTAATTTTGGGAAGCAGGTCAACGACCGCTGTTTTCTTTTCCCAGACCGTATCTGCGGGCACGCCACAGCCTAAGGTCATACCAAAGATGTGTTGGGACGTCTCATCAAAAGAGTCATGGCTGGCCGCATAGGTATCTTCCGGAATATCACGATGGTAAAAATGCATTCCGTACTCAGGTGACAATAAAAATTCCGGGCCGCGCGGATCAAATCCGTATTCTCGCTGCATCTCAGGCTTCTTAAAATATCTCTCTATATACGATGCTTCCCGACATACCTTTTCAATGATTTCCTTTTCTGCTGCTGTAATGTCAGGCGCGCAGTATAAAGACAATTCAATCGCGCACGGCAGTGCAACCACACGGGTATGTGCCGTCCGTTCTTCCGGCAAACTGGTCGCTATACCTGCCTGGTTCAAACGCCGGATGATATCAGGCAGGCGGCTTTGTCCCCAAAAGGGCGTCATGCCATGGTCCGTTGTAATTAGGATCGTTAGTTTCTCATACAGTCCCGTATCTTCACAACATTGCAAAATGCCCAGAAGTTCCTGACCGATCAGATTCAGCCGTTCCAGAATATCCTGTTGTCTTTGGGAGAATTCCCTTCGTCTGGGATATTTTTCGTAATCATTGTTATGTCCTAGCGAATCAATGTCATCAATATAGACCGCAACAAAATCGGGAAACTGCTCATAGATGAATGTCTGATCGCCTGACACAACAGGTTTGCATAGAATCATATCCTTCAGCACCGCCAGGCGGTGGAACGCATTGCTCTTTTCCTGGGGGCACTTGATGTATGCGCGAACCCTGTCACCCTCAATACAGGGATTGTTCTCCAGCATGAACTGGTGGATAGATGCCACCGTTTTCCCTTCGCGCAAGAAAAGCTGCGCAATATTCTCCGCGTCACAGGTTCTGCGATGCTTTACCACGCAGGCTCCTTCCCAATCATAGTGCTGATAGAAATTGTGGGTCTGATTACTCCAGGCTCCGCATAAAATCGCGCTTTGCATCGGGTTGGTGATGGACACAAGGCCACTGCGCAAATTGGTGTAAAGCTTGCCTTTCTGTGTCAATTTCAAGAACGGTCCATCCGGAAATTGGCACCGGAGCTGTTCAAGATAGGAATACGAAAATCCGTCAATGTTGATATAAAGCAACTTGTTTTCCATATCAAATACCATCCAAGAAAAACAGGCGGGCGGAAAGAATCGAAATGATTAGCTCAGATAGCTGGTATCCTGCACAACGATCGTGTTCGCCAAGCGATCCCGCAGGCTTTTTCCATCCTTTGAAAATGCGACCATCAACAAACTGAGAATCCCGGGAACAATCAATAATGTTTCCAGCAGTGTCCTGCATACAAACTCCCGCAGCATCAGGCGAGACGGGGACATTTCTTCCAGCTTGCTTGCATCCAGCAGACTGACTCGTAAAATCAGCTTGCCAAAGGTCTTGCCATTGCCCAGGATGGCCGGCAGCAGGCAAAAATAAAATGTCTGGCAGAACAGCCATTTCAGAAAAAAGACTGTCCACATGCGAAACAGCGTCTCAATAAAAATATCCAGCGCGCCATCCACTGACGGATCCAATGTTTCCATCAGCGTGTCAACCTGTTTCAAATCTCCCATGGTTATAAAATACCAGATCAAAAAAACCAAAATGAAATCCATCATGAAGGCTGCCAGGCGCTTATATTTGGGTGCGATCAGTCTTTCGTTGTCCATTTTGCCACAGCTCTTGCATCCATTCGGAAACGCATTTTGCGTTTCCGTTTTCTTTTCTGGATTCTTCTGCCAACAGCGCCATCGCATGGGATTCAATCGCCTGTTCCAGGGTGGAGTTGAAAGGCGCTCCATGGAGATAACTCTCCATGAAATCCTTCATAAACGCTTTATCTCCTCCACCGTGCCCGCGATCATGGACATCCAGCTCCGTCACCGTGGTCTGATCCGTTCTGAAATCCGTGGTTTCGATGAGGTAGGGTTTTTCAATCGCCCGGATTTCGCCAAACTGGCACATCACCTTTAAGGATCGGTGAGCCGTTGCTGTGAATGCGGAAAGATTAAAGGTAGCCGTCACGCCATTGTCGAATTCAATGGCAGCGGACTGATGATCCGCCACGTTGTTGTCGCAATGATACACACATCGTCCATACGGTGATGTGCCCAGGTTTTCCCGCACCTTATCCTTGCTGGAAAGGTCAAATACCATGGACTTGATTTTCCCGCTGGAATACACTCTGGGGGCGGAATAGGCGCAGCTTTCATTCTGCGGGCAATCGACGCACATGGGCGCCATGGTATCAGGATCGTAATGCTTCCGATTGAATATGGACAAATCACCATAGGATGATATATGCCGACAATGGGCATCTCCCAACAGATACAGCAAGATATCCATATCATGGCAGCTTTTGGTCAAGGCGAGAGGGCCGCTGGTTTGCTCGTTGTTCCAGGGCCCGCGGACATAGCTGTGAGCAAAATGGTAGTAACCGATATTTTCATTGTGCTGAATAGATACCACAGGGCCAAACCAATCGCTTTCCAGTATTCGCCGGATCTTTCCGAAAAACAGGGTGTGCCGCAGCACATGGCATACCGCAACCATCTGATCAGGGAACGACTTAGAAAGTTTAGCAACCTGCTTTAATTCCTCCAGCGTTGTTGCCACCGGTTTTTCCAAAATCAGATCATAACCTTTGGCCAGCAACCCCTGAACGCCCCGCAGATGCAGCTTGTCCTGCGTAGCAATCACGGCAACATCAGACAGCCGGGGCTGTTCCATCAGCTCCAGATCGGTATTGAATATTTGATTGTCCCGCAAGCCGTAATCTTTTCTGGCGCGAGCCTGCTTGATCGGATCAGGGTCAGCAACTGCAACCACCTGATGGTCATTGGGGTAAATTTCATGCAATACGCTTAGGTAGGCGCTTGCGCGCCCACCTAAGCCTACGGCAGAAAAGGTGACCCTTCCCTGCTTTGTTTTCATTTACTGGTTCGCCTCAATTTCGTACTGCGCCTTATCGGTGACCTGCTTGACGATATCCTCTATGGAAGTATCCGGTTCGGACCAGATCATCTTGCAGTAGTTGTTGATGGCGCTGTCACAAGCAGCCTTGGCCTTGCCCTGGGGAGAAGTGATGCCAAACTGCATCAGCTCGGTAGCGGTCTTCAGCAATGGAGTGGACGCATAGACATCCTGCAATGCGGCTTCGTCCATAGCGGCAATAACAACGGGCATATAGCCGGACACGGCACACATGTGAGCATTGTTCTCCGCGGCGTTCAGCCAACGCAGGAACTCTGCGGCAGCTTCCTGTTCCTCGATGGGCTTGTTATCCAGGATGATAATACCGGAACCGCCCTGGTTCGTAAAGAACTGAGTCTGCTTGGGGAAGGGCAGCACGCCGATTTCGAAGCCTGCGTTAGCGGCCTCCGTAGTAAACTTTACGATATTGGAGGAGGTGGTGTAGATCATGCCGACCTTTTGCTCATAGAACTCAGAAACGATGATGGTGCCATGATTGGAACGGGAATTGGGATTGAGCATGCAACCTTCGGTAACAAGAGAGCGCCAGAACTCAAGACCGTTGGCAAAACGCTCATCACCTACAAATTTCAGCTCGGTCACATTGCTGTTATACAGCGCGCCACCCTGTTGGAACATCATGCCCACAGGATCCAGAGAGTTTGCAGCAAAGCCATAGACGCCGTTTGCTTCATCGGTCACAGCTTTTGCGGCCGCCTTGAAAGCATCCCAATTCCAGTCGGAGTTGTCAGGATCGCTCAGCAGCGCGTTAACATCTGGCATGGCAACGCCTTTGGACTCCATGAGGGTCTTATTGTAAACAATGATGTTGCTTGCGCTGGGGAAGTAGGGGTTGAGCATGTACTTTCCGCTGTACAGAGAATACTGCATCATCCCCTGGGACTGCTGTTGCAGCTGCTCATAGGTAAACACACGGCGCAAATCCAGCGCTCTTGCTTCATACAGCGGTACGGAAGAAACACCAACAGCAGAGATGACCGGGTTGTTTCCCGACAGAATCGCTGCCTGCAGCTTTTCGTTCAGGGTGCTGGACTTGTCCTGGTATTCAATGATAACAGCAATGTTCTTTCCGGGATATCTGTCCTTCTGTTCCGCGTTGAACTTATCAGCAAGGTCCTGAATGCCCACACCCATGGCAGATGTGGCTGAGTTTGGGATCCACATGGTAATGGTTACTTCTTTATCATGCTTCGCTTCCAAGATGTCCCACGTTTTATCCACATAGATTTCCCTGTTGAGCCCTGCATTGGGATCAGCCAGAGCGGAAGCGACCATGGACAGAATCATCGCTACAGTCAACAACAACGTGATAAGTTTCTTCATTTTTTCCTCCCTTTCAAAATATAAATCTTGATTTTCCATCGCCTGCCATCGCCGTTTTAATCCTGCCATTGGCAAAGATATACATCAACAGGATGGAAGCCGATTGAAGCATTGTGCCCGTCATAACAACAGTCCATGAAGCGCCGTTGGTAGGGTTCTAAAAATTCTCACTTTGTTCCTCCCTTCCGCATTAAATTTTGATTTTTCTATCGCCTACCATCGCTGTTTTAATCTTGCCGCTGGCAAAAATGTACATCAACAGGATGGGAGCCAATTGAATCATTGTGCCTGCCATAGCAACATTCCATTGCGGCACGCCTTCGTCTACCTGCAGCAGCCCGCGAAGCGCCACTGGCAAGGTTCTTAAACTTTCTCTGTTTGTCATAACCAGCACCCAGTAATACTCATTCCAGTTGCTGATAAAGGATGTGATCAAATGAGTAATCAATACAGGCGCGATCATCGGCACCATGATCTTGAGCATAATGGTGCGGTTCTTGGCCTTGTCCATCCGAGCCGCTTCCAGCACTTCCCCCGGAATGGCTTCAAATGCATTTTTGAACATGAAGATGCCGAACATTGCCACAAGGGACGGCATAATCAGGCCAAACCAATTATCCACCAAGCCCATCTTGCTGTAAAAATAGTATACCGGAATAAAAGTTGCCTCTGCCGGGAGCATCATTCCCAGAAGCTTCGAACCCCACAACAGCTTCTTCCCCTTGAATTTCATGGTTGCAAAGCCAAATGCCGCCGGGATCAATGTAAAATACTGCAGTCCCATCACCAGGATGGAGTACTTTACCGAATTTCCAACATAATGAGATATACGGGCCTGATTCCAGGCATAGAGGTAATTGTTCCATTGGGGATCTGCCACCCAAATGCCGGGGTCAAAGGACAGCGCATCCACCAGCGGACGCAGGGACATGGACGCCATCCAGGTAAAAGGGTACACGAACATCAGACCAACTGCGATTAGAACCAGATAGTTAACGATCTTCAGGCAATACAGCAGCCGCCGCTTGATGCGAACCCAAAGCAGAAAGTGCTCCTTGTCTTTGATCTCCTTCGGGGAGTAGGCTTTGGTCAGGTGAGTGAAGGTTTTGTCTTCCATACGCTCAATCCTCCTTCTTAAAGCCCTTGTTGGCCAGCGCTGTACATGCCGCCACCATGATTGTCAGCACAATGGAACCCACCATAGCAAAACCGTAATTGAATTTGACCCGGCCGGCGTTATAGATCCAATAACCCAGCACCATGCTTGATCCCTGGGGGCCGCCCTGCGTCATCACGTCAATGGCTGCAAAGGACTTAAAGGAATTGATGAACTTCATGATGAACACAAAGGATAGCGTAGGCGTCAGCAGCGGCAGGGTGATCTTGCGGAGGATCGTCCATTTGCCCGCTTTGTCCAGTTTTGCTGCTTCATATACATCCTTCGGCAGGGATTGCAAACCGGCAATAATGATCAAACAGTAGTAGCCTATGGATTTCCAGACTGTCACCAGCGCCACAGAGAATAGTGATGTTCTGGAGTCCATCAGCCAATTGGGTCCCTTAATTCCAAAAAATGCCAGTATCTGGTTGATGATGCCCTGTGGATCCAGCATCAGGACCCACAAAATACCCACAGCCACCATGGAAGAAATGTGGGGCGTGAAAATCATCGTTTGAGCGATGTTGTGAATCTTTGTATTTTTGGAAAGCCAGGAAGACATCAGCACCGTGACAACCATCAGCAGAAAAACGGTAAGCACAGCAAAGAGGAAGGTGTTGCCGAAGGCCCTCCAGAACTCATCGTCCCGGACCAGGACCATATAAAAGTTCCACAGTTTCACAAACTTGGAGCTTTTGATATCCACCAGATCCAGCTTGAAGAACGCGCCCACGATCATGAAGATGAACGGCATCAATGTAAAGAAGACGGAGTGGAAGGCTGCCGGAAACATATAGATGTACACCGGATTGATTACACGGAACACTTTGCTTCCGGTCTTGTCGAACCGCTTTAGCATCTCACAGCGCTTAATCTCCCGTCGAATCATATGGTAGTCTTTGTATGCCTGTAATTCCTGTCCGGCCAGAGACGCTTTGAACCGGCGCAGCTCCTGTTTTTTATCTGTCAGTTTCTGGCGGAGATGGCCGCGTTCTTGCTTGTTTTTGCATTTTCGCAAAGCCGCTTTCAGTTCGTCGGCAGCGTCCTGCAGGTCGTTATACCGGCTGCCAATGTCTCTTAAACTCTGCATAGGCTTTACCAACCTCCTCATTGACGTAGATTCGCTTGCCATCACGGCCAAACACATACAGGTTCTTGCGGTGGATTCTCACTGTTAACATGTCAGTCAGCGGGCGCTGCGTTTTCGACATTTCCTTGACAAAAATCTTCTCCGGGGTATCCAGCTGATACAAAAACTCAGAGCCATGATTTTCAAAGCTCTTCACATTGCAGCGAAGGATCACATGGTCATCATCCGCATCCGCGCAGTCAAACTCCACATCCCTTGGGCGGAAGCCCACCTGATAATCCGCTGCAGGGACAATGTTCATACCAGGGTCTCCCACAAACTGCGCTACAAAAACACAGTTGGGGTCATTGTGGATTTCCGTGGGTGTTCCCTGCTGCATGATCTTGCCTTCATTCATGACCACGATATTGGTACCCATGGTCATGGCCTCAATTTGATCATGTGTCACATATATGAAGGTAGATTTCAGTTCCTCATGCAACTGGATCAGCTCCGTACGCATTTCACTGCGGAGCTTGGCATCCAGATTGCTCAAGGGTTCATCCATCAGGAAGCACTCGGGATATTTTGCGATCGCCCGAGCCAATGCCACGCGCTGCCGCTGTCCACCGGACAGCTTTGCGGGCTTCCGCATGGCATATTCGGTCAGACCCACGACATCCAGCGCGTGATCCACACGCTCCTTGATTTCGAATCTTGGGATTCTGGCATTGACGAGGCCGAATTCGATATTTTCCCGCACCGTCATGTGGGGATAAAGAGCGTAATTCTGGAACACCATGGCCAAACCCCTGTCGCCAGGATCCAAATTGGTAATATCGATATCCGCCATCATAATCTTGCCGTCCGTGATTTCTTCCAGGCCGGCGATCATCCGCAGCATGGTGGTTTTACCACAGCCGGAAGGCCCCACCAAAACTGTGAAACTGCCATGTGGAATGGTGAGCGTCACATCATCCACCGCCCGCTTGGCGGGCAATTCCTTTTCTTTTGAAAAGATACCACGGCGTTTTTTCTGATTCTTGGAAATGCCGTATATTTTAACAATGTTCTGTAAATGAATATCCGCCATTAATCATCACTCCAAATCCCGGAAAGTAGCCAATGTAACGGCTGCCTTGGATATATACTGACATACATCGGGGTCCGTGAGCGCCGCGTGCTCCATGGAACGCTGGGCATTATAGCTGGAATTGTTCAGCAGCCACTCGTCCGGAAACGCCGGGTGCACCATCATTTCCGCCACAGGATAGCCCGATAACGACCTGATCAGGCACAGGCATTTTTCTTTCAGGTCCCCCGGGGTTTCGCCCGGCTTTACCTTGAAGTTCCCCTCAAAATAGGCGCGGGAAAACCGACTCGTTGCCAAGTCCCGCACAGGCAGCTTCTCTTCCTCCGCCAGCCTTCGGATCGCGCAGCTTGCCTTGGTGAACTTTTGATGCGCATACAGGTGGGAGTCCATGTGGGTGGGTGTTCGGCCGGTCAACTCCACAAAGCGATGATACTGTGCCCGCATCTCCTGATACAATTCTTCCTCATCGTATCGGTCATCACTGCCAAGCGCCGACGGCTTCAAAAACATACCGTTCTCCGTAAGGCTGGGCCCGTTCGTCAACGGACTTCCCAGGCTGATGTTGACATGCAGCCCCACTGCCAGATCAGGATTTTCCCGGGCGATGGCAGCCGCACCCTGCGTGCCCGGCATATTGACCATCATGGTTGTAGATGTGACGATTCCACGCTTCATTGCATCCAGGATCCCCTGCGTCACACCATCTGAAAGGCCAAAATCATCCGCATTTACGATCAGTTTCATGTTAACTCCGGCCAGTAACGCTGGTTTGCGTCAATCAGGTCGTCAAGCACTGCCCGGGCCTTCTTCGCATCTACCAGGGTGCGGTTCAGCGTCAGCGCCTGAAGCGCTTTCTTGTACGATCCTTCAAAATAACTATCCACGGTCAAACACTCATAAGCGTATTGCCCCTCCATCAGGCCCTTCATGAACACATCAATCTGACCAAACGGAACTGCAGTCACGCCATTCCTGCCCACATGGGCAACGGTTTCGACCATCGCATTCTCATGGAAATTGGTTACCGTATCATTGTTTCTGGTGATCATAATAAAGGTTTCGCCCTTATCATACGCAATGCTGGAGGCCACATCCACGATCATATCCGCATGGGCTTCGCTCCTGGCAATGGTCAGCCCCCGGGTTGTGCCCCGCTGAACGGCTTGCCTGCACTGGGTAAACACACGCTTTTCTCTTCCGTTTTTGACTTCCTCCGTGCGGGTATGGTCCGTATCCAGCCGGGCCACCACCTGTTCCGGATACAGGTAATATTGCAGGTATGTGTTGGGTACATAATCCGGGAAGTCCCGCATGATGGTCTGCACCATAGCGTATGTATGCAGCCAGGAGGCGTCCCGTTCCGCCGCATCAGCAGGCAGGAAGCCCTCGTTCAGGATTTTTTCCCGCAAAGGCGCCAGCAAGTCATTCCCGTCCCTGTCCTTCAGCTTTGTGAACCAGCCAAAATGATTCAACCCCACGTATTCGGGCACGATATCCTCACGCTGGATTCCCAGGATCTTGGCAAAGGACTGCAATAGATTGACCGGCTGGTCACACATATTGATGATTTTTTTGTCCTTCGGAAACACTCTTTCCAGCGCCAGCGCTACGATGGCAGCGGGATTTGTATAGTTGAGGATCCAGGGATCGTCGGCGTAGGTCCGGGCATCCCGGACGATTTCAATCATATCCGGAATGGACCGCAACCCATAGGCAAAGCCGCCGGGACCACAGGTCTCCTGGCCCACCACGCCATGCGCCAGCGGAATCTGCTCATCCATCATCCGCATGTCAAAGCCGCCGGTGCGAATCTGGCAGAATACAAAATCCGCATCCCGGTAAGCCCGTTCTTTATCGGTGGTATACATAAATTTCAGTTCGGGATATTCTTCCGCAAACAGGACTTTTGCAAACTCGCCAATTACCGCCTGACGCTCTGCGTCAATATCATAAAGCCGCAGCTCTTCCAGGGGAAACTCGTATTTCTTCTGGCACAGGCTCTTGAGCAAACCAGGAGTCCATGTGGAGCCCCCTCCAACAATTACAACTATGTTTTTCTTCACAGTCAGACACCTCTCAGGTTCGCTTTTGTTACAAATAAAGCTTATCAACTTTTGTGCAGTTCATCAATCTTTCAAACCTTTTCTGTATCCATGGAACAGAACCGGAAACATGTAACATTCCCCCGTAATATATTACTTTTCCATCATTTCTTGAAACAGACTGTTTGATATGATATATCTACAAAGGGGTGAATGCCATTTTTCAAAGTTTTTCAGCTGATGTAATCAACGCTCTCAGCCCGCTTGAGCTGGAAATTCTTCGTTACATCAACAAGCATAAAGAAGATATCGCCAACATGTCCATCCATGATTTGGCCAAGACCACCTTTGTATCCGCCACCACCATCATTCGGCTTTGCAAAAAACTGAATCTGGAAGGATACAGCCACTTAAAATACTTCCTCCGGGACCAAGCGGCCTCCCGGCAACAGGAGGAGAGCATTTACGCCTCCTGTTCCCTGCAGGATCTTTTGGCGGAGGAGCTGTCTGACATCGAGCGAACCGCGAAGGGGATTGATCTGCAGGCAGTGAACGAGATTGCCGCTTTAATGCATCAGAAGACCCATATCCATTTCTTCGCCAAGGGCCTGACCAGCATTGTTTTTGAATATGCTTCCCGCCATCTGCTTTCACTTTCCCGCCATGTGACATTATATCAGGATACCCACATCGCCTACATCCAGGCAGAACAATTGACGGAAAATGACATTGTTTTCCTCGCCTCCTTAAGCGGTGAAACGGAACAGGTGGTCCGTGTAGCCCAGATCGCCAGAGCCCGTAATGCCAAAACCGTTACCTTCACTGTCAAGCCTACTTCCAGATTAGCCAAGCTGGGCGATTACCATTTCCATCTGGTGAATGACGCCACCACTACTCTGGATGTGGACACCAAATCCCGTTGTCAGCTAATGCTGATTCTGAATATAATTATCAAAGCATTTGTCCGGCAGTCTGCGCTGGCAATGACACAATCAAAACCACAGGCTTAACCGGCAGTGCGGAACATAGACAAAGCGGTTTTGACAATTGATCTAAAACCGTTTTGTCATGACACGAAAATCTTTTTATATAAATAAGCAACGGGAAGAACACAAATGAAGTGAAATCTTTGGTTCCTGCTTCTATGACTTCTCTTATAAACACAGCCCATATTCAGTAAGGGGACAGGCAAGGGTACAAAGCCCGAATACGCAGGGTTGCATAAAATAGACCCTCGACCTCTTCAATGAAATCAAGGGTTATTCTGGTGGGATTAATTGGGCTCGAACCAACGACCTCCACGATGTCAACGTGGCGCTCTAGCCAACTGAGCTATAATCCCGCTGGCGCAGTTGGAAGTTTAGCATATCCGTGCATGGAATGCAAGCCGTGCGGGGCGCTCACCCGGCATAACACCTCATTGCCGCTCCATGCGCCTGAAGTAGGCCTCCAGCAGCAGGCGCGCCACCGGATCCATGGGGCGGTGGACCGGCTTGACAGTGTCCGCGAAAGACATCATGACCGGCGCTTCGGGCGTGAAAACAGGCCAGTAGGGCAGCTGGCCGTCGGCGGCATTGCTGCCGTTGGGGTCGCCGTGTTTGCAGAAGTTCGCCAGATAGTCGCACATTTGCCGGGCAAGGTCATAATGCTTCCCGACAAAGGGCCGCCAGCATTTGGCAAGCGTTTCAAAGAAAAACCACAGGTCCACGGAATGGAAGGCGCCCGGATCGTCCCATCCCGGGATCTCCGCGCCAAACTCATAGGCATACACAGGATCCCCGGATTTGCCTGCCGCCGCGCGGACCGCGATGTCAATGGCGCTCACCCTGCCTTCCTTGGCGATGCTTTCCCTGGTGGCGGGCGATGTGAACACGCTGATGAAGGCGTCGATGTCCAGGCCTTCTATTTTCTTTGCGTACTCAAGCAGCGAGGCGTCGTCATGGGCGGCGGGAGAGACATGGAACTCGTTGTCGGTGGAGCCCGTGATGACCGGGCAGCGCACGCGCCGCTGATGCAGATACCACTGGTCCGGCGGATAGGTCAGGTAGCTTCCGTCCACGCAGGCGGGCCAAAGGCCGCCCTCCTTCCAGGACAGCGCGGCGCTGAGCAGCTTCTCCCACGGCACCTGCCTTGCCTCCTCAAGGGATTTGACCTTGAGCACCTCGCGGAAGAAGATCCTGCCCCGCTCCTGCGCCTCCTTCAGGGATACGCACAGGCCCAGCCGCTCAGGATAGGCGCGGATAAACAGGCCGCTGATGATGACCGCGCGCCGGAAGAGGCCTTCATTGCCCGGATGTGAGATCTGCGCGCTGACGCTCATCCCGCCGGCGGATTGCCCGCCGATGGTGATATTGTCCGGATCCCCTCCGAACGCGGCGATGTTCTCCTTCACCCACCGGGTGGCGAACCGCTGGTCCAGGAAACCGAAATTGGCGGTCCCGCTGTCCGCCTCGACGCTGATCTCAGGATGCGCCAGAAAGCCGAAGACGTTCAGGCGGTAGTTGACCGTGACGACAACCACCCCGCGGCGCGCGATGCGCTCGCCGTCAAACTCCATTTCCGTTGTGGCGCCCACCTGGAGGCCGCCGCCAAAGTACCAGACAAACACCGGCAGGTCCTTCTGACCCTCCGCGGGCGCCCAGACGTTCAGGTAGAGGCAGTCCTCGTCCATCAGGGGGTCATCATCCACCGCCCATTCACGGCTGTAGATGTTTTCCTTGTGTTTGCCGGTCACGGCCTGCGGGGTGATGGGGCCGAAATCATACGCGTTCAGCACGCCCTCCCACGGGGGGCAGGGCTGCGGCGCCCGCCAGCGGTTCCCGCCTGTCGGCGGCGCGGCGAAGGGAATGCCTTTGTAGCTGGTGACGCGCGGGTCAGCGGCCGGCAGGCCGCGGATAAGGCCATACTTTGTGGTAACTTCACGGATGAGCGGCATGCATTCTTCCTCCTCACAGCGTTTGCCTGGCATAAATTGCATTCATTTCAAGTAAATAATACAGCAGGACGTTTGTCCATGATCCGATATCCGCCTTCGCCTTGCTGTGATCAGCTTACCATGGATTCCGGGAAGGTCAATGCCGTTTCCAGGACTCCGCCGATGAAAACCCTTCAAAAAACGCTGTTTCGCGGCTTTGACAAGCTTCCCCGCGATGGGGCATGTCCTCAACACGCTGCTGTGCCTGTGCCGGTTCAAAACGAAGAAACGGATCAGAAGGGCAGTCGGGGACCAGTCGGTCTTGTCAGATTAGCGCCGTATGACAGCAAGGGGAAGGCGAATGCTGCGCGCCATCGCCGCGCGCAAACTCGATTACAGCGGGGCGTTGTCATTTTGGGGGCATCGGGCTATAATAGAACGCGTTAAGTGAAGGAGGAGATGAATGTACAAGCTGCTGCTGGTCACCGACAGGGAGGATGTCCGGGAAGCCTTCCTGGGCATTCAGGACATGAACAGGCTGATGTTTGAACCTCTGGCGCTCGCGGCGGAGGTGACGGAAGCCATGCACTACCTGGAGCGGCCGGGCGCCGACGCCATCGCAGTAGACATGCAAAACCAGGATGCCGCGCCGCTGATGGCCCACCTGGATGAGCGCTACCCCTACCTGCCCATCCTGCGCACCCACCGCCGCGGGGACGCGCTGCGCAATGAGCTGTCCATGCTGCGCGACGCGCTGGACCAGCTGCACGGTGATTTTTCCGACTATGACAACAACCCCGCCATGATCATGGCCAGGCTGCAAAACGAGGCCCTGCACAAGCTGCTGGAGGAGCGCATCGCCAACCGCGATGAGCTGGCCAGCCGCCTGCTGCTGGCGCGTTCGCCGATCTGCCCCAAGCGTCCCTGCCTGCTGTTTGAGTTTGACCTGCCCGAGGGCGCCCAGTATCTGGAGTCCCGCTGGAGCCACGGCTTTGAGCGGCTGGATTTGTCCCTGCGCGCCAATTTCTTCGGTCACATCCCCGGGCCCATGGTGTACACAGCCGCGCTGATCAGCCCCCTGCGCCTGCGCGTGCTGGCCTGCAGCACCGAGGACATTACCGAAAAAGAGCTGGACCTTCTTTCCTCACAGGCGCAGCGCGAGGTGCTGGAGACCGCCAAGCAGGTCAAGATGTTCATGGACCTGGAATTGGTCTGCACCCGTTTTATCGCGCTGAAGCAGCTGGATCACCTGATTCCAACCATCCGCTAACATACCCCGGAGAGACCTTTCGGATCGCCACCCAATCAAAACAGGAGGAACTGCCATGAGCTTTTTCAAAAAAATCATCACCAGCCAGCTGATTGACGTCATCGAGTGGACCGATTCCAGCGCCAACACCATGGTGTACCGCTATGAGCGTGACGGCAAGGAGATCATGATGGGCGCGCAGCTCACCGTGCGCGAAAGCCAGGTGGCTGTCTTTGTCAACGAGGGCAAGATCGCCGATATCTTCCAGCCCGGGCGCTACGAGCTGTCCACCCAGAACATGCCCATCATGACGGCGCTGAAGAGCTGGAAATACGGCTTCAAGTCCCCCTTCCAGGCGGAAGTCTACTTTGTCAACACCAAGCAGTTCCTGGATTTGAAGTGGGGCACCTCAAACCCGGTCATGATGCGCGACAGCGAGTTTGGCATGGTGCGCCTGCGCGCCTTCGGCATCTACTCCTTCCGCGTGAGCGACCCGGCGGCCTTTCTCAAGGAGGTCTTTGGCACCACCGAGCTGATGACGGTGGAGGGCGTGGAGGGGCAAATCAAGCGCACGGTGGTGTCCGCGCTGTCAGACATCATTGCCCAGAGCAAGATCCCGGCCCTGGATCTGGCCGCCAATTACGATGAGCTCAGCCAGTTCGCGCTGAGCAGCCTGTCTCCGCGCTTTGCCGGGCTGGGGCTCAAGCTGGAAAGCTTTGTGATTGAAAACATCTCCCTGCCCCAGGAAGTCGAGCAGGCCATGGACCGCCGCACCAGCATGGGCGTGGTGGGCGACCTGGGCAGATACGCCCAGTTCCAGGCGGCGGAGGCCATGCGCGACGCGGCCCAAAACGAGGGCGGCGTTGCCGGCATGGGCGCGGGCCTGGGCGCCGGCATGGCCATGAGCCAAATGATGCAGAGCGCCTTTGCGGGCAGCCAGCAGCCGCAGCCCGCCGCCCCACAGCCCAGCCTGGTGCTCTGCGTCAGCTGTCAGACGCTCATCGCCCAGGGCAGCAAGTTCTGCTCCCATTGCGGCGCCAGCCAGTCAGGCACCGCCTGCAGCGGCTGCGGCAAGTCCCTGGAGCCCGGGACCAAGTTCTGTCCCGAGTGCGGCGCCAAACAATAAGAACACAAGCGCTGGCGACAACGCTTTTTCCTGCCTGTATACAGCTCCACCCATGGCAGGGGCAGACGCCCGGCTGGCGGACGCTTTGCACAGGCATGATGACCAAATCAAGGCGGAGCAAGCATGAACCAGACTCATCCCCCCCTTCCTTCCACCGAAGAGGACAAAATCCGCGCGCTGTTCCAGGAAAAAGGCGCCATCCTGCAGGGCCATTTTTACCGCCTGTCCGGGCGGCACACCGACTGGTATGTCCAGTGCGCGCGCCTGTTTGAAAACCATCGGACCGGCGAGCTGGTTGGCCGGGCGCTGGCCGACAAATGCAGGGATTTTGCGCCGGAGGTGGTGCTCTCGGCAGCCATCGGCGGCGTGCTGCCCGGATACGAGGTGGCCCGCGCGCTGGGTTTGAACCTGTTTTACTGTGAAAAGCGCGATGGCGCGCTGATTTTGCGCCGCGGCTTCACCCTGCGCCCCGGCGCACGCGTGCTGATTGTGGAGGATGAGATCTCCACCGGCCAAAGCATCCACGAGATGATGGAAATCGTGCACGCCCTGGACGGCGTGGTGGCCGGCGTAGGCTGCCTGGTGGACAAATCCGGCGGCACCGCGCCGCTGAACGTGCCCCTGGTCAGCCTGATCACCCTTAACGCCGCGCACTACCGCGCGGATGTCTGTCCGATGTGTCAGAAGGGACAGCCGCTGCAAAACCTGCGCTGACCGGAGGGCGGCGGCCTCTTCCATCACGCCGGATGTCCGGGATCCCGCACCGTCCGGCAAACGCGCTGCAATCCCGGTATTCACGATGCCACCTGCCCCATCGAAAGGTACGGTGGCATTGTGCTGCAGGCGGTCTTTGCCGGCCCGTGTCCAACAAATCCGGGCAGCGGTTTTCAGGGCGGGGCTACCTTCACCGGGTGTAAATCCCTTCGCGATATGGTATCATGCTCGGGAAGAAACAAGGAGGCGCGTATGAAGAACCGTCTGGCCATCATCCTACTGGCGCTGGTCATGTGCCTGAGCCTGGGCGCGGCAGCCGAAGAGACGCTGACGCTCACCTTTGTGGGGGATGTCAGCATCGGTGACGCCATTCAGCACCGCAGCTGGGAGAACAGTTACCACAGCGTGGTCGCGCAAAAAGGCATGGACTGGCCCTTTTCCCTGGTGGCGGAGCAGATGCGCGCCTCCGATATCACCATTGCCAACCTGGAGGGCACCATCACCACCCGGACCCGGCACAGGGACGTCTACTTCCCGCTGGTGATCGACCCGGCGCACACGCAGATCCTGCTGTCCGGCGGCATCGATGTGGTCAACACCGCCAACAACCACGCCATGGACTTTTATAAAGAGGGCTATGCCCAGACGCTGGAGCATCTGGACCAGGCCGGCATCGCGCACTTCGGCACCCTCAGCCCGCCCGGCACGACCAAGGTCAACCGGCAGGTCATCCTGGAGCGCAAGGGGGTCAGGATCGGTTTTGTCGGCTTCACCTATCCCCAGGAAAGCGACCTCAGGCACATTGAAAAAGCTACCCGGGAGCTGCGGGACGCCGGATGCGACCTGGTCATCCTCAGCCTGCACTGGGGCAGGGAAACCTACCTGATACCCGATGGGGCGCAGTACAGCTTTGCCCGCAAGGTGCTCAAATTCGACATCGACCTGATCTACGGCCACCACCCGCATGTGGTGCAGCCCATCGCGCTGTACCAGGGCAAGCCGGTCCTGTTCAGCACCGGCAACTTCACCTTTGGCGCCATGAGCAAGGTGGACCCGTCCACCGGGCTGTTCCAGGTCAGCTATGACCTGTCCGGCGACAGGCCGCGCCTGGCCGCCATCCGCGTCATCCCGCTGGAGACCCGCGGCACGGGCGACTACCGCCCCACACCGGTGACAGATGAGGTCGCGCAGCAGGCCATCTTCCGCAAGCTCACCCTGAAGCGCCCGCCCAAGGACTTTGAGAACCTGCCGGACAGTTTCCTGACCACCGGCGAAGCCGTCTTCGCCGCGGACAAATAATTCAACTTTGAAAGGACGTCCATGTTGCAAAGAGTTTTCCTTGTTATGCTGGCGCTGGCCCTGCTGGCCGGCGCCCCGGCCTCCCTGGCCCAGGAGATGGGCTATGTGCAGTTCGGCACCTACAAAACCCAGGCCGACGGCGGCACAGCCCCCATTTTGTGGAAGCTGCTCAGCGACAATGCCAATGGCGTGCTGCTGCTGAGCGAGTATGTGCTGGACGCCAGGCCTGTCCAGTCGGAAGGCCGCTTCAACGGCTATGAATACTCCGAGATCAAGCGCTGGCTTGAGGGCGAGTTTTTCGAACAGGCCTTTGTCCCCGGCGAGCAGGCCCTGATCGCGGTGGAGGACGGCGCGCCCCTGGTGACGCTGCCGTCGGTGGAGGAGCTGCGCAAGAAGGACGGCGGTTTTTTCGACACCGAAGGTCTGCGCGCCAGGCCGACCCCCTACGCCGTCAGGCAGGGCGTTCAAAAATATGCCGGCGGGGACGCCAGCTACTGGACGCGCAACCGCTCCCAGAGCAACGCGAACAGCCAGCGCCGCGTGATGGAAAAGGGCAGCTTTGGCTATTCGCCCGCCTCTTACTCCAACATCGGTGTGCGCCCCATGCTGCGCCTGACGCCGGGCGCCCTGGCGGACGCGCGGGGCACGGGCAGTCTGAACGACCCCTTCATCCTGTCCTTGCCCGCCATCATGCCCGCGACACCCCCGCCCCAGGCGACACAGGCGCCGGAGGCAGAAACCCAAGGGGCGCAGGCACAAGCCGGTGAACACGCTCAGGCTGAGCCGCTGCTGACCGAGGGCTTCCCGCCGCTGACCGCGCAGGGCTTTCTGCCCGCGGGCCAGGCGCCCTATGTGTTCAAGGATGAGGACCAGGGCATCTGGCGCTATGCCTCGCCGTCCCTGCGGCTGGTGATCACCCGCCATCAGGACGTCGACAACAAGCTGCGCTGGTTTGAAAGCCATATCTTCTTCACAGAGGACGAAGCGTTTAAAATGTATCCCTTTGACCCGGGCAACCGCCGCAAAATGACAACGATGGAAAAGATCGCCAACCAGCATCATCTGGTCTACGCCCTCAACGGGGACTATTACATCTACCGCGTCAACATGAACCGCGACGGCAAGAAATTTGTAATCGGCAAGGTGGCGCGGGACTTTAAGATCCTCTACGACCAGCCCATCAATCCCAACCGCAGGACCCACCCCAACCTGGACGTGATGGCGCTGTATCCTGATGGCAGCATGAGCGTGCACAGCGCCAACGAGATGACGGCGGAGCAGCTGATCAAGGCCGGCGCCAGGGACGTGCTGTCCTTTGGTCCCTGGCTGGTGCGCGACGGGGAGATCAACGTCCAGGGCGTCGCCAACTTCGGCATCACCCAGCAGCCGCGCGCCGGCCTGGGCATGATCAGCCAGGGGCATTTCCTGCACATCGTGGTGGAGTCCCGCACCTCCAAAAGCAAGGGCGTCAACACCACCTGGCTGGCCGAGCGCTTTCATGCGCTGGGCTGCGGCACCGCCTTCAACCTGGACGGCGGGCAGACAGCCGTGCTGATCTTCATGGGCGAGCAGCTCAACGAGATCGGCAAATACGATGGCAAGACCAACTCCCGCGAGCAAAACGAGGTCATGGGCATCGGCACACGCTGAACCGGCATACCGCACAAGGCGCGATATGTTTCTATGGAGGCCGCTATGAGGTTTTCGAACAGGCATGTGGTGATCACCGGCGTCTCGCAGGGCATCGGCCAGGCGCTGGCAGCGGCCTACCGTGCCCAGGGCGCGCGGGTGGCCGGCATTGATCTCACACAGCCCGCAAAGGCGCCGGAGGTCTTTTTACAGGGCGACATCGCGGACAGATCGGTGCTGGAGCGGTTCGCGCTGCTGGTCCAAAACGCTTTTCAACGGGTGGACATCCTCATCAACAACGCCATGCTTAGCCGTGGCGGGGTGGACCAATGCTCCTATGAGGATTTTCTGTACGTCCTCCGGGTGGGCGTGGCCGCGCCCTATTACCTGACGCGTCTGCTCTTGCCCCGGTTCAGCCCTGGCGCCAGCGTCATCAACCTGTCCTCCACCCGCGCCTTCCAGTCCCAGGCCCATACGGAGAGCTATTCGGCAGCCAAGGGCGGCATCACAGCGCTCACCCATTCGCTTGCGGTCTCCCTGGCGGGCAGGGCGCGGGTCAACGCCATTGCCCCGGGCTGGGTGGATACCACAGGCGCACAGTTTCAAGGCGCGGACGCCGCCCAGCACCCAGCCGGGCGCGTGGGCACCCCGGAGGACATCGTCCAGGCCGCCTTCTTTCTCAGCGGCCAGGAGGCTGGCTTCATCACCGGGCAGACCCTGGTGGTGGATGGCGGCATAAGCCGGCTGATGGTCTATCACGGGGATGGCGGCTGGCGGTTGGAAAACCCGTAAAATGAAAACCGGCAAGGCCTGAAAGGCGTTTGCCGGAACTTGATAAGAAGCTGCGCCCATACCGACGCGGGCCGGCCTTATTATGTACGGCCCTCAAAGGCATCCATGGGCTCGATCTCATCCAGCGCCAGGCCGGGATTTCTCTCCATGGCCAGGCGGATGGACCACTCATTCTCAAAAAAGAGCACGGGCTTGCCCCGGGCGTCAGTGCCCCGGGCGGTGGTGGAGGTCAGGTTGAGCGCGTCCAAGGGCTTGGGGCTGTCAACCACCCAGCGCACAAAGCGCCAGGGCAGGCTGTCCATGATCAGCTCCGCGCCGTATTCATTTTTGAGGCGGTAGGCCAGCACGTCAAACTGCAGCACGCCCACCACGCCCACGATGCTCTGCTCAAGCCCGATCTCCTCGCGCGTGAAGGTCTGGATCGCGCCCTCGTTGGACAGCTGTTCGATGCCCTTTAAAAACTGCTTTCGCTTCATGCTGTCAAAGGGGCGCACGCGTGCAAAATGCTCCGGCGCGAACACGGGGATGCGCTCAAAACGCAGGCCGGGCTTCTGGGAGAGGGTGTCCCCCAGGCGGTAGATGCCCGGGTCAAACAGGCCGATGATGTCCCCGGGGTAGGCGGTCTCCACCATGGCGCGCTCATCCGCCATGAACTGCTGGGGCGCTTTGAGCTGGATCTGCTTGTTCTGTCCGGAATGCCAGGCGTTCATGTCGCGCCTGAACACGCCCGAGACCACGCGCACAAAGGCCAGGCGGTCGCGGTGGGCCGGGTTCATGTTGGCCTGGATTTTGAAAACAAAGCCGCTGAAGTCCGGGCTGTCCGGCCGGATCTCCCCCTGGTCGCTCATGCGCGGCGTGGGCGGCAGGGTATAGGACAAAAAGCGGTTCAAAAAGGGCTCCACGCCGAAGTTGGTGATGGCCGAGCCGAAGAACATCGGCGTCAGCTCGCCCCGGCGGATGGCGGCCAGGTCAAAGGCGTCGCCGGCCTCGTCCAGCAGCTCAACCTCCTCGCGCAGCCGGGTGAGGTAGTGGGCGGCCAGCATGCCCTCAAGGGCGGGGTCATCGATGGACACCTCGGTCTTGCGGGCCTTGGTGCGGCCATGGTCGCTTGAAAAATACAGCTCCACCGCCCTGGTATCACGGTGGTAGACGCCCTGAAAATCACCGTCCACGCCAATGGGCCAGTTGACCGGGCAGGAGCGGATGCCCAGCACCTGCTCAAGCTCCTCCATCAGCGCGAAGGGGTCCTTGGCGGCGCGGTCCATTTTGTTGACAAAGGTAAAAATGGGGATGCCGCGCATGCGGCAGACCCGGAAGAGCTTGCGGGTCTGTTCCTCCACGCCCCGGGAGGCGTCCAGCAGCATGACCGCGCTGTCAGCCGCCACCAGCACGCGGTAGGTATCCTCGGAAAAATCCTGGTGGCCGGGGGTGTCCAGGATATTGATATGGTAGCCCTCAAAGGAAAACTGCATGGCCGAGCTGGTCACCGAGATGCCACGCTGCTTTTCGATCTCCATCCAGTCGGAGGTGGCATGCGCCGCCGCCTTGCGCGCCTTGACGCTGCCCGCCTGGCGGATGGCGCCGCCATACAGCAGCAGCTTTTCCGTCAGCGTGGTCTTGCCCGCGTCCGGGTGGCTGATGATCGCAAAGGTGCGCCGGCGCGCGATCTCCCTGTGCAGCTGGTCCATGGTTCCCCCTTTGTTCGTAGCCAAATCGGCAATCACGAATTATATGGGCGATGCTCCGGCTTGTCAATCACCTGGGCCCGGGGCAGGCGGCCCCGGCACCGGAGAAGCGGCCCGTCCCTCCCGGCAAACGCAAAAAAGAAACTGAGCATCGCGCGGGGAAACCTGTTATTGCCCCGGGAATTGTGATAGATTTTAGTCAGTTTCCCGGCAACGCATAAAAACGCCCCGAGGCCCAAGGAAACAGAAGGAAAACGGCGGCGGCATGCCCTGTAAAGGAGAGCGACATGATAGATCTGCGCAGCGACACTGTCACCCGGCCCACCCGGGCCATGCGGGAGGCCATGATGATGGCGCCCGTGGGCGATGACGTCTATGGCGACGACCCGACCGTCAACCGGCTGGAAACCCTGGCCGCGCAGGTCACCGGCAAGGAAGCGGCCCTGTTTGTGTGCTCGGGCACCATGGGCAACCAGCTGGCTATCATGAGCCATACCCGCCCGGGGCAGGAGATGATCGCCTCTGCCCACAGCCATGTGATCGTCCATGAGCAGGGCGGCCACGCGCGGCTGTCCCACCTGTCAGCCGCGCTGGTCAATGAGCCCCATGGCGTATCGGCCGCGGCGGTCAGGGCCCTGTTCCGCGACCCGCAGGACCTTCACGCGCCCAGGACCGGCCTTTTGTGCCTGGAAAACGCGCTGGGCGACGGCACGGTGGTGCCGCTTGGGAAGATCCGCGACGCGGTGGACGCCGCCCATGAGCTGGGCATGAAGGTGCACATGGACGGCGCGCGGCTGTTCAACGCCGCGGCGGCGCTTGGCGTGCCCGCCTGCGAGGTGGCCAAGGAAGTGGACTCGGTCATGTTCTGTCTGTCCAAGGGCCTGTGCGCGCCGGTGGGCAGCATGCTGTGCGGCACCGGGGAATTCATCGCCCTGGCGCGGCGCAACCGCAAGGTGCTGGGCGGCGGGATGCGGCAGGCCGGCGTGCTGGCCGCCTGCGGGCTGCTGGCCATCAATGACATGACCGCCCGCCTCGGGGAGGATCACCGCAACGCCAAAGCGCTGGCCGCCGCGCTGGCCGACATCCCGGGGATCAGGGTGGACCAGGACAACGTCCACATCAACATGGTGTTTTTTGAGGTCACAAAGCCCGGTTTCGACCATCAGGGCTTTGTCGGTTTTCTTATGGGCAGGGGCGTGCTGGTCAACGGCCAGTCCGGGGGGCAGTACCGCTTTGTGACGCATCATGATGTCAGCCGGGCGCAGGTCATCACTGCCGCCGAACTGGTGCGGGACTTCCTGGCAGGCTGAGCCGGCGGTTCACGCCCTGTTCCCGCGGGAAATTCATTATATACGCCGCTTGTCAGGGGCAAGCCTGCGACCGGGCGCCCTTGACACCTGATGAACTCATTTTATATGATGAAGCTGATAAACGTTTCATATCAATCAAGGGAGGCACAACATGCTTAAGGGAATTTCACCACTGTTAAGCCCGGAACTGCTCAAGGTGATCGCGGAGATGGGCCACGGGGACGACCTGGTCATCGGCGACGGCAATTTTCCGGCCGCCAGCATGAACGCGCGCTGCCTGCGCTGCGATGGGCACAGCGTGCCCGAGCTGCTGGACGCCATCCTGCGCCTCTTCCCGCTGGATACCTATGTGGAAGCGCCTGTCACCCTGATGCAGACGGTGCCGGGCGACCTGCCGGAGGATCCACCCATCTGGGATACCTTCCGCGACATCGTGGAGCGCCATGAGCCGGGCACCAAGATCCAGTTTGCGGAGCGCTTTGCTTTTTACGACATCAGCCGCAAGGCCTACGCCACCATCCAGACCGGGGAAACCGCCCTGTACGCCTGCGTCATCCTCAAAAAAGGCGTGATCTCCGGCTGAGCCGGACAGTTTTTCATTGGCAAGGGCCGCAGCGAAAAGCCTGCTGCGGCTCCTTTTTGTCTTACAGGGTGATCCCCAGCCAGGCGAGCAGGTTGTTGTTGGCAAAAACCGCCACGGTCACCAGGGAAACAGTGGCCATCATCTTGATGAAGATGTCCAGGCAGGGGCCCACGGTGTCCTTGAGCGGGTCGCCCACGGTGTCGCCGATGATGGCGGCGTCATGGGCGGCGGAGTGCCTGTCATGGCCCTCAATGGCGCCGGTCTCGATGTATTTCTTGCCATTGTCCCAGGCGCCCCCGGCGTTGCCGGCGAAGATGGCGATCATGATGGCGCAGATGGTGGAGCCGATGATCAGGCCGCCCACAAAGTGCGGGCCCAGCAGAAAGCCGCAGGCCACCGGCACCAGGATGGCCAGCAAGGAGGGCATCTTCATCTCACCTATGGCGCCCTTGGAGGAGATCTCAATGCATGTCTTGTAATCGGGCTTGGCCTCACCGGAGAGCAGGCCGGGGATCTCCCGGAACTGACGGCGCACCTCGTCCACCATCTTGCGCGCGGCCTTGGCTACGGCCTCAATGAGAATGCCCGAGAACAGGAAGGGCAGCGCGCCGCCAATCACCGCGCCGGCCAGCGTCATGGGCTTGATGATGTTGAGGATCAGCGGGGTGTTGAAATCGTTGAAAGAATACAGGTAGGAGATCATCAGCGCCAGGGCTGCCAGGGCGCCCGAGCCGATCGCGAAGCCCTTGCCAATAGCCGCGGTGGTGTTGCCTACGGAGTCCAGCGTATCGGTGATGCGGCGCACTTCGGGGTCCAGACCGGTCATCTCTGCGATGCCGCCGGCGTTGTCGGCGATGGGACCGTAGGAGTCCACCGTCACAGTGGCCGACACAAAGGACAGCATGCCCATGGCCGCCATAGCAACGCCGTACATGCCCGCCGCGTAGTAAGAGAAGATGATGCCCATTCCCAGGATGATGCAGGGCGCCATGGTGGACTTCATGCCCAGCGCCAGACCCTGGGTGATGGTCAGCGCCGGGCCTTCAAGGGAAGCCTGCGCCAGGCGGCGGGTTGGCTCAAACTCCGCGGAGGTGTAAAACTCGGCCACCATGCCGATCAGCACACCCGACACCACGCCGATGGTGGAGGCGATCCAGGGGGATACAAAGCCAGCGCCAAAGCCCAGTGTTGCGCGCAGCAGGGCGGCGTCCTGGCCGCCAAACATCGCCCAGGAGACCACAAAGCCGGCCAGGATGGTGACGCCGGCGGCCACATAGGTGGAGGCGTTGAGGTCCTTGTGCGGGTCATCGGACAGCTTGGGACGCAACAGCAGCGAGGCGATGCCCGCCACACAAGCGATCAGGCCGATGGCCACAAAAATCATCGGGAAAGTGACCAGGCGGTTGAGCAGCTCGGCCGTCATGCCGGTGCCCTCAGCCACGGATTTTGAGAACATGTGGTAGGCAAGAATGATGCCCGAGGCGATGGCGCCCACATAGCTTTCCAGCAGGTCAGAGCCCAGCCCGGCGACATCGCCCACGTTGTCGCCTACGTTGTCGGCGATGGTGGCGGGGTTGCGCGGGTCGTCCTCGGGAATGTGGGCCTCGGTCTTGCCGACGAGGTCGGCGCCCATATCAGCCGCCTTGGTATAGATACCGCCGCCCACACGGTTGAACATGGCCACCATTGAGCAGCCCAGCGCGTAGCCGGACAGCGTCATCGTAAAGGGATTGATGGCCAGGCCCAGCAGGTTGATGTAGGATGCCTCGGTCTCAGCCGCCTGGCCCATGCGGATGCCGAAGACATAGTAGACAATGAACAGGCCCAGCAGCGCGAAGCCGCCCACGGACAGGCCCATCACCGAGCTGCCCCGGAAGGCCACCTTGACGGTCTCCCCGATGTTGCGGCTTTCCAGCGCGCGGTTGGTGACGCGCACATTGGAGTATGTGGCCGACTTCATGCCGATCAGCCCGGCCAGGCCGGACATAATGGAACCGATGACGAGCGCTACCGCGGCATGCCAGGTGGTCAGCACAGCCAGCACGGCCGACACCACCACCACGGTCAGGTAGAGTATCTTGTATTCATAATTGATGAAGGCATTGGCGCCTACGCGGATAGCCGCGGCAATCTCTTGCATCTGCTCACTGCCCTCGCTCAGGCGTTTCATGCTGAAGTAGTTGAACGCCGCGAAACACAACGCCAGGATGGCCGCAAAAAGGACCAGCAGAATGATCAAACTCATGATACTTCCTTTCACCGGCTGTGCCGGGGAGGTTTTTCCGCCAAACCGAGCAAGCAACTCGGCAAGCGTGTGCCTGCGCGCTTGAAAAGGCGCGCGGTTCCTGCTATATATTATCCGCGTACAGCGGCTACATCATGTCGGGCGGTATTTCTGCTCGTCTCACGCCTGGTGGCATGTTTTCACAAGCCCCCGCCAAGGCTTTGGGGATGGCTGTTGTTAAAATTCCACATATCCCCACTATTATCATATGATAATGCAAGCCGGGCAAAAAATCAATAATTATGCGTTCTTTTTGAATTTAAAATTTGAAAATTTGAATTTTCAGCGTTTTATACTGTGTTCTGGCGATGCGCCGTACAAAAGCGCGGTCAAGCTCCGTCGGTGCCTCCATGCACCGCTGTCCTCATGCCGTTTACACATGATCCTGTGACCCTGTAGCTTGTTCAAGCAAAGCCTTCTTCATTGACTTCCTGATGAGAATAACCTATACTGCCGAAAACAAACGAGTCCGTACACCTTACGGCCTGACTAAGCATCGCACACCGTGAATCATCGGGAAGGAGCCTTCCGAGGCAGGGCAGACACGCTTCACCATGAAGGTTTGATGCCCGGAAAAGCTAAAACAGATATGGACAATGGAGGTCAACCATGAGAAAAAACAGCTGCAAGATTCTGTGTTCCGCACTGGCGTTCATATACCTGTGTTCCTGCTTTTCGCCGGCATTTTCGGAGGATTTGCACCCATACATCCTGGATGATGCCGGAACGTGCATTTCCATGCCTGCCGGCCTGATCGTATTTACAAAGGATAGCACCAAAGATGATCCCTATTTGCTAAGGTACGGTCTCACTACGGAGCAATTCGTCAATTATATGGCAGAGAACTTGCTGAGCCTGGTTGGCTTCGACCAAGATGGCGCTTTTGAAGTCAGCGTGGCTATGGCGAACTCTCCTCTTGGCAACCTTAATGAACTCAGCGATTCCTCAATGAATATGCTGTCTGACAGCATTATGCATGTCTTCCAGACACAGGGGGCTTTGATCAGCCGAAAGAACAATTATCTGTCAGGTCAGCGTACCTTTTTGGTGCATGAAATCAAGCAAACGCTTGACGGGGAATCTCGCGCCGCTCTGGCGTATATAACCATTGTGGAAGGGAAATCCATCACCCTGACGCTGACTTCATATGCGGGGGAGGTAACCCCCGAAAACAAATCAACGCTTGATAGAATTGCCGACTCCTTGGTTTTGGGCGCCAATGCCGCCATGATCGGTTCTGTTTTGTCACCATCCCATGATTATACGGACGCGCCGGGAAAAATCACCTTTACAGTGCCTGCAGGCTGGTTTTCCGCTCCCGCGCCGGAATTGCAGGGCATCGAAACCGCGCTGTTCCAATCTGAAACGGTGGCGGGAACAAACATTCTTTTAGTAACTTTTGATGTCCCGCTGGCAATCACGGATGCTCCCCGCACTGCTGAGTCCGTGCTTTTTACCAAAAACTCCAGCCTTTCAGAAAAAGAAATAGAGTCTTATATTGATGGGTTCCGCTCGTCAGGCAATGAGGTGCAATCTGTTGATGTAGTTGCTTACGGCACTTATCTTTTTTACAAAATCAACTGCGTCAATACCAAGGCGGATGGGGAATTTGCCCAAATGCTTTCCACTACGCATATTGTGCGTGTGCACAAAGGCCGGTTATATGCGTTTGTGATTGTGGGACAACTGGATGCCTTGCTGGCTGACATTGATCAGTTGTTGGGAAGCATCAGGTTTTCCGAGTGATGTTTTGCACACACATCAAATTGAATTGATGAAAGCGCAAAGGCGTTGAAGAACCGCCGGAAGCTTGCTTTTGCCCGCAGCAAGAAAAAAAGGATGCGTGATGGGAAGCTGTGAAGGTTTGGGGGAGGACCTGCGCTCATAATCGTCCCCGCCGTGCTTGCATTCCCTGACCGCGCGTGCTATTATGTTTTTCGCGGCTCATGGTTGCGCGCCATGAATCCGAGCATTACGCGCCAAGAGGTGAACCCGATGAAGAAAGACATCCATCCCAAGTACGGCCCCGCCACGGTGCGCTGCGTGTGCGGCGAGACCTTTGAGACCGGCTCCATCCGCAAGGACATGCGCGTGGACATCTGTTCCAAGTGCCATCCTTTCTACACCGGCAAGCAAAAGCTGGTGGATACCGGCGGCCGCGTCGACCGTTTCATGCGCCGCTACGGAAAACAGACCGAGGAAGCCTGACAGGATTTTTTGCTGCCAGACAGGAGCGCCCTGACACGGGGCGTTTTTTCTTCCGCGGCATCCCGGCAAAACCTCCCCGCGCCGGCGCCTTTGCGCCAGGCTGCAAAGGGGGTATAATCCGTATATGGATCGCTGTGCCTGCGGGCAGGCAGAGATCCGACGGCCTGCCGCTCCGCGGGGGCAAGCAGCCGCGGTCCAAGCCCGCGCCGGATGAATCAGGCCGGATCAGCACGCGGCAGGCGGCCCATCCGGGCATTCGTGGTTCAATTTGACACTAAAAGGAGTATTGTTTTGCTGACATCCATTGATACAAAAGCTGAAGCCCGCCGTCCGGACATCGGCGGCCAGGCCGTGCTGGACGGCGTGATGATGAAGGCGCCTGACGCCATCGCGGTGGCTGTGCGCCGTGAGAACGGCGACATCCTGGTCAAGCGCGAGCCCTATGTATCCCCCTTCAAAAAGGGCTCCTGGCTGACCTGGCCCTTCGTCCGCGGCTCGGTCAACATGGTGATGATGATGAAGCTGGGCATGAAGGTGCTGCAGGACGCGGCCCGGATGACCGGCGCGCTGGAAAGCGAAAAACCCTCGAAGTTTGAGGAATGGCTCAGCAATAAGCTGGGCAAGGGCGCGGACAAGGTCATGATGGGCTTGGCCATGGCGCTGGCCATGGCGCTGTCCGTGGCCCTGTTCGTGCTGCTGCCCAACCTGCCCGCGCGCGCCATGCGCGACGCCGGCTGGTCGCTGATCGCGGTCAACCTGGTGTCCGGCGCCATCCGCATTGTGATCCTGATGAGCTATCTGTACCTGGTCGGGCTGATGCCGGACATGCGGCGCACCTTCCAGTACCACGGGGCCGAGCACAAGGCGGTCTACGCGCACGAGGCGCAGCTACCCCTCACGCCTGAGAACGCCCAGCGCTTCACCACATTGCACCCGCGCTGCGGCACCAGTTTCCTGCTGCTCACCTTTATCCTATCCATCCTGTTTTACTCAGTGGTGGATCAGGTCATCTTCAACCTGACCGGCTTTGACCTGGCCGCCAACTATCCGGTGCGCGTGCTGTCGCGGCTGCTGCTGCTGCCCATCGTCGCCGGCCTGGGCTATGAAGCGCTCAAGGGCCTGGCGCATGCCAACAACGCGCTCACCCGCGCGCTGCGCTGGCCGGGCATGCAGCTGCAGCGGCTGACCACCCGTCCGCCCACCGATGAGATGCTGGAGGTGTCCATCGCCGCGCTGGAGGCCGCGCTCAACGGCCTGCCCGAGGGGGAGACCACGCCGGAGGGCTATGTCATCCTGCCCAAGGCAGCGCCCCAGGGCGCATGAAAGCCGGGGAAGCCCTGCGTCAGGCCACGCGGCGTCTGGCGCAGGCCGGCGTGCCCGACGCCCGGCATGACGCGCGCACGCTGCTGGGCGAGGTCATGGACCTGGCCCAGCTTGAGGTCCTTTCCGCGCAGGACAAGGCGCTGGATGCAGCCGGCCTGGCGCGTTTTTTTGACCTGGTTGCCCGCCGGGCCGCGCGCGAGCCGCTGCAATACCTGTTGGGCCGGGCCTACTTTATGGGGCATGCCTTTCTGGTCGCGCCGGGCGTCCTGATCCCTCGGCAGGACAGCGAGGCGCTGGCGCAGCGGGCCCTTGTCCTGGCCGGAAAGGGCGTCCGCGTCCTGGACCTGTGCTGCGGCAGCGGCTGCCTGGGCATCAGCCTGAAGCTGGCCCGGCCGGACGCGGAGGTCTTTGCCGGGGACATCGCGCCGGAGGCCATCCGGCTGGCCCGGGACAACGCCCAGCGCCTGGGCGCGGACATCAGCCTGCGCCAGGGCGATTTGTTCGCGCCCTTTGAAGGGCTGCGGTTCGATATAATTGTTTGCAACCCGCCCTACATCCCCACGGGCGAATTGCCCCATTTGCAGGCTGAGGTGCGCCATGAGCCCGCCCTGGCGCTGGACGGCGGGCCGGACGGTCTGGCTGTTTACCGCAGGGTGTTGAACCGCGCCGCCCTCTTCCTGAACCCCGGCGGGCGCCTGCTGCTGGAAACGGGCGACGGCCAGGCCGGCGCGCTCCGCGCGCTGGTACCGCGTGATTTTGCGCCCCCGCGGGTGCATCCGGACCTGTCCGGCTTGCCGCGCGTGCTTGAAACCGGCTTGCCGGACAGTGTACAATGATAAGCGATGAAGGAGTATTTTGAACGGATTGTCGCCCGCTACGAGGAAGTGGCGATCGCCCTGGCTCAGCCGGAGACCATCGCCGACCAGCCGCTTTTCCAGTCGCTGATGCGGGAAATGGCCGAGCTTGAGCCCCAGGTAAGCGCCTGGAAAGCCTACCGTGACCTGAAGCAGCAGGAGGCGGACGCCAGGGAGCTGCTGGGCATCCCCGAAATGCACGAGATGGCGCGGGAGGAGCTCTCAAAGCTGGAAGAGGCCCTCGCCCGGCAGGAGGAGGCCCTGCAGCTGATGCTGCTGCCCCGGGACGAGGACGACCAGCGCGACGTGGTCATGGAGGTGCGCGCGGGCGCGGGCGGCGAGGAGGCCGCCCTGTTTGGCGCGCTGCTGGTGCGCATGTACATGCGCTATGCCGAGCGTTCCGGCTTTGAGGCCAGCCTGGTCAACGTCTCCGAAAGCGACATCGGCGGCGTGCGCGAGGCCGTGTTCACCATCTCCGGGCGCGGCGCCTTCAGCCGCCTCAAGTACGAGTCCGGCGTGCATCGCATCCAGCGCGTGCCCACCACCGAGGCCTCCGGCCGCATCCACACCTCGACCGCCACCGTGGCCGTGCTGCCGGTCCTGGAGGACGTGCAGGTGGACATCAACCCGGGCGATCTGCGCGTGGACGTCTACCGCTCCTCAGGCAAAGGCGGCCAGCACGTCAACACCACCGACTCGGCCGTGCGCATCACCCACCTGCCCACCGGGCTGGTGGTGGCCTGTCAGAATGAGCGCAGCCAGATCAAAAACCATGAGACCGCGCTCAAGCTGCTCAAGCTGCGCCTGTATGAGCGCAGCCGGGAGGAGCGGGACGCCGCCTACGCCGACCACCGCAAAAACCAGGTGGGCACCGGAGACCGTTCCGAGCGCATCCGCACCTACAACTTTCCACAGGGCCGGGTGACCGACCACCGCATCGGGCTGACGCTGTACCAGATCGAGCTCATCCTTGACGGCGACCTGGATCCCCTGATCGAGCCCCTGGCCATCGCCGCGCAGCAGGAGCTGCTCCGGCAGGAAATGGCGTAGCGCACGCGTTGTATGAGGAGAAGCGCGGATCAGCCCGCCGCTGCGGAAGCTCCTCTTATGTGATGATCGATATCCCCGGGAAACCCCGGTGATGTTCAACCCTGACCGCCTGTCGGCCGGGGCCGCGGCCCTGGCAATGGAGGACCCCATGCAGCCAAGACAACCCATGAACACCGCCCAGCGGCGCATCCTTGTGCTGTCGCTGGCCGTCATCATCCTGCTGGCGGCCCTGTATTTCCTGTTTTTCGGCGACAGCGCGCCCATCAGCCTCAGCCGGCCCCCCGCCTCGCCGGAGCCCACTTTCGCTACGGTGATCGAAGCGCTGGAGAGCCTGCCATCCCCCACGCCCTCGCCCAGCCCGACGCCCAGCCCTGTGCCGCCGCCTACCGCCACCCCCGCGCCCACCAGGATCCCGCCGCCTGAGGTCATCACCAGCCTCAAAAAGGGCGCGAAAGGCGCGGATGTGGTCAACCTGCAGGCGCGACTGATTGAGCTGGGCTACCTCCGCCCCGGCTCCAACGACGGCGACTACGGCTCGGGCACCGAGGCCGCGGTCAGGGCCTTCCAGCAGGCCAACGGCCTCAAGGATGACGGCATCGCCGGCAAGGAGACCCAGACCAGGCTGTTCAGCGACCAGGCGGTGCCAAAGCCTCAATAGCCTCCATTGGTTCCGGCGGCGTCATGCTGCGGATTATTTTACTGCCGGACGCCTTGTCCCCTTCTACCCCGATACGCTACAATCTAACTGTCCATCAAGGGCCTTATTGTCATGTCTGGAGGTGAGCCACATGCAGCCAGGCCATCCGGCGGCGCAGGACATGCGCCTGCGCTATTTACGGCAACTGTCCAAGGAATACCCCACCCAAAAGGCGGCCGCCGCGCGCATCGTATCGCTGAAAGCCTGGATGCGCCTGCCCAAGGGCACGGAATACTTCTTCTCCGACCTTCATGGCGAGCACAAGGGTTTTTTGCGCATGCTCAAAAGCGCCTCGGGCACCATCCGCGACAAGATCGAAACGCTGTTTTCCGGCGCGCTGTCCAAAAAGGACCGGGATGAGCTGGCGCAGCTGATCTATGAGCCGGAAGCCATGCTGCGCCACATGCAGCGCGAGGGCTTGCTGAGCGAGGAATGGTACTATCTGTCCATCACGCGGCTGATCATGGTGTTCAAGGCCGTGTCCGCCAAGTACACGCGTTCCATGGCAGAGCGCGTCATTCCCGAGGATTTCCGCGGCGCGATCAATGAGCTGAGCTACAAGGATGAGGACGAGAGCCGGGCGCAATATCACTACGGCGTGGTGCGCGCCATCCTGGACACCGGCATCGCCGGCGCCTTCATCAACTCCCTGTGCGACGCCATCCGCAGGCTGTGCGTGGCGCAATTGTACATCATCGGCGACATCTATGACCGCGGCGCCCACCCGGACCTGATCATGGATGAGCTGATGGCCTTCCAGAAGGTGGACCTGCTCTGGGGCAACCACGACATCCACTGGCTGGGCGCGGCCCTGGGCAACCCCGCGCTGATTGCCGGGGTCATCCGCCAGGGCATTTCCTACAACACCTTTGACCTGTTTGAGGATGGCTACGGACTCAACCTGCGCCCCCTGTCCGTCTTCGCCAACGAGGTCTACGCGGACGACCCCTGCCTGGCGTTCCGCCCCAAGGACCAGTTCAACATCAACCTCTATGATACCGTGGACCCGGACCTGGGCGCCCGCATGCAAAAGGCTATGGCGGTCATCCAGTTCAAGCTGGAGGGGCAGCTGCTGCGCCGGCGTCCGGAGTACGGGATGGACAGCCGGGACCTGCTCAGCCGCGTGGACTACAGGAAGGGCACCGTCACGATCGACGGCAGGGAGTATCCCCTCAGGGACAGCAGCTTCCCCACCATCGACCCCGAGGATCCCCTGCGGCTCAGCCCCGGGGAGGAGGAGCTGATGAGAGCGCTCACCGCCTCCTTCCGCCACGGCGTGCGCCTGCAGCGCCATATGCGCTTTTTCATCAGCCACGGAAAGCTTTACCTCAGGCGCAACGGCCTGCTGCTGTATCACGGCTGCGTTCCCATGACGCCGGAGGGCGAATTCGCCCGGTTCACCGTGGACGGCAGGACGCTCTCGGGCTCCGCGCTGTTTGATTACATCCAGGACAAGGTCCGCGAGGCCTGGTACCTTGAGTACGACAGCGAAGCCCAGGTGGCCGCGCGCGATTTTCTGTGGTATCTGTGGTGCGGCCCGCTGTCGCCCATCTTTGGCAAGGACCGCATGGCCACCTTCGAGCGCACGCTGATTGAGGACAA
>JAKPNM010000016.1 GCA_029548395.1 Bacillota bacterium
CCAGGCGGGCATCAGCCTGAACATGGGCATGACCGTGGGCATCATCGCCGGCCTGATCTCCACCCTGGTCGCGCTGGAAATGAACATGACCGGCTGGGGCGCCTTCTTCTTCTCGGTCATCGGCGGCATCATCCTGGCCCTGCCCATCGGGCTGCTGTACGGCAGGCTGCTCAACCGCCTCAAGGGCAGCGAGATGACGGTATCCACCTATGTCGGTTTCTCCGTGGTCTCCCTGTTTTGCATCGCGTGGATGCTGCTGCCGTTTAAAAACCCCAAGCTGACCTGGGCCCTGGGCAGCGGGCTGCGCACCATGCACAACATGAACAGTTCCTTTGGGCAGCTTCTGGACCGCTTCCTGGCCTTTGATGTGCTGGGCGTGCATGTGCCCACCGGGCTGTTGCTGTTTTTCCTGCTGTGCTGTCTGCTGATGTGGCTGTTTTCCCGCAGCCGCACCGGCATCGCCATGTCCGCCGGCGGTGCCAACCACCGCTTTGCCGAGGCCGCGGGCGTCAATGTCAACCGCATGCGCATCATCGGCACCACCATCTCCACGGTCATCGCCGCGGTGGGCATCATCGTCTACTCTCAGTCCTTCGGGTTCATGCAGCTGTACAACGGGCCAAAGCAAATGGGCTTTGTGGCCGCCAGCGCCATCCTTATCGGCGGCGCCACGGTGTCACGGGCCAAGGTATCCCATGTCATCATCGGCACCTTCCTCTTCCAGGGGGTGCTGGCGCTTGGCATTCAGGTGGCAAACGCCGCCATCGCGGAAGGAGGCTTGTCTGAAGTCATGCGTATCCTGATTTCCAATGGCATCATCCTGTATGCCCTGACCCAGTCTGGAGGTGACAGCCGTGGCTGATTTGAACAAGCGCCGCCATGACCTGCGCGAAGCCGCGCGCGCCAACCTGCGCGAGTATATCGTCACCTATGTGTTCCTGGCGCTGTCGGTGCTGTTTGTCATCTTTTCCGGCCGTCCGCTTAGCGACATCTTCTCCCAGCTCATGGGCCGCCTGTCGCGCAACCTGTTCATCGTGCTGGCGCTGATCATCCCCATCATCGCGGGCATGGGCATCAACTTCGCCATTACCATCGGCGCCATGGCGGCGCAGGTGGGCCTGATGCTGGTCATCAACTGGGATTTGGAGGGTATCGTAGGCCTGCTGGCTGCCGCCGGCATCACCCTGCCCCTGGCTTCCCTTTTTGGCTTCCTGATCGGCAGCCTGCTCAACAAGATGAAAGGGCAGGAGACCATCGGCTCGCTGATTCTGGGTTATTTTGCCAACGGCGCCTATCAGCTGCTCTTTTTGTTCATCTTCGGAAAGATCATTCCGCTGTCGGACAAGGTGACCATTGTGGGCGCCACCGGCGTGGCCAATACCCTTAACCTGATGGGCGGCGGGCTGTACATGGCGGTGGACAGCCTCTGGTCGCTCCCCTTTCCCACGGCCCTGTACGGCGTGAGCGTGCTGATCATCCTGGCCAGCCTGGCGCTGTACCTCCTGAAGAGGCTCAGCCTCAGGCGCCTGATCACCCTGGCTGGCACCGCGGCTTTCTTGTCGCTCCTGGTGCTGCTGGTGCCACCTGTTCAACAGATTGTCCGCGGCACCAGGGTGCCTGTGGTCACCTTTTTGCTGGTGGGGCTGCTGTGTGTGTTCAACATCATTATCATGCGCACCCGTCTGGGCCAGAAGTTCCGCGCGGTGGGCCAGAGTCGCACCGTGGCCAATGCCGCGGGCATCCGCGTCAACCGCGTGCGCGTCATCGCCATCATGATCTCCACTGTATTGGCCGGTTGGGGCCAGATCCTCTTTATCCAGAACCTTGGCACGCTGCAGACCTACGCGGCCCATGAGATGGTAGGCCTGTACGCGGGCGCCGCCATCCTGGTGGGCGGCGCCTCGCTCAACCGCGCCACCAACACCCAGGCCATTGTGGGGACGCTGCTGTTCCACATCCTGTTCACCGTGTCCCAGGACGCCGGCAAGAACCTGTTCGGCAACGCCAACATCGGCGAGTTCTTCCGTGTCTTTATCGCCTATGGCGTCATCGCTGTCGCCCTGGTCATGCATACCTGGCGCAGCAACGCCAGCCGGCGGAAAAACACCCTGTCCGCTTAAAGCCTGGCCCAAGCGCGTCAACTGTGATCAGCAAAACCCCGGAACCATTGCGATTCCGGGGTTTCTTGCGCGGTTGCGCCCAGATTGTTCAATAGTTGGTCGCGGCGCGCTCAAAGTAGCTTTGCGGGTGCTTGCAGGCCGGGCACAGCTTGGGCGCCTTGCGGCCTTCATAGACAAAACCGCAGTTGCGGCAGCGCCACAGGGTGTCGCTTTCCAGCTCCCACTCCCGGTTGTCCTCCAGGCGCTTGGCCAGGGTCAGGTAGCGCTTCTCGTGCTCATACTCCACCTTGGCGACGTTCTCAAAGTCCAGGGCGATCTCGTTGAAGCCCTCCTCGCGCGCGGTCTCAGCGAAGCCCTTGTACATCTCGGTCCACTCATAGTTCTCTCCGGCGGCCGCGTCGATCAGGTTCTTGCGGGTGTCGCCGGGCTTGTCGCCCTTCTCATAGCCGCCCAGGGCCTTCAGCCACATCTTGGCGTGCTCTTTCTCATTGAGCGCCGTCTCCTGGAAGATGGCGGCGATTTGCTCATAGCCTTCCTTCTTGGCGGCGGAGGCGAAATAGTCGTACTTATTGCGCGCCTGGCTTTCGCCCGCGAATGCGGCCCAGAGGTTTTGTTCGGTTTTGGAACCCTTCAGATCCATGGTCAATCCTCCCTTGATGTTTCTTATCTGTATCGAACGCCTTTCAGCGCTTCAACCGTTCAGAACAGCTCCACCAGCGCCGCCAGCGAACCGGCGACCATCAGCAGGGCCAGGAAAATGCTCACTATCCTGATGATGAGCTTGTTCCTGTTTGTTTTTTTTGTGGTCACGTCTTTCTCCCTTAATCCGTTGAAAGCACCTGTCAGCCGGATTCAATTTCAGTATATCTATGGTCAAATGCCTTGTCAAGGCAGCCGGATTTTATCCGGACCGCAATGCAAAAACCACAATATATTGTGGCGATTGTCGAATTGTATACGATGAATGGTGGATTTATGCCTTGACAGCCGGAAGCGTAAGGGGCATAATCTTTATGCTTTCAAAATTTGAAACATTCACTACAACACGGAGGCTAACCATGATTTCCACCATCACCAAACGCGATGGACGCATCGTGCCCTTTGAATCTGAAAAGATAGAATCTGCCATTGCCCGGGCCCTGGCTGCCAGCGGCAGCCAGAAGGGCGCGCAGACCGCGCGCGAGCTGGCTGCGATTGTGACCCGTGAGCTGGAGTCCAGCGAGGACATCCCCTCCAGCCCCACGGTGGAGCAGGTGCAGGACGTGGTGGAGCGCGTGCTGATTGAGAAGGGCTTTGTGCTGACCGCCAAGGCCTACATCCTCTACCGTGCCGAGCGCAGCCGAGTGCGCGAGATGAACACGCGCCTGATGAAGACCTATGAGGATATCACCTTCACCGATGCCATCGATTCCGACATCAAGCGCGAGAACGCCAACATCAACGGCGACAGCGCCATGGGCAGCATGCTCAAATTCGGCTCCGAGGGCGCCAAGCAGTTTTATGACATGTACGTCCTCAACCCCAAACATGCCGAGGCTCACCGCAACGGCGACATCCACATCCATGACCTGGACTTTCTGACCCTGACCACCACCTGCTGCCAGATCGACCTGCTGGAGCTGTTCAAGGACGGCTTTTCCACCGGCCACGGCGTGCTGCGCGAGCCCCAGGACATCGCCTCCTATTCCGCCCTGTGCTGCATTGCCATTCAGGCCAACCAGAATGACCAGCACGGCGGGCAGAGCATCGTCAATTTCGACTACGGCATGGCGCCGGGCGTTCGCAAGACCTATGCGAAACGTTTCCGCGACAATGTCGCGCGCCTGCTGGATGCCGGATATGACCTGGAGGAGGCCGACCGGACGGTTGAGGACATGCTCCTGGACATCAAAAAGGAAACCGGCCTTGTGCCCGAAATGGAAGCCAAGCCCGCCTTTGACGCGGCCCTGCTCTCCTGCCTGGGCCGGTACATGGACGGCGAAAAGGCGGAAAAGCTGCTCAAATCCGTGCGCAGGTTCTCCCACCGGGAGATCGTCAAGGCCACCTTCCAGGCCATGGAGGCGCTGGTGCACAACCTCAACACCATGAACTCCCGCGCCGGCGCGCAGGTGCCCTTCAGCAGCATCAACTACGGCACCGACACCTCCCCCGAGGGCCGCCTGGTGATGGAGCAGCTGCTCCTGGCTACGGAAGCCGGCCTGGGCCGCGGCGAGACGCCGATCTTTCCCATCCAGATCTTCCGCGTCAAGGAAGGCGTCAACTACAACCCCGGGGACCCCAACTACGATCTTTTCCGCCTGGCCATCCGCTGCTCGGCCAAGCGCCTCTTCCCCAATTTTTCCTTCCTGGACGCGCCCTACAACCTGCGCTACTACAAGCCCGGGCACCCGGAGACCGAGGTGGCCTACATGGGCTGCCGCACCCGCGTCCTGGCCAATGTCTACGATGAGAATGCGGAGGTCGCCTCCCGCCGGGGCAACCTGTCCTTCACCTCCATCAACCTCCCGCGCATCGCCATTGAGGCCAAGGGCGACATCCCCTGGTTTTTTGAGGAGCTGGAGCGCAAGATGGAGCTGGTCTTTGACCAGCTCAACGAGCGCTTTGAAATCATCGCGCGCAAAAAGGTCTACAACTTCCCCTTCCTGATGGGCCAGCATGTCTGGAGGGGCAGCGAGAACCTCAAATGGGATGAGGAGGTGCGCGAGGTTCTCAAGCACGGCACCCTGACCATGGGCTTCATCGGCCTGGCCGAGACCCTGGTAGCGCTGCGCGGCAAGCACCATGGCGAGAGCGAGGAAAGCCAGAACCTGGGACTGGAGATCGTCGGCTTCATGCGCCGCTTCCTGGACGAGAAGGCCCAGAAGCACAAGCTCAACTACACCCTGATCGCTACCCCGGCCGAGGGGCTCTCGGGGCGCTTTGTGCAGCTGGACCGCAAAAAGTTCTGCAGCCTGCCCGGCATCACCGACCGCGATTATTACACCAATTCCTTCCATATCCCGGTGTACTACCCCATCAGCGCCTTCCGGAAGATCTCGTTGGAGGCTCCCTACCACGCGCTGACCAACGCCGGGCACATCACCTATGTGGAGATGGACGGCGACCCGCTCAAAAACCTGGACGCCTTTGAAAAGATCGTGCGCCACATGCACGACACCGGCGTGGGCTACGGTTCCATCAACCATCCCGTCGACCGCGACCCGGTCTGCGGCTACAACGGCATCATCGGCGACAGCTGCCCCCAGTGCGGGCGCACAGAGGAGGAACACAAGTTCGAGCGCATCCGCCGCATCACCGGCTACCTGGTGGGCACCACCGACCGTTTCAACAACGCCAAGCAGACCGAGGAGAGGGACCGCGTCAAGCACGGGGTGGAGGAATAGAATGAAGATATGGGATGGGGGAAACCACTTTTGAAAAAGTGGTTTTCCCCCGCACCCCTTTCCCCAAAACAATAATCAATGACTGATGATCAATTAAAGTTCTTGGGGGGTCCGGGGGCATTCTTTCAAGAATGCCCCCGGCGTTCCTCCCCCTCACCGGAGGC
>JAKPNM010000020.1 GCA_029548395.1 Bacillota bacterium
ATGTCCGCATTGCACAGTATGAATCAGGAACAAGAACCCCAAAAGAAGATCTCACAGCAGCAATCGCCCAAGCACTGGATGTTGCGCCCCAGGCACTCAATATCCCATATATCGACAGTTATGTTGGCCTGATTCATACGTTGTTTGCATTGGAAGACATTTATGGCATTGAAATAGACAGCATAGATGGTGAACTATGCCTTACACTTGATAAGTCAAAGAAAACAACCTATCTAAACATATTTGATATGTTTTATGCTTGGCAACAAAAGAAAGAGCAACTCGAAAAGGGAGAGATAACGAAAGAAGAGTATGATGATTGGCGATATAACTATCCGAATGTACAGGATTCTTAAAGCTTGTAAACATAGCAGATTAGTAACAATATTTAGTTTATTTATTGTCCATCAAACCAAAGAGCTAACCTCGCATTATGCTGGTTAGCTCTTTTACTTTGAAACCGTCGATTGTTGCCATTTCGTTGCCACCAAAGACATCAGCCGCTCAAAACCCCTTGTATATCAACGCAATTTCTTGCTCTTGATACTATTCCCACTCAATACTCGCCGGCGGTTTGGTCGTGATATCCAGCAGCACGCGGTTGACGCCGGGCACCTCATTGACGATGCGGCGGGAGATCAGCGCCAGCAGGTCATGGGGGATGCGGGCCCAGTCGGCGGTCATGAAGTCATCGGTGGTGACGGCGCGGATGGCGACAGCGGTGTCATAGCTGCGCTTGTCTCCTATGACGCCCACGGAACGCAGCCCGGTGTTGACGGTGAAGAACTGGCTGACCTGCCGGTGCAGGCCTGCCTTTTCAAACTCCTCCAGCAGGATGGCGTCGCTTTGACGGGTCACTTCCACCTTGTCCCGGGTGAGCTCGCCCAGGGTGCGGATGGCCAGGCCGGGGCCCGGGAAGGGCTGGCGGTCGGTCATTTCCGGCGGCAGGCCCAGGACGCGGCCCAGCTCGCGCACCTCGTCCTTGAACAGGGTGCGCAGGGGCTCGATCAGGCTGGTAAAGCCCAGCTCCTTTGGCAGCCCGCCCACGTTGTGGTGGCTTTTGATGGTGACCGAGCCGGGCATGGCGCCGGACTCGATGACATCAGGGTAGATGGTACCCTGGGCGAAATGGTCCAGCGCGCCCAGCTTGGCGGCCTCCTCCCGGAAGACCTCGATAAACTGCGCGCCGATGATCTTGCGCTTGCGCTCGGGATCGGTCACGCCGGCCAGGTGCTGATAAAAACGCTCCGAGGCGTCTACCGCGCTCAGGTGCACGGGGAAATGGGCGGTAAACACCTTGGCCACCAGCTGCGGCTCGCCCTTGCGCATAAAGCCATGGTCCACAAAAACGCAGCACAGCCGGTTTCCGATCGCCCTGGCGATCAGGGCTGCTGCCACCGCGGAATCCACGCCGCCGGACAGGCCCAGCAGCACGGTGCCCTGGCCCACGGCCTGGCGGATGTCCTCAATGGTCTGCTGCGCAAAGCTGTCCATATGCCAGTCCGCCGCGGCGCGGCAGATGTCCAGCACAAAGCGGCGGATGATCTCCATGCCCTGCTGGCTGTGGGTGACCTCCGGGTGGAACTGAACGCCGTAAAGGCTCAGCGCCGGCGCCTCCATGGCGGCGATCGGGCAGGTGGCGGTGGATGCGGTGGCTGCAAAACCATCCGGCAACGCGCTCACCTGGTGGGAGTGGCTCATCCAGGTGTCTGACTCATCCTGAAGCCCTGAAAACAGGCGGGAGGCTGTGTGTAGCTTCACGCGGCTGAGGCCGTACTCGCCCTTGGGCGCCCTGCTCACCTGGCCGCCATGCTGCGTGGCCATCAGCTGCATGCCATAGCAAATACCCAGCACCGGCACGCCCAGCCTGAACAGGCCGGGATCGCAGCCGGGGGCGTCTTCCATGGTGACATTGGCCGGACCGCCTGAGAGGATGATGCCTGCGGGCTTGAGCTGGCGGATGTCCGACAGCGCCGTGTTGAACGGCACCACCTGGGAAAACACCTGCGCCTGGCGCACGCGCCGTGCGATCAGCTGTGTGAACTGGCTGCCGAAATCGACAATGATGATGGACTGGCTCATGGAATCATCTCCGATACGGAATACAGCGGCAGTATGGAAAACGATTGGATGCCGCGAAGGCTTGGAAGCGCCGGCAGGCCAAAGACCTATTCGTCCGGCGCGTTTTCGATGATGACCTGGCAGGCTGCCATGGCCTTCAGCGCGTTGCGGTGGCTTTGCGGGTTGACCCCCGCGCAGCAGGCAGCATCGACAATCACAGGGATTTCAGGCAGCGCCGCCTTGATGATCAGGGCGTTGGAAATGACACAGATGTCAGTGCAAAGCCCCACCAGGGTGACGGACTCCAGGGGCGCCCGCGCGTGCATGTCCTGCAGCAGCTGCGCCAGCTCCAGCGAGCCGAAGGACGGCTTGTCAAAGGCCGGCTGGCTGCGCAGCGCCTCCAGGCTGGGGTGGATCTGCCAGCCCTCAGTGCCGCGGAGGCAGTGCGGGACAGGCAGCAAACGCCCTTCCTGGGTGGTCAGGTAGTCTTCCCCATGCGTATCGCGGGTAAAGATCACCTCGCCGTCAAAGCCCCGCACCTTGCGGACAACCTGCGGCAGGATGGCCTGCGCCTCGCTGGTGCCCAGCGCGCCGTCAATAAAGTCCCGCTGCATGTCCACGACCAGCAGCAGCTTGCGGCCCGATGCTGTATTAGTCATTTTTGACGCTCCCATCGGGGTTGAACAGGGGAAGGGTCTGCAAATAGAGGATGTCGTTGCGCTTGCAGGCCGGGCCCTCTGCCAGGATAGCCATCTTGCCCACCACGGTGCCGCCGGCTTCGCCGACCAGCTTCTCCACCGCCTTGAGGCTCTCGCCGGTGGAGATCACGTCGTCCACAATCAGCACGCGCTTTCCGCGCATGAAGTCCGCGTCGTTCTGGTCGATAAACAGCATCTGGCGGTTGACGGTGGTGATGGAGGTGACCTCGGTGGAAAAGACGTTGCGCATATACAGCTTTGGCGCCTTGCGGGCGATGAGGTAGCGGTTCTCGCGGTTTTGGCGCGCCATCTCATATACCAGCGGGATGCCCTTGGATTCCGCTGTGATGAGGACATCATGCGGCGGCGCGATCTTGAGCAGGTCTCGGGCGCAGGCGATGGTCAGCTCAACATCGCCAAAGATCACAAAAGCGGCGATGTACAGCTCTTCATTGACAGGGCACAGGGGGAGGTTGCGGGTAAGGCCCGCGACTTCAATCTTGTAATCCATGCTTCCTCCATGAGAAAAGGCTTGGTCTACCCAAGGTTATTTGTTGGGTTTTTGCTGTGTTGATTGTAAGAATTTCGGGCGTCCTTGTCAATCAGCCGGCGCCTTGACTTCATTGATCCGCCATCTTCCGCTGGCTATACCTCATCCCAGATGCGCCTGGCGTTCATCAGGCTGACGGCAGAGGAGTAGGCCGGCTCTTCCATGCCTTCAAACTCGATGGCGATGTTGCCCTGATAGCCCGCGTCCTTGAGCGCCTTCATCGCGGTATAAACATCCAAATCGCCCTGCCCCAGGATGGCGCCGCGCAGGTATTTGCCCCCGCGGGAGCGGAACCAGTTGCCGCCGCAGTCAAACTGCGTGGAATCGCCCGGGTCGCGGGTGCGCACATAGAAATCCTTCAGGTGCACCATCTCGCAGCGGTGCGCCAGGCGCACCGCTGCCGCGGAGGGATCCTCATCCACGCAGATGATGTTCCCCGTGTCCAGCAGCAAGCCGTAGTTGCCTGTTGTCACGGCGTTGAGCAGCCGCTCCACCCGGTCACAGCCGTTGACAAAAAAGCCGTGGTTCTCAAGCAGGGTCATCACGCCGCGTGTTTTGGCATATTCGGAAATGCGCGTGGCCGCTTCCACCATCTGCGGCAGCAGCGCGTCAAAGGCTTCTTGGGTGTTTTGATCCATCGGGCGGCGGAAGGCCGAGATGTCATGCCGCATGCGGGGCAGGCCCAATTCCGCCGCGATGTCAACCTCATGGCAGACGCGCGCGATTTCCTTTTCCTGCTCCTCGCCCTGCTTGAGCAGGTCCGCCAGCACCGAGTAGTTCACCAACTCAATGCCGGCATCCTTTGCCCGGCGGCGGACGCGCGCGATCATGTCCTTGTCAATGGCGCCCGTGGACGGGTCATCAAAACGAAAAGCAAAGGGGACCAGCTCCATCACCTCGGCGCCGTTTTTGGCAGCCCAGTCAATGGCCTGCTCCAGGCTCATCTGCCCGGACCTGATCAGGGGATCCAGGGAATAGGAACTAAGGCCGATTTTCATGTACTCTCCTCCTTGAATAACAGGAAATATTGTCTCACCGCTACGATACCGCAGGTGCGCGGGAATTTCAACTTAATTGTATGATATTCTGGGGCGGCGCGGCTGTGGTGATAAATCACAGGAAGAAAGCGAATGATAGACTTTGAGCGGTACATGCTTCTGTTTTTTCTGAAAAGCCAGGATAAACAAAGAGGCTGCCTGAGATGGCGGCCCCTGTCCTGGCGAGAGCATGTGGGAATCGAACCCACCCAAGAAGCTTCTAACCCCTTACATCGGTTTTGAAGACCGAGGGGCACACCAGCACCCATCTGCTCCCATGCACGGACATCGTAGAATATCAAAGGCAACTTGTCAATTATCCCTGACAGGAAAACGGAACTGCTGCATCATTACGGATACAAGCTTTAGACATACAGCGATAGACAGGAACGCGGTGACAGCCAAGTTTTGCTCAGCGGATTTTGCGGGCTTCCATCTGCGCGCGCACGCACAATTCCGCGGCTTTGAAGGCGTGTGCCTGGCTCATGGCCAGCTCCGTGCGGTGAATGCAGTCCAAAATCAGCTGCCCAAAGAAGGGAAAGCCTACTTGACCTGACAGGCTGAAACGCTGCTCGCCTTCGCCGTTGACCAGAATGAGCTGGTCTCCCTGACCGTCCTGCGTCGCGACATCGATATATTTGCGCAGCTCGATGTAACCTTCACTGCCCAAAATCAATGTGCGCGCGTCTCCCCAGGAGCGCAGGCCATCAGGTGTAAACCAGTCCACCCGGAAATAACCGGTGCAGCCGTTGTCGCCCAACAGCATGCAATCGCCAAAATCATCCAGCTCGGGATATTGCGGGTGCGCGTAATTAGCGATCTGACTGCTGGTGATGGTCGCGTCCCTGGCGCCCGTATAATAGAGAAACTGCTCAATCTGATGGCTGCCGATGTCACACAGGATGCCGCCATACTGTTCCCTGACAAAAAACCATTCGGGCCTTGCGGGCGCGTTGAGGCGGTGAGGGCCCAGGCCGATGACCTGCAGCACCTGCCCGATGGCGCCTTGGCGGATCAGGTCCCCTGCGTACACCGCGCTTTCCACGTGCAGCCGTTCAGAGTAGTACACCATGTACTTGCGCCCGGTGCGCTTGACCGTTTCCCGGGCCTGCGCCAGCTGTGCCAGCGTGGTCAGCGGCGCCTTGTCGGTAAAATAATCCTTGCCCGCTTCCATGACCTCCAGGCCAAGCGGACAGCGCAGGTTGGTAATGGCGGCTGCGGCCACCAGCCGGGTGTCCTGATCGCTCAGCACTTCCTGCTTGCTTTGCGCCGGGATGGCCTGGGGAAAGGCTTTCAGAAAGCGCGCCACCTTGTCCGGGTCCGGATCATACACATACTTAAGCGTTGCGCCCGCTTCAATCAACCCGTTGCACATCCCGTAGATATGTCCATGATCCAGCGCCATGGCGGAAAAGAAAAACTCGCCAGGGCCAACCACCGGCCTGGGCTTGCCCTTGGGCGCGTAGTTCATACCGTCTGCTTTCATTGTGACCTCCTCAGTTCAGGCTGACTTTTTTTCCGCTTTGCGCGGATTGGTAACAGGCAAATACCAGATCCATGGTGCTTTTGATGTCCCGCGGCGTGATGGGAAACAACCGCTCCTGGGCGAGCGCCATGTAATAATCCTCGATGCACAGCTTGTGCCCTGTTCCCCAGTAGGTTTTGCCGCTGCTGCCCATCTTTGCGTTGTGGACAATCTCACTTGACCCATCATTATGATGATGTATGGACAATTGTTCTCCCTGCAGCACGCAGGTAGCCCGCTCACAAATCACCTCCAGCATCACCGGCGCGTCCACGCAGTAAGCCAGACTGGCGTAAAACAGCACTGGCCGGCTGTCAAACTCCAGATAAGCTTCCAGGGTGTCCTCCACCTCGATCAGGCCTTGCAGGTGGCGGTTGTGCATGGAGGCCTGGACTGTGCTAGCCGGGCCAAGCAGGTGGACCAGCAGGTCTATGGAATGGATGGCCTGGTTGATCAGCACCCCGCCGCCTTCAGTCGCGGCGCGGCCATGCCATTCATCAGCGTAATAATCAGCGCCGCGCTGCCAGGTGACGACACAGCGCGCGCCCAGCACCTTGCCCAGTTCGCCAGAAGCCAGACGATTTGCCAGGTGACGAGTGGTTGCGTTGTAACGGTTTTGAAAGCACACGCCGATGGCAGCCGCGCTGTGTTCCTGGGCCAGGAGCAGCCTGTCAAAAGATTCGGGAGTAATCGCCGCAGGTTTCTCCATCAATACATGGACACCGCGTTCCAAAGCTGCGATGGCCATGTCGACATGCAGATGATGCGGTGTACACAGGTGAACAACATCGGGACGTTCCCGGCACAGCATCTGCTGATAATCCGTGTAGACCGCGGCTTTGAAGGAATTAGCCATGCCGGACGCCCTGTCGCGGACCGTATCTACGCAGGCAATGACCTCAACCCCGGGCATTTGGGCAAGCACCTCAGCGTGTGTTTTTGCGATTCTGCCACAGCCCACCAGTGCGCTTTTCATACTTTCTTCCTTACTGTGTGTGTTCTGACAGCCACTGAAACTGCGGAATTATCGGTTTCCAGGCTGCCCATGTGCAGACATCATAACACAGTCGAGGCGGGAAGGCACATTTTTCTTGTCCTCTGGTTATACTGATTCCAAACTTTATTGCATCGTCGCGCCGGGTCTTTTGTCGCCCTGTCAGTCAACCTCGACGTAGCTTTAGCTACGCCATCGGTTTCCTTCCTTGCAGGCCAACAAAATCCCTCGCCGCTTTGGATGCAAACAAGCTTTACATCAATATGAGAAAGCACAAAATATGAACAAAGCGGGCGATTTACCGCCGCAAACCACAGGAAGAATCGTGGCGTGAATCGTGGTCCGGATTTAAGGAATGGATCAAAAAAAGCGCTTGACACAATTACGGGGGGTATGGTACATTAATCAGGCACCCCAAACGGGGCCGCGCGGACCTTGAAAACGATACAGAGAAGAGAAGCGAAGAAACGACAGTCGATTCAAATGAGCGAGAGACAAGCCTTTCGCGGGACATGCGGGCGCGAG
>JAKPNM010000034.1 GCA_029548395.1 Bacillota bacterium
ACGGCGCGGGCAGCGTGCTGCCCACCCCCTACACCGGCTTCTTCCTGCCGCTTCTGGCCCTCACCCTGCCGGCCTTTCTGGCCTACTGGCTCCTGGCCGCAAGGCGGGTCATGCCCCCGGCCCAAAGCCGGACAGGCCAAACGGAAGAGACCCGGGCGGGGACATCATTGCTTTGCCTGCTTCCCCTGCTCCTGGTGCTGGCCGCGGTGACGCTGGAGAACCTGTTTCCCGCGCGGGTCTATCTTGGCGGCATGCCGGTGATCTGTCTGGCGGGCAGCCTGCTGAGCATGCTGCTGCCGGCCAAAAAGCGCCCGCTCAGGGACGTGCTGACCAGCCTGTCCGACGGCGCGGCGGACCTGCTGCTGCCTGTCGCCTCCGTATTCGCCCTGGGCGCCGTGATCGAGGTGTCCAGCATGACGGGCCTGCGCGGCCTGTTCAGCGCCGCCATCCTGCCCTACGCCCCGGCAGCGGTGATGCTGGCGCTTATGGGCCTGATGCTGCCGGCCGGCCTGGCGCTGGCCTTTCCCCTGGCGGGGTGGCTGGCGGCTTACGCCGTCTTCCCCATCGGCTGGATGGCCAATGCGGTGATGGTGGCCGGGTGCAGCGCCGCTCTGGGGGCCGCTGTGCTGCTGGCGCCGCGGGGCGGCATCCTGACGGACGCGCGGGAACGGCTGGGGCTGAATGCCTCGTGGCGCGGGGTCATGGCCGGCGCCTGGCTTCCCCTGACGGTTCTGTTGGCCTGCGGGGTATGTTTCGTGCTCTTCGGGGATGCCTTGCGCATCCTGATTGTGTAAGGAGGAAGGCCATGTATTTTGTCATCGCGGCCCTGCTGGCGCTGCTCCTCCTGGCCAGGGCGGGCAAAAAGCGTCCGCTGCCGGAGCTGATCGCCCTGTTTCTGGTCATCGCCCCGCTGGCCCTGCGCGCACTTGGCGTCAAGTGAAGGGGGACAGCATGCGAAAATACGCTTATCTCTGGAAAAACCTGCTGGCCCTGGGCCTGGCCCTGCTGTTTGTGATCCCGGCCAGCCTGGACTTTCTGGCCATGCGCAGGGACGAGCCGATTGTGCGCACCGATGCCTTAAGCCAGGTCCGCCAGCTGTCCGACTACGCGCCGGGGCTTACGGGCACCGCCCTTGACACGGAAATCTATTTCTTTGATTCCGGCCGGCCCGGCGGGGTCTTCCTGGTGCTGGGCGGCACCCACCCCAACGAGTCCGCGGCCTCGCTGGCAGCCATTGCCTTCATTGAGAACATCCGGGTGCAAACCGGCAAGGTGCTGGTCATCCCCCGCACCAACCGCTCTGCCTTCAGCCATACCTCGCCCCTGGACGGGATGCAGGATTTCTTCGCCATCACCCTGGATGACGGCAGCCAGCGGGTGTTCCGGGTGGGCAACCGGCTGACCAATCCCCTGGACCAGTGGCCGGACCTGCCCTATTACAGGGGCGCCTCCGGGCGGGAGCTGCGCACCACCGAATCGGTGGAGATGCGCAATGTGGACCGTCTCTATCCTGGCTCCCTGCAGGGCACGCTCACCGACCAGGTCTGCGCCGGCATCAAGAACCTGATCGATCAGGAGCAGGTCAACCTGGTCATGGACATGCATGAGGGCTCGCCGGAGTTCCGCTACCTGAACTACACCATGTACCACGAGCGGGCCAAGAATGTGGCGGCGGACATGGCCTTTGAGATGCAGCTGGCCGGCCTTGAGATGAACATCGAGCTGTCCGGGCCCGCAAGCCTTGGCCTGTCCCACCGCAGCCTGGGGGACAATACAAACGCCCTGGTCACCCTGATGGAGACCTACAACCCCTCCATGGGCCCGCTGCACGGCAAGATGGACGATGAGCTGGTGATTGACGGCAAAGAGCCGCTCTACCGCCAAGCCCATCTGGACGGACACATCCCCTTCAAAATCCCGGAGGAAGGCATCCCGCTGGACGTGCGGGTCGCCCGCCACCTGTTTTGCCTGGATTCCCTGAAGACCGCCTATAACTACTCCTTCCCCGAGAACCCCATAGAGTTCACCGGCTTTTCCGACTATGAAGCCCTCGCGCAAGCCGGGCTGGGCGCCTTGCTGCAGCCTGTTGCCAATACACCATAAACCATAATGGAGGAACACATGAAAAAAATCACAGCCCTTCTTCTGACCCTGGCCATGTTGATACCTGCCGCCGCGCTCGCACAGGCCGGCGAGGCCCCGGACTTTGAGATGAACACCAGCATGGAAAACCCGGTCTTCCACATCGGACAGGTAGACAAGACCCTCTTTGAGGGGCCCTTCCTGGTGACCAGCTTTGGACAGAGCGCCGACGCCGCCATGCTGGAGGCGCTGATGAAGCGGGCCAGGGTGACGGACTATACCTTTGACTCCCTGGCCACGGTTGAGGATCTGGAAGGCATAAAGACCGTGATCATCGCGGTGGGCGCCAGCACCAAGGGGCTGGGCAGCGCCGGGATTTCCGAGGCTGATGAGACCGCGAGGGCCGAGGCCATGGTGGAAGCAATCAAGGAGAAAGGACTGGCAGTCATCATCTGCCATTTGGGCGGCGGCACCCGCCGCGGCGCCTTGAGCGACAAGTACACCATGATGGTACTGGAACTGGCCTCCTACGCCCTGGTGGTGGAGGACGCCAACTTTGACGGCATGTTCACCAAGTACGCCGAGGAGCACGAGCTGCCCCTGACCTTTATCTACGCCATCGCCAACGGCGTGGCGGTGTTCACTGAGCTGTTCGCCAAGTAAGACCAGAGCCCATCCCTGCCGCCGCAGCCCATATCCCCGGTCGCTTTCCGCCGGGGCGGGCTGCGGGTTGTCCGACGCAGTCTCAGGAGGCGCGCCTTGAACCTTGAATTCCTCTACCTCATGGTGATGCTGTCTGTGTTTTTGCTGGCCCACCTGCTCCTCAGGCAGCCGGTCAGCCTGTCCATGGTGCTGGGCGCGGTGGCAGCCAGCCTGGTATCCGGCCACGGCATCCCGCTGCGACACCTGTTTGAGGGCACCTTCACCTATATTGACACCATCCTGATCATCTCCACCGCCATGCTCTTCATGACGGCCATCCAGGAATCCGGCGCCCTGGCCGCCATGAACGCGGCCATCGTCACGCGCTTTCACAAGTACCCGGCCATCATGCTGATCTTGCTGATGTTCACCATCATGTTCCCGGGGATGATCACCGGCTCCTCCACCGCGGCGGTGCTGACCGCCGGGGCCATTGTGGCGCCTGTGCTCACGATGATCGGCATCCCCAAGGCTAAGGCCGGGGCCATCATCGCCATCGGCGCCATCATGGGCATGGCGGCTCCGCCGGTGAACATCCCGGCCATGCTGATTGCCGGGGGCGTGGACATGCCGTACATCGGCTTTGAAGGGCCGCTGCTACTGATCTCCGTCGTCTGCGCTGTCTTTACGGTGCTGTTTCTGGGGCTGAAGCACTGTAAGAAACTGGACCTTCAGGCCCTGCAGGCCCAGCTGGACCTGGAGGCCGGGCGCAAGTACGGCCTGAAGCTTTACCTGCCCATCGCGCTGCTGGCCCTTTTGCTGGTGATGTCCAACGCCTTTCCGACCTGGTTCCCCCAGCTGAGCACGCCGCTGATCTTTTTGATCTGCGCCGGGGCGGCCACCCTGACGGGCAGGCGCTTTCCCGTGTGGGAAAAGAGCCTGAGCGCCATGGACACCACCATCCCGGTGCTGAGCAAGCTGATGGGGGTGGGCATGTTCATCCAGGTCCTCACCCTGACCGGCGCCCGGGGATGGATCGTGGTCAGCTGCCTGAGCCTGCCCCAGGTGCTGCTGTACGCGGCCATCGCCATCATCATGCCGGCCTTCGGCGCCATCAGCTCCTACGGCGCGGCCTCGGTCATGGGGGTGCCCTTCCTGCTGGCGCTGCTGTACACCGGGGATCAGATCACGATCGCCGCGCTGCTGGCCTTTATCTGCTGCCTGGGCGACCTGATGCCGCCCACGGCGCTGGCGGGCAATTATTCCGCCCAGATCGTGGGCCTGCCCTATAGGCCCGTGCTGCGACAATGCGCCATCCCTTTCCTGGTGTGCATCACCCTGGCCCTGGTCTACCTGCAGTTCACCGGCGCCCTGGCTTTCCTGACGCCTTGAGGAGAACACCATGCTGAAGATTGTCTACCTGGGGATTGTAGCCCTGTGCCTGGCGCTGATTGTGGTCAACATGTTCCGCAAAAAGAAAAACATCCATTATCAGATTGAGGCCGCCCTGGTGCTGGTGCCCCTGATCTTGCGGCTGCTGCTGATCAAGTAAGGAGGAGGGGGACATGTTCAAAAAAATACCCTCCCATATCCTGAGCGCCGCGGCGCTCTGTCTGCTGGCGGTATGTGCCGTGGTCGTGCTGGCACGGGAATTCACCGGCATGTGGCAGGATGAACCCATTTACCCGGGCCCCGGGGTCAGCGCTGTGGAGAAGCTGAGCGATTATTTCCCCCGGCTCAAGGATAGCCGCGGGAACACGGACATCTATGTGCTCGACAGCGGCAAGCCGGGCGCCAGCATGCTGGTGCTGGGCGGCACTCACCCCAACGAGCCGGCAGGCTTCATCGCAGCCCTCTCCCTGGTGGAGCGCTGCCAGCCCAGGGAGGGCATCCTGTACGTGATCCCGCGGGCCAACCGCTCCGCCTTCACCTGCACCGACCCGCAGGAAGCCGCGCCCATGTACTTTACCATTGAAACAGCCGGCGGGCCCCGGGTCTTCCGCTTTGGCAGCCGGGCCACCAACCCCATTGACCAGTGGCCTGACCGGGAGGTCTATGTCCACGCCTCCTCCGGGCAGACCCTGTCCGGCATGGAGACGCGCAATCTGAACCGGGCCTACCCGGGGCTGAAAAACGGCAACTTCACCGAGCAGATCGCCTTTGGCATCGCCTCCCTCATCCGGGAAAAGGACATCGACATCACCATTGACCTGCACGAGGCCTCCCCGGAATACCCCACCATCAACGCCCTGGTTTCCCATGAGCGGGCCATGGACGTGGCCGCCTGGGCGGTGATGTACATGCAGATGGAAGGCATGCAGATCAGCCTGGAGGTCAGCCCCAGGAACCTGCGCGGCTTGTCCCACCGGGAGCTGGGCGATCATACCGATACCCTGGCCGTGCTGTTTGAGTCGGCCAACGCCTCCCAGGGGCGCCTGCGCGGCCCCATGAGCGAGGAGCTGATTGTGAAGGGGGTCGATCCCTACTATACCCTGGCGGACAGCTACGGCAAGCTGTATGTGTCCTACCCGGCGTCGGGCATCTCCCTGAGCGAGCGGGTGGCCCGCCACCTTTGCGGCATTGAGCAGGTGGCCGTTTCATACAACGAGTCCATGTACCCCAAGGGCCAGGTGGACCTGGGCCAGCTTCCCGGCTACAGCCAGCTTATGTCGGAGGGCATCGGCGCCTTCCTGGCGCCTCCCAGGGAGCTGTGAGCATGGCGGGACAACGCCTGGCCGTCTGGCTGCTTCTCCTGCTGCTGGCCGCTTTTCCGGCCGGCGCGCAGCGCTATGACCCGGGCAGCTTTCCGCGGGAGGACGGACGCATCGTGGAGCCGGAGAGCGATCTGGCGCTGGAGGACACCAGCGCCCGGCAGATCGCTGGCACTTTTTTAGAAGATTACCCGGTCAGCCGGGAGCGCTATGCCCTGATGCCCGGAACGCCCCAGGAGACCGCCGTGACCAAAATCACGGCCCGGGAGCCCGGCAAAACCGTGTATGTGGTGGGGGGCGTTCATGGCAATGAGCGCGCCGCCTGGGGAGCCGGCCTGCTGCTCCGGGACATTTCCATCGCCCGGGGCACGCTGTATGTGCTGGCGCCGGCCAATGCCAGGGGGGCCAGGGAGGGCACGCGCTATGTCCGGGACAAGCAGGACCTGAACAGGTCTTTCCCCGGCCAGGCCGGGGGCGATGAAGCCAGCCGGCTGGCTTTTGCCATTTTTTCCGACATCAGGGCCGCGCAGCCCGACCTGGTGCTGGATCTGCACGAGGCGATCACCTACCGGGAAGGGGTGGACTTTCTGGGCAACACCCTGATCTTCACCCGCATTGACGGCCTGGAGGACCTCCTGTTGGACCTGACCCTGGATACCCAGGCCGGGCTCCTGGGTTCCGCCCCCTTTCTGCCCAGCGGCCCGGGCCCCGAAGGCAGCGTCAACCGGGCGGTGAGCGATTTGCTTCAGATCCCGGTCATCACCGTTGAAACCTTCCGTGGCTTCCCCCTGGAGCTGCGCCTGAAGGACCAGCTGCAGATCGTGGAATATGCCCTGCGCCACCTGGGAATGCTGGAATGAAGGATGTCGCGCTCATTGCCGCTGCTGTGTCGGCCTTCCTGCTGCTGTTGCTGCTGGAAAAGCGCCAGGCGCTGATCGCGCGGAGAAAGCTGCAGCATGTCGTCCATGTCAACGGCACCCGGGGCAAGTCCTCCGTCACCCGGCTGATTGAGGCTGGCCTGAGGGCTGGCGGGCTGCGGGTGTATGGAAAGACCACCGGCACCCTTCCCCTGGCCCGGGACATCGCGGGGCGGGAACGGCTGATCAGGCGCCTGGGCCCGGCCAATGTGCGCGAGCAGCTGGATACCCTGAAAGCCGCCGCGGCCCAGGGCGCCCAGGTGCTGGTCATCGAGTGCATGGCCGTGGCGCCGGAATTGCAAAAGACGACCCAGCACGGCATGCTGATGGCTGATATCGGCGTCATCACCAACGCCCGACCCGACCACCAGGAGCAGATGGGCTACAGCCGGTCAGAGGTGCTGGCGGCGCTCTCCAACACCATCCCCAAAAAGGGCCTGCTGTTCACCGGGCAGGAGAGCGCCCATGCCTTTTTGAGCCGCAAAGCGGCGCGGCTGGGCAGCAGCTGCGCGCTGGCCAGGCCGGGGCCCCGGGACGGGGGCGATTTCCCGGAGAACCAGGCCCTGGCGCTGATGGTGTGCCGGGCGCTGGGCGTAAACGAAGAAGACGCCCGAAGGGGCTTTGCCCGGGTACGGGAGGACCCTTATTCGCTGAGTGAAACGGCGTGGAAGCAAAGCGCGCTGGTCAACGCCCTGTCCGCCAACGACTTAAGCAGCACGCTGATGCTGATTGGCCGCTGTCAGGAGCGTCATCCAAAGCTCCCCCTGTGGCTGATGATCAACAACCGGGCCGACCGGCCGGAGCGGACGCGGGACATGCTCAGGGTGCCGGAGATCTGCAAGGCCCGGGGGGTCTTCCTCCTGGGCGACATGCAGCCCTGGTTTTCTCGCCGGCTCAAAAAGCGCTGTCCGGGCCTTGAGGTCAGGCGCTGCGCCAGGGCTGAGCAGGTGCTGGACGCCCTTGGGGAAAAGCCCTGTCTGCTGGTAGCCATCGGCAACATCCAGAGGGAGGGCCGGCGCTTTTGCGATCTGGCCGGCTTGGGAAAGGAGGCCGCGGGATGAGCTGGCAAGCGGTGCTGATCGGCCTTGCGATCGCCCTGTTCTTTTATGAGTGCACCCGCCTGTCCCCCGGCGGCCTGCTGCTGCCGGTCTACCTGGCCATGTCGGCCTCAGAACCCGGGCGATTGCTGATGACCCTGGCGGCCATGCTGCTCACCTGGGCTGTGTTGCGCCTTCTGTCCCCCCATGTCCTGCTGTATGGCAGGCGCCGCTGGGCGCTGGCAGTGCTGGTGTGCTGCCTTTGGGGAGCGGCGCTGTCCGGCTTCTCCCCTGCAGGCGACGCCTGGGCGCTGGCGGGCTACGCGCTGCCCGGGCTGGGCGTGCGGGACATGGAGCGGCAGGGCGTCCTAAAAACCCTGCTGAGCCTGGCTGCGGTCAGCGCCCTCACCTGGCTGGCCCTCTCCCTGGCAGGCCTGCTGTGAAGAAGCGCGCCTGGCTTTCCCTGGGTCTTGTTGTTCTCATCGCCCTGACGGGCGTGCTGGGCAGCCTGCTAATGACCACGCGCCAGCCCCTGCCCGACTACCACCTGATGCTGGACGCAGCCCGGCGCATGGAACGGGGCCTCGCGGCCATCCGGGAGGAAAAAACCCGCCTGGGCATCCCTGTCAATCCGGAGGAGGACCGGCATCTGTCTGGGGTGATCGGCGCGGCTTCCAGCCCCATCACCACCACCCTGGGCCCGCTGGCTGCCAAGCGCAGCAGCGCCCTGCCGGACACGGCCGCCTTATGCGCGCGCTTGCTGAGAGAGGCCGGGCTGCAATCCGGGGAGCGGGTGGGCGCGGTGCTCTCCGGCTCCTTTCCGGGGCTTAACCTGGCGCTGTTGAGCGCCTGCGACGCCCTGGACCTGAAATGCGTGTACACGGTGTCCCTGGGCTCCTCCACCTACGGGGCCAACCAGCCCGCCCTCAGCGCGCCGGAGATGCTGCTGCTGCTGTACGAAAAGGGGCTGATTGCAAGCCCGCCGGCCCTCATCACCCCGGGCGGTCAGGAGGACAGCGGACAAAATATGATGGGCTGGGCCTTCCCCGAGGAAGCCCGGGACATCCTGGCCCTGTATGAGCGCATGGGCCTCACCCGGCCACGGGATTATGAGGAGGCCGTCGCTTTGCGCAGGAGCGCCCTGGGGCGGATCGACTGCTTTGTGTCCGTGGGCGGGCATGACGCCGCCCTGGGCCCCTCGGACAGCCCCCTATGGACAGCCAGGGGCCTGATCAAAAGCCCGGGAACGTTCACCAGCGGGGAAGAGGGGCTGGGCGCTTACTACCTGGCCCGGGGCATCCCGGTGATCTCCCTGCTCAACCTCAGGGGGCTGTTTGAGGATTACGGCCTGCCCTATGACCCGCCTGTCCTGCCCGAAAACGGGCAATCCCCTGTCTACTTCCAGGTCCGCAGGCCGGGCTGGCCCGCCATTTTGGCCCTGTCCCTGTGCCTGGTATTGCTTCTGGCCTGGCGCCACCAGGCGCGCCGGAGTGATCCAAAGGAGAAAGAGAGCATGCATCGGATTTTTTACCTGCTGGGCCGCGCCCGGGAAGCCAAAGACAAACAGCGCCGCGTCACCCTGCTGCTGCAGGCCCTGGCGATGCTGGAAAAGGAAAAACAGGAGGCGGTAAAGGCCTCCCTGGGGGAAAGCGCCCGGCCCCTGCTGGCCCT
>JAKPNM010000046.1 GCA_029548395.1 Bacillota bacterium
CCTTACCCATATCCAGCGATGGGGCTTCATGCATCAACCAGGTCAGGTAACGATAGGGATCCAGTCCGTTTTCCTTGGCAGTTTCAATCAGGCTGTAGATAACCGCGCTGGACTCCGCGCCCTTGGGCACATTGGCGAACAGGAAATTTTTCCGCCCCATCACGAAAGGCTTGATGCTGCGCTCCGCGCGGTTGTTGGAGATCTCCAGCCGGCCGTCCAGGAGATAGTTGGTCAGCCAGGGCCAGAGCTTCCGCGTATAGTGAGCGGCGCTTCCCAGCAGCGACTTGGGCGCGTCGTTCAGTTGAAAGACCCAGTCATGGAAACCATCCAGAATGGGCTTGGCCCGTTTCTTGCGCTGCTCCAGCCGCTCTCCCGGCGGCAGACCGCTGATTTCGCCCTCAATGGCGAACAGGCTGTCGCAGTACTGTTTCCCCCTCAGGGCGCTGGATTCCTTGGCCGCGTCCTTTTTCGATGTGCCCTGCAAGGCCTCGTCAAACTTGCGCCTGACATGCGCCCAGCAGCTTGCCACCGTGACGCCCGGCAGTCCATAGTAGACGGCATAGCCATCCGCATGCAGGTACCCTCGATAGTCCTTGAGGAAGGTCTCCGGATGTTTCGCCCCGCGGCTTTGCCGGTACTCATACAGAACCAGTTGCTGCGGCGCGTCCCGGCCTGTCCTGTAGAGCCACATGTAACTCTTGCCCTGCGCCTTCTTCCCCGGCTCGTGCAGCACCTGCAGCGTGGTTTCGTCCGCGTGCAGGATGTCCTGCTTCAGCAGCTCGGTCTTCATCCGCTCATACACCGGCTTCAACCACTGGGCCGCCGCCTTGAGCAGCCAGTTGGACATGGTCTGGCGGGAAAGCGGCACACCCGCCCTCAGGTACTCCTGCTCCTGGCGGTACAGCGGCGAATACATCACGAACTTCTGGGTCATGACATGGGCGATGGCTTCCGGCGTGGCGATGCTGCCCTTGATTATCGCCGGGGCAGCCTTCGCTGACTTGATGGGCGTTGTGACATCGTGCTCCTGGCAGTTCTTGCAGGCATATTTGTGCACGCGGGTCTCTTCCACCACAAACCTGGCCGGAATGATCTTCAGCCGCTTTGTGGCTTCACTCCCAATGTCGCTCATCTGCCCCTGGCATTGGGGGCAAACGCGTTCTTCTTCCGGGAGGGTCCTTTCAACGACCTCGACCTCGATGTCTTCAGGCAGGTTCTCCTGGGTATGGCGTCGTACCTTTCGAGCATGGGCCTTGACAGCGACTTCTTCAGTATCCGGCTCGGGATGGCTTTCCATGGCCATGCACTCCGGCTCGTTGAACAGGTAGCTCAGCTGCACAGAGCCGTCCTCATGCTGGCTTTTCTCGCTGGACGCGCCGAAGCGCTGTTTGCGGGCCAGGCGAATCTGCTCCGTCAGCCAGTTGACCTCCTGCTGCAGGACGGCGAGCCGGGCTTGGGCGGACTTCAGCAAATCGTATTCCGCTCTGGAAATGGTGATGGTTTCCATGCCTGTTCAGCCATTTTCTCCCTTGGTTTTCTGCTGTCATTATACCGGAAATTGACTTGAATGTCACGGGAGAAACGCGAAAAAAGCAAGTGTTTTCAAGGGATTCCAGCCTTTTGCCACGCTACATGTACACGATGTCCTTCACCGCCTGGTGTGCCTTGGGCTGGTGGATGCTCAGGCCCTCCAGCAGCCAGCGAAACTGCTGCGGGCTAAGGCAAAGCACCTCCTCCTGATTCCGGGGCCACTGGTACCTGCCGCGTTCCAGGCGCTTGTACAGCAGGATGAAACCGTCCGAATCCCAGTACAGCGCCTTGAAGCGGTCTGCCCGTCTGCCGCAGAACAGAAACAGGGCATTGGCGAAGGGATCCAACTGAAAGTTCGTCTGTACGATGCTGACCAGCCCGTCGATTCCCAGGCGCAGGTCTGTATAGCCGCAGGCGATGTATACGTGCTGTATCCCGGCGGCGTCAAACATTCACTTAATCGCGCGCAGGGCCAGACGCAGCAGCGCCGGGTCGCAGCCGGCGGCGACTTCCATGGTCCAGGTGCCGTTGCGCAGCACAAGCGCGGGAGCTGCTGCGGACTCCTGACCCGCCGAAGCGATGGGCGCGGTGCAGGGGATGATGGCAGGAAGCGCTGGCTGCGATGACGGCTGTGGGTTCGCTGTCTCGCGCTGCGTTGCCTCCCACACCTTCCGCTGACGGTAGAAGTAGGTCTTCTCCGAAACCCCGTTCTGTACGCACCAGGCCCTAACGGTCATGCCGCTGTGCCGGCAGTCGTATACCAACTGCCGCCACTGCGCCAGATGGGTGTGGTGATTGAGTTTGCTCAATTCGGCTGACGGCATAGCAGACGCTCCTCCTGCGGCCAGGGCGCAAGACCGCTGGCGCACTCCCGGTACTTTTACGAGCGCTTGAGAACCCTTAAGTGCTCTTGAGCGCTCCGTTGCAGTTCCAGGTCGGAGCTATTCTCCCATGAGATTCTTTTGGTTAGTAGACGTGGTTCCGTTTGACGCTTACGTTCAATCAATGATAGAATAACCCAACTGTACTAAAATCCCGACTTTGACAGTTGCGAGAGAAAAAAAGCTCCTAACCCCTTGATATATAAGGGATTAGGAGCTTTTTCATGGGCTCAAAAACTGCGTAATGTTTCCTTGCCTATGACTTTATTTTCGTCTTTTTCATGATCGCTTTCATTTGCTTTTGCGTCACGATCTCATAGTCCGTCCTGAAACCAAATGCCTCGTGCAGCGCGTCCGTGAAGTCTGTTCGGGTATAGCTGGGTACATAACCCGAGCCCTTGATGTACTGGAAATTCATTCCCTTCAGCTGGGCTATTGTGTCCTCACAGGTGAAGCGCTGACCAAGGCGCTTTTCCAGCATCCGGTACATGATAAATGACAGAAAGCAGGTCATGAAGTGCGCCCGGATCCTGTCGTCTCGGCTCAGGTATACAGGCCCCGCCTTGAACTCGCTCTTCATGATTCGGAAGCATTCCTTGATCTCCCAGCGCCGCTTGTTGATCCGGATGATGGCCTCCGCCTCATCAGCCAGGCTCGTGCATACGGCATAGAATCCGTCGTACATTGACTCCTTGGCGATTGCTTCCTCGTTGAGGCCGCAGATTGTTTTATCCGCGATTTCCCCCTCCGCCGTGCTGTGTGTCCGGGTGATAAAGCGCTTATAGTCGTTTTGATTGGTATGGGACAGCGCCCCTTTGCCGGATTGGATCGCTTCCAGAGCGCGGCTGATCTGCCTGTTGCGTACACTCCTCTGATAATCC
>JAKPNM010000066.1 GCA_029548395.1 Bacillota bacterium
CGAAAAGGCCACGCTGGCGCTGTCGCAGCTGCCACAGCTCAAGGGCTGCGAGGTGCACACCTCCGTGATTTTGTCTGAGGTGGATGAAAACATTTTCCGACGCCTGGGCGTCAACCTGACCTGCGACCCGGTGTACCAGAGCCGCAGGCTGTATCACAAGGGGCGGTGAGACATCCGCCGCATGAGCGTCCATCACGCAATGTCATGAACAGGCCCTGGATGGATACACACATGAAAAGAAGGTGAGCCGTGAAGGCAGCACCCTCTAAAAACGTGGTTTTGCAGTTGTTTATTTTTTGCTTAATTCTTCCGCGATTTCGTACAGCCAGTCTTCCTGACCGCCGACCGCCTCACGCCTGCCGGCTTCGACGATGATATCGCGATAGTCCACATTGAATCGCTTCGCCGCCCGTTTTGCGTGCAGCATGAAGCTGGAGTAGACGCCCGCGTAGCCCAGCATCAGGGAATCCTGGATGGCGGGCAGGTGTACGCCATAGGGCTCCAGCACCTCGTTGCGTACCAGGCTGGACGCGTCAATGGTCTTGAAGAAATTGGCGTTCTTGTCGATACCCGCCCGCTCCATCACGCCGACGAGCATCTCTGTCGGGGTGTTGCCCGCGCCCGCGCCAAGGCCGCCCAGGGAACCGTCAATATAGGTGGCGCCGGCATCGATGGCCGCCAGGGAGTTGCCGATGGCCAGGCCCAGGTTGTTGTGGGAGTGGAAGCCGACCGGGATCTTCAGCGCGCTCTTGAGCGCGGAAATGCGCTCCTTCACGCCCTTTGGCAGCAGGGCGCCCGCGGAGTCGGTGGCATAGACCACGTCCGCGCCGTAGGACTCCATCTTCTGCGCTTCCTCCACCACGCGCTCGGTCTTCGCGCGGTGCGCCATCATCAGGAAACCGACCACGAAAAAGCCCATTTTTTTGGCTACTTCAATGTGCTCATGCGCGATGTCGGCTTCCGTCACATGGGTGGCGACGCGGATGACCTTTACGCCCAGATCCTTGACCTTTTCAAGATCGGGCACCGTGCCGATGCCGGGCAGGAGCAGCGTCGCGATTTTGGAGTTCTTGGCGGACTGGACCGCCGCTTTGATGAGATCCATCTCAGGAACCGCTGAAAAGCCATAGTTGGCTGTAGAACCGGCCAGGCCGTCGCCATGGCCGACTTCTATGATGTCGACATTCGCGCTGTCCAGTGCTGATACGACCCGGGTGACGTCATTGATCGTAAAACGATGGGCAACGGAGTGGCTTCCATCGCGAAGGGTGGTATCTGTGATGATGATCTTGCTCATTCTTTTACCCCCAATAACTGTTTTGCCTTTACTTCAGCGATCCGGATGCTCGCGGCATTGATGATGTCCAGGTTGCCCGCGGTCTTGGGCAGGTAGTCGCCGGCGCCTTCCACCTCTACGCCCAGCATGACGATGTCGTCCTTGGGGTCCTTGAGGATGGGTTTCATACGAAAACGCACGCCGGGGACATAGGATTTCATGACGGCGAGGCAGTCCTCGCAGGACTTGGCGATTTTTTCGATGTTTTTGTCACGCACGCGGCAGTAGATGGTATTGCTCATGTAAATGGGCGGCTCGGCAGGGTTTAAAATGATCAGGCTGCGCGCGGTGTCCGCGCCGCCGACTTTGATGAGGGCGTTGCGGGTGGTCTGGGTGAACTCGTCGATATTGGCGCGGGTGCCGGGGCCTGCTGAGAAAGAGGACAGGGAGGAGACGGTCTCCGCGTAATACACGTCCGCAGCGCGGTTGATGGCCGCTACCATGGGGGTTGTCGCCTGGCCCGCGCAGGTGACCATGTTGACTTCCGGCTCTTTAAGGATGTTCTCATCCAGGTTGACAGCCGGCACACAATACGGGCCGAGGGCTGCGGGGGTCAAATCCAGGGTGAACATCCCCGCTTCCCTCAGGTACTTGCTGTTTTCCAGATGGCCTTTGGCGCTTGTGGCGTCAAAGACAATCTGGATTTCGTCCTTGTAGTGCTTCACCAGGTACTTGACCCCGTCCGGGGAGGCGTCAACGCCCATATCGCGGGCGCGCTTGATACCGGGGGACTCCACGATGCCGACGACGCAGGTTAATTCCAGGTATTTGCTTCTTCTGATTTTGATCATCAAGTCCTGCCCGATATTGCCCGGACCGATGATACCGACCTTGACTTTGTTCATTCTATGCCCCACCTTATTCTGCTTATCTACTCAAATTTTACTGTTACACAGCCCAAGTCTCCGAAATCGCAGGCAAACGATTGTCCCGGCAGTGCCGGAACCGCCGCTGACAGTGCGCCGGATAACACCACATCGCCCGCATCCAGGGTTACACCATACTGGCCCAGGCAGTGGGCTAACCAGGCGACTGCCTCGGCGGGATCGCCCATCACTGCGCTTCCCAAGCCGGAGTTGACAACTTCGCCATCCTTGCTCAATGTCATCGCTACCTGGCGCAGGTCAACCTCTTCCGGATTCACCTTATGATTGCCAAGGACATACATACCGCAGGACGCATTGTCGGCAATTGTGTCAACGATGGTCAACTTCCAGTCTTTGATGCGGCTGGCAACCACCTCGATGGCTGGAACGACATAAGCGGTTGCGGCGCGGACTTCTTCTGCCGTTACCTTGCCTTTTAGGGGGGCTTTCAAAACAAAGGCGAGTTCTCCTTCAACCCTGGGCTGCTGCAGCGCATCGTTGGGGATGGCGCCTGTGTGGGTAGCGTCCATGGAATCATAGAGGAAGCCAAAGTCCGGCTGATCAACGCCCAGTGATTGCTGCATCGCCAGGGATGTCAGCCCGATTTTCTTACCAGTAATGTGCTTGCCATCCGTCAACGCACGATCTTTGTTCAGTAATTGTATCGCATAGGCATCCTGGATGTTCAATCCCTGGTGACGCTTGGTGATTTGTTCAATAGGTTTTCCGGTATGGTCCGCTTCATAAAGTTCTTCAGCGATACGAACCAGCAAAGCTTTGTGCGCTTCAGTGTGCATGGAATCCTCCTGTTGATGGTAGTCCGGGGTATCCGCAATGCTGTGGTTGGCATGCTCGGAGTGCGCTTTATTCGCATTGGATGCTTACACTGCCCAGGTGGTTGGTATCAACGCGCACCAGGTCTCCGGGGGCAAGCATCATAGCGACTGTGATGGCTCCGGTCAGGATGAGTTGTCCTTTCTTAAGCTGGGTGCCTGCTTTTGCCAGCGACAGCTGCTGTTCCCTGAGGGACAGTAGGGGGCTTCCGAGCACAGCTGTCGCCGGACCTTCAGCCTTCAGTTCCCCGTTGATTAACAGTTTGACAGTAATTTCATTGATATGGACCCCTTTGATGGGATAGGAGAGCCATTCTCCGATCTCATATTTTGCGGAGGAGCAGTTATCCGCTACAACGTCCGGCATAGTAAACTTGAAGTCCTTATAGCGGCTGTCGATGATCTCGATAGCGGGCGCAATCCATCCGATGGCCTTTTCCATTTCTTCAATGCTTGCGTCCGGCGCCACGTCCGCTTTCAATAGGACAGCGATTTCCGGTTCCGCCTTGGGATGAATCAAGCTCTTGACTGCCAGAGGGCTGCCCTTGAGGTCCATTTCTTCCAGCAAGACACCATAAATCGGGGCGTTTACTCCCATCTGGACCATTTTCTCGCGGCTGGTGAGGCCCATCTTGTAGCCAGATACCTTGCTGCCCTCCCTGAGGTAGCGGTCTATCAGTTCGCGTTGGTAGCCATAGGCATCCTCTACGCTGAAGGCCTTGTGGGTTTCCGTGACCTTTGTGATTTCCTGTGCGTATTTTTGCGCGGCATAAATCGTATCAACAATAGATTTCTTCATGTTTGCTCCTTATTGTTTGATGTAGGGGAAGCCCTTTTCCTGGTATTCAATCAGCGTGAGCGCTGCGGAAGGGATGATTTGCATTTTCTGGAAATCATCCGGCCAGGCAACCTTGCGCACCTCAAGCGCTTTTTTACAGAACATGAAGTGGATGCCCTTGTCCGCCGTCTCAATCAGGCGCTTGCGCTCAGCCAGGTATTGCTCGTCCTGCGTATTGCATATGCAGACCGAGTCCCCGCTGGCCACGATGTAGAGTTCCAGCGTCTCTCCGCGCGTTTTTGTGACGTTAAGCAGATTGTTGCAGCTATTGAGGGTGGTTTTCCATTTGTCGATTTCATTGATGTGGTAGATCGCTCTCATGATAATTCCTCCAGACTGTGTTCAGCCGTCTTTTTTGAGCAGCTCGCGGTTAACGACAAACTGCGGTGTCCTTCCTTCCAGGACATCCACAACACCCCTGGCCACATAGCTTGCCATGTTTTGCATTGCCCCGTCAGAGGCGGCGCCGATATGTGGGGTCATCAGCATGTTGTCCAGGGCAAACAGGGGATGGTCCATGGGTGGCGGCTCCTGGTCATAGACATCGGTCGCTGCTGCCGCGATGGACCTGTTCTTCAAGGCTTCCACCAAGTCCGCCTCATTGACAATGCCGCCCCGCGCCGCGTTGACCAGCACGGCGGTTGGCTTCATGGCGGAGAAGATTTCGCTGTTGATCAGGTTGACGGTTTCAGGCGTCTTGGGCACATGAATGGTCAGCGCGTCTATCAGAGGCGCCATTTCCTTTACCGATGCCACCTTCTGCACACCCAGCGCATTCATGGCTTCTTCGCTCACATAGGGGTCATACGCCAACACCTTCATGTCAAAGCCATGGATGCAGATTTTGGAGACGCGCCTGGCAATGGCGCCAAAGCCGGCCAGGCCGATGGTTCTTCCTTCAACCACCCTGTTTTCAAAGCCCAGCTTGGTCAGCAGGCCTGTCAGGGAACCGGGCTGGTTGAAGTCGCCGCGGCGCAGCATCCGGTCAGCCTCGGCGAAGCGCTTGAACAGGTACAACAGGGCGCCCACAGTGTATTCAGCCACTGAGCCGGCGTTCGCACCGGGGGTGTTCAGCAGAAGGATACCGTGGCGGGTGGCCGCGGGAATGTCGAGGTTATCCGTTCCTACGCCGTGCCTGCCGACCACCTTGAGTTTCTTGCCGGCGGCAAGCATTGGCTCGGTCAGCAAAGTCGCGCGGATGATCATGGCGTCGTAATCGCCCACCATGGAAACGATGGTCTTCTCGGAAGGATCCGGCGCGATGTCGACTTGCGCAACCTTGGACAGGATGTCGATGCCGGTTTTGTCAATTCGTTCTGTCAACAATACCTTATACATGCTGCCTCCTGGTTTTTACTGCTTGTTCGTCTGGCTAAGCTGGGCTTTCTTTGCTTGTCTCTTTTTTTGTATGAAGGGAATGGTCAGCGCCAGTGCTGTGAACACAAGGAACATGATGGAGAACGGCCTTGTAAACAGCGGCGCGAGGCTGCCCTGGCTGAGCATCAGGCCCCTTCGCAGGTTGAGTTCCATTGTTCTTCCCAGTATCAGGGTGATCACCAGCGGGGTCTTCGGATACTTGAACTTGTCCAGCGCGTATCCCAGCAGGCCCATCACGAGGCCTACAATCATCTCGCTGATGGAGTAGTTAATGTTGTAGATGCCGGCCAGCGCCATCACCAGGACAGCAGGCAGCAGCACATGCTTGGGCAGGCGCAGGACGGTCGGGAACACCCGGACGCCAACCAGCAGCATCAGGATGAGCATGATAAAGCTGGCGACCAGCACCGAGTTGAAGATGGTATTGCTCAGCGCGGGGAATTCACGCATGAACAGCGGCCCGGGCGCCGCGCCCTTGAGCATCAGCCCGCCCATAAGCGCTGCGGTGACCATATCGCCAGGTATTCCCATGGCCACCATGGGGATCAGGGCGCCGCCGATGGTCGCGTTGTTTCCAGTCTCCGAGGCGACAATCCCCTGATAATTGCCTTTGCCGAAGCTTTCCGGGTTTTTGGAGGCGCGTTTGGCCTGGTCATAGGTGACAAAGTTCGCGAAGGTGCCGCCGATGCCCGGCAGGATGCCGATGAAGATGCCGATGAGGC
>JAKPNM010000081.1 GCA_029548395.1 Bacillota bacterium
GCTGACCGAGGCCATCTTCTCCGTCCTGCAGTCGCCCGGCGGGGACAGCTTTGACGATCTCAGCGAGGACTGGCTGGGCAACCTCAGGACCATGCAGCAGGCCGCGGACAAACTGCCCAGGCATGTCCGGCAGGCCATGCGCCGCTCCCTGCAGCTGCTGCTGTCCGGCGCCGCCGAGGTCATCGCCGAAGATGTCAGGGGCCGCGCCTCCGGCCTGGTCCGCGGCCTTCAGCAGCGCCTGCGCGAATTCCTCAGCGAGCAGGATGCCGGCGGGCAGGAGGATGAGCTGTCAGAGCACCCCTGACGCGCGCCGGCCGGGCCCATGCAGCATGAATCAACCTGGCTTCCGTCTTTACCGGGCGATCATCACCGTGCTGGGGAGGACAGCCCTGATCCATAAAAAAGAAGGCCGCTGTTTCCGGCAGCCTTCCATCGTTTGCTTTCCCTCGCCGCTTTAGTTGCAAACAAGCTTTACATCAGCATTATTTGCCGATCATTTCCAGCATCTGGCTGCGCAGGTCCTTATTTTCGGGCAGGTTTATCCAGAAACGGTCCAGGCCGGGATTGCTGTCCGTGAAGGTGACAATGTTGCAGATGAACATCAGCTGCTCCGTGTCCCCGCCAAAGTCGTTTTCAATGCTGTAGGTCCTGCCAAACTCGAATTTGCGTTCGATCTCATCGGGATTGACGGTGGTGACAGCGTCATAATCCGCGAAGAAGGTCAGAAACTGACCATAATCCCACACATGACGGTTGCGGTATTTGTAGGTGACCGTCACGCTGTCCCCTTCGACAAGCACATCCACCTTGCCGATCCTGTAAACGCTTCCGCCAATCAGGTCAAAGGTCTGCTTGCCGTCCTTGCTCAGGTCAAGCGGGGTGAACATATACCATTTTGAGGTCAGCTCCGGGCTCAGCTCGCGGAACTGCGGGCCGAAGGAGCACACGGTGTTGTAGGAATAGTAGGTGGGGTAGACAATCCAGTCGCATTCATTGAAATCGTCAGAGATATAATCTACAGCGAAGTTGAAATACTGTGTCCGGTTGTCCGCGGTGACTTCCAGGCGGTGGTCATGGCCCCTGCCGTCATCGTAATAATCCCCAAGATACCAATAATCCCATATCACGCTTGTGTCTGCGTTGACATCGTTCCCAAACAGGACAGGGTTGTCATAATCGTCAAGAACCGGCAAATTCTCAACAAGGCGGATGACGCGCCAATTGTAGTTGGTGCCTCTGTGAACAATGTCAAAAATGGTTTGAGGCGCGCCGTCCCACACATCTGTCGGCAAATTGGAGACAATGACGGGCTGGTCGGCCAGGGCAGACCCGGCGCCGAGCAGCATCAAAACAGCCAGCAGCGCGGTCAGCAAGCGTCTGAATCTTTTCATTACAATACTCTCCTTTGTGATTATATAAAAACAGTCATGTCGCCAGGCAAACAAGACATTACCTGTCAGGGAAATACAGGGGTTGTGTTTGGAATAGATTCCAATCATGGCTGCATCCTTGCGCCGAAGGCAGGCCTTCCGCGGCTCTGGCTAAAACACCTCCTCTTCGATACAGGCATTTATGCAGGCAATGCGCCCGTATGTGGCGAGTACAACACTTATACCATTTTGTAAAAAACACGTCAACACCTTGTTCCCCGAAATTTCATGTTCACCGGGTTCTCCCGTGTGTATCACGGACAATCCAGCGGCAGGCCCGCAGCATGCGGAAACGCGGGGATTGATGAAACAGCCTCTTCCAAATGCTAATATGTCTCAAACTGCGCCCGGTACAGCGAGGTATAGTACCCGCCCTGCGCCATCAGCTCCTCATGCCGGCCCTGCTCAACGATGTTGCCGTCGCGCACCACCAGGATGGTGTCCGCGTTTTTGATGGTGGACAGCCGGTGGGCGATGACAAAGGCGGTGCGCCCCGCCATCAGCTGGCGCATGGCCTGCTGGATGCGCCGCTCGGTCCGGGTGTCCACGTTGGAGGTGGCCTCGTCCAGGATCAGCATGCGCGCGTCCGAGAGCATGGCCCGGGCGATGGTGATCAGCTGCATCTGGCCCTTGCTGATGTTCACCCCGTCATCGCCGATGATGGTGTCATAGCCCAGGGGCAGCTTGGTGATGAAGCTGTGGATCATGGCCGCCTTGGCCGCCCGCTCCACCTCCTCCCGGGTGGCCTCGGGCCGGGCGTAGGCGATGTTGTCAAAGATGGTGCCGTAAAACAGCCAGCTGTCCTGGAGCACCATGGTATAGGCGGCGCGCAGGCTGCTGCGGGTCAGGCCGTAGATGTCCCTGCCGTCCACGGTGATGCTGCCCTGATCGATGTCATAAAAGCGCATCAGCAGATTGACCAGCGTGGTCTTGCCCGCGCCCGTGGGCCCGGCGATGGCGATCAGCGCGCCGGGCCTGGCGTGCATGGAGAAATCGCGGATGACCGGCACGCCGGGCAGGTAGGAGAAGTGCACATGCTGCGCGCGCACATCCCCGGACACCTCCTCAAGCGTGTGCGCGTCCGGGGCGTCGGGCTTCTCGGGCGCGGCGTCGATCAGTCGGAAGACGCGCTCGGCCGCGGAGAAGGCCGACTGCAATTCCCCGATGATGGCGGCCAGCTCGTTGATGGGGCCTGAGAAGCGCCGGGAATACTGCACAAAGGAGGAAATGTCGCCCAGCCCGACCTGGCCGCGCAAAAACAGCAGCGCGCCGAACACCGAGATGGCCGCCAGGGAAATGTTGTTGATGAAGCCCACCGAGGGGCCGATCATCGTGCCGTAGTACTCGCTGGTGGTGTAGGCTTCGACCGCCTCCTCGTTCTTCAAGTCAAAGGCTTCCAGCACCCGGGCCTCCCGGCCATAGGCCCGGGTGGTCTTTTTGCCGGACATCATCTCCTCCATCAGGCCGTTGAGCTCGCCCAGCTTGCGCGAGCGCCTGCGGAACAGCGGCCGGGTGCGCCCGGTGATCCAGCGCGTGTACACCGCGCTCAGCGGCACGGTGACCACGAAGACCAGCGTGAGCACGGGCTTGATGTAAAGCATCATGCCTACGCTCACCAGCACGGTGACCACGGACTGGATGATCTGCAAAAAGTCGCTGGACAGGCTCTCGTTGACGGTGTCGATGTCATAGCTGACCACGCTGATGATCTCGCCCGCCTGGTAGCGGTCAAAAAAGTTGACCGGCAGATGGACCAGCTTGTCAAAGACGTCCTTGCGCATGCGGTAGATGATGTTGCGCGTCATGCGCAGGGTGACCCGGGACAGGGCGTAGGACAGCCCGGAGGCCAGCAGATAGGTGCCGGCCATCAGCCCGGTATAGCGCAATACCAGCGGGATGTCGGCCTGCCCCCGCCCGAGGCCGATGGCGTCGATCGCCAGCCCGGACAGCCGCGGGCCGATCAGGCCCACGCTGCTTGAAAGAAAGGTCAGCAGCATCGCCAGCAGCAGCAGGGCGCGGTTGCGGCCCAGGTACCGCCAAAGGCGCCTGAGGATCTGCCCGCGCGGCAGGCGCGCCTCGGGCAGGGAGCGGCGGTCCCCGCTGGTCTCATTGCGGCTCATGCGCCCGCCGCGGATCATCCGGCTCATTGCGCCACCCCCCGGAGGCTGTCCGCGCCGCCAATGTACCCCTGCTCGGCGCCCATTTGCACCTGGGCGATCTCACGGTACACCGGACAGTCGCGCATCAGCTGCTCATGCGTGCCCTGGCCGATGGCGCGGCCCTCCTCCAGCACCAGGATCAGGTCGGCCCCCTTGATGGAGGACACGCGCTGGGCGATGATGACGGCCGTGGTGTCCGCGTGCTTTTCGGACAGGGCGCGCCGCAGCGCCGCGTCGGTGCGGTAGTCCAGCGCGGAGGAGGCGTCGTCCAGGATCAGCAGCCGCGGGTTCCCGGCCAGCGCCCGTGCGATCAGCAGGCGCTGCTTCTGGCCGCCGGAGAGGTTGTTGCCGCGGGACTCGACCTCATGGTCCAGGCCGCCTTCCCTTTCGCGGATGAACTCCCAGGCCTGGGCGGCGCGCGCCGCCTCCTCCAGCTGGTCATCGGTGAACTCCCGGAAATAGGCGATGTTGTCGCGGATGCTGGCGGCCATGATGAAGTCGTTCTGGAAGGCTACGCCGGTCTGCGCGGCCAGCGCCTCCGGAGCGATGCCGCGGATGTCCCGCCCGTCCACGCGGATGAGGCCGCCAGTGGGCTCATAGAGGTTGAGCAGCAGGTTGACCAGCGTGGTCTTGCCCGAGCCGGTCGCGCCGATGATGCCCAGGGTCTGGCCCTGCCGAAGGCGAAAATCGATCCCGGTCAGGTTGTCCTCCACGCCCTTGTAGCTGAAGGACACGTTTTCAAAGGAGATATGCCAGGGGCTGTCCATAAGGGGCGGCGCCGCGTCCGCGGACGCGTCCGGGAGGATGTCCAGCACCTCCTCGATGCGCCGGGCGGAGGCGATGCCCTTGGAAGCCATGATAAAAATGCGCGTGATGCCCAGCATGGCGTTTGAGATGATGGTGAAGTAATTCAAAAAGGCAATGATGCTGCCCGGGCGCGACAGCCCGCGGTTGACCAGGAAGGCACCGGCCAGCACCACGCCGGTCAGCCCCAGGTTGAGGGTCAGGGAGCTCAGGGGGTTGCTGGCGGCCACCACGCTGCCGGCGCGGCGGGCGACCTCGGCCAGCTCAGCGTTGACGCCGTCAAAGCGCTGCTGCTCATAGGCGGTTTTGGACAAGGCCTTGATGACGCGCACGCCCACGATGTTTTCCTGCAGCACGCGTACCATCCTGTCCAGCACGGTCTGCTGGCGGTCATACAGCGGGACCGACTTTTTGGTGACCACATAGACGATCAGCGCGATGACGGGCATCGCCAGCGCCAGCACCAGGGTCAGGCGGATGTCCAGCACGCTGGTCAGGATCAGCCCGCCGATGAGCAGGATGGGCGCGCGCACCCCCAGGCGCTGGGTGCGGTTTAGAAACTGATTGATGTTGTAGGTGTCCGTGGTCAGCCGCGACACGGCGGAGGACAGGCTGAGGCGGTCGAACTGCGCCATGGACAGCTCGCCCATCTTCGCAAACAGGTCGTGGCGCAGCTTGCGGGTGACCTTGCCCGAGGTGATTGCGGCCGTGCGGTTGGCGTAGATGTTGAAGGTGACCGACAGCAGGGCGCACAGCGCCATCCCGCCGCCCCACAGGAAGATCAACCGCGGCTGCTTCCGGGGCACAATGTCATCCAGGATGATGGCCAGGATAAAGGGGATGAACAGATCCATCATGGCCCCCAGGAACTTGACCAGCAGCGTCCAGGCCAGGACCAGGCGGTGCGGCTTGAGGTAGGAGAGGACGGTTCTCATTGGCTGCCCCCGCGCTGGCTGTCCCAGGCCACGGCGCGCTGGCGCATCCTCTCCAGCAGCGCCTCCAGCAGGGCCTTCTCCTGCTCGCTCATGCCCTGGGTGAGGTAGTCATGCCATTGGGCGTTGACGCGGCGCACCTCCGGGAAGGCCGCGCGCGCCTTGCCGGTCGGGTAGACGGCAAGCTGCCGGCGGTCGGTCTCCCGGGGCGAGCGGGTCACAAAGCCCTGCTCCTCCAGCGCGGCAAGCTGCCTGGCGGCATTGGAGGGGTTCACGTGCAGCCCGGAGGCCAGCTCCTCCTGGGACAGGCCGGGCGAGGCGCAAATGCGCAGGATGTAGGGCGCCTGCGCGGCGGTTAGGTTGATCATCTTGAGCAGCTCGCCGCGGAACTGGTTGCCGCAGCGGGCCAGGATGTTGAGTTCCCGGGTGATGGCGGGCATGATTCGTCCTCCTTGCGCGCGCAATGATTGCATACGCAACCAACAGGATAGGCGCCCCGCGGGGCAAAGTCAAGCGGTTTTCAGCCCCGGGAAGGGCTTTTGCCTGCGCCCGGACAGAAGAAAACCTTCCCGCAAAACCGAGAAAACAAAAACGTTTACTTTTTTACCTCCGCATCCATTGACTTGCCCGGCGGCTGCCGATAAGATAGAGGCAAAGCATTACAAAAGGGGGAATATGGCATGAAACATCGTCTGGCGATCATCGGGTACGGCGGCATGGCCGGCTGGCACCATCAGAATATCAAGGAGAAGATCCCTGCCATTGAGGTGGTCGGCGCCTATGACGTGCGCGAGGAGGCCAATGAGAAGGCCCGTGAAAACGGCTTGAAGGTATATTCCTCCCTGGCCGAGCTGCTGGGGGATAAGCGCATAGATCTGGTCACCATCGCCACGCCCAACGACTTTCACCGCGGCCTGTCCATCGACTGCCTGCGCGCCGGCAAAAACGTGGTGTGCGAGAAGCCGGTCACGCTCAACGCCAAAGAGCTTGAGGACATCATGGCGGCCGCCAAAGAAACCGGCAAGCTGTTTTCCATCCATCAAAACCGCCGCTGGGACCGGGACTTTCTGATCGTCAAAAAGGCGATCGACGAGGGCATGATCGGCACGCCCTACTTCCTTGAGTCGCGGGTTCAGGGCTCCCGGGGCGCCATGCACGGCTGGCGCGGCCACAAGCAAAACGGCGGCGGCATGCTGCTGGACTGGGGCGTGCATCTGATCGACCAGGCGATGCAGCTGTTCCCGGAGAAGGTGGTGTCGGTCGACGCGCACCTGTTCTCGCTGTATTCCGATGAGGTGGATGACAACATCAAGCTGCTGCTGCGCTTTGAGTCGGGCACTTCCATGCTGCTGGAGATGGCCACCAACTGCTTCATCCTGCAGCCGCGCTGGCACGTGTCCGGCACCGGCGGCACCCTGGTGGTGGAGGACTGGTCTTGCAAGGGCAAAATCGTCAAGCTCAGGGAAGACGGCGAGATGGCCTGGGAGGACGACATCGTCTATACCGAGGCCGGCCCCACGCGCACCATGGCGCCCCGGCCCAGGCACACCACCGAGGAGGCGCCGCTGCCCGAGGTCAGGGCCGACTGGACCGAGTACTACAAGAACATCGTGGACGTGCTCGACCGCGGCGCCGAGCTGATCGTCAAGCCGGAGGAGGCGCTGCGCGTCATGAAGGTGATCGACGCGCTGTTCGCTTCACAGGAGGCCGGCTGCGGGCTCAAGGTGGATATCTGACCAGCGCAGGGAATTGTCATACAGGGTTTGTAGTTTTTTATATCCCCTTAGCCTGTCAAAGAATCTCGTAGTTTTAAAACAAAGCGAGGTTCTTTTTCTGTGCCCTGATGACTGAGCCTTTTTATTGTTTGTTGAAAAAAAAGGCTATAGTAAAGCCATATTGCCAGTCCGAGGAAACCTCTATTCCTATGTTCAAATCATCCGCCAACTGTTTCACTAAATACAAGCCCATTCCTGTCGATTTTTTTCTTATGTCGCCCGAATCCCCTGTAAAGCCTTTTTCAAAAATGTATGGTAAATCACATGCCTTAACACCCTGTCCGTTATCCTTTAGAATCAATACCGTTTTATCTCCTTCGGTATCAACAGAAATATTCAGGCACGGATTGTTTCCGGAATACTTTAGTGAGTTGACTATTATCTGTCCGATAATGAATTCAAATCCCCTGCGGTCTGTATATATATCGCAATCTAAATTTTGAAGAACTACCTTCAAGTTCTTTTCATGAATCAGGGGAGCATAATCCTTCAAAATTTCATCGATACAGCTTCCCATATTTAACTCTTCAAAGAAATAGTCCTTCTTTTCGCTCTTAACTCGATAATAAAACAAAATCTGAGAGATATTGTTTTGCATTTGATTTCTTATAAAGTCCAACTTAAAATAAAGATCTGGCGAAAGGGCGTCTCCACGATTATCCAATATAATGGTTAACAAAGACAACGGAACAGATATCCTATCTCTCTGCCTCTGTAATTTGCCAATTCATTTTCTCTTAAACCGCTGAGCTCCTTGCCTTGCATGTGAACCAGACCAGCAGTAGGTTTGATTATCGTTGCTAAACAATTAAGGAGCGTCGTTTTGCCGGAGCCGCTACTTCCCATGATGCCCATGAATTCGCCTTTTATAACTTGAAATGATACTCCGTCTAAGGCTTTTGTAATATTCGGTTCTTTTCCGTAATATTTTTTTAGTGAGTCAACACTTAATATCGCTTCCATGTAAATACCTCCTCATTCCTTTGAGTTAAGATAAGAATTCTCCACTCTTGTTATCTTGATTATAGTATTTAACATAAAAAAATAACACTTACGGATGATGTAAGCATGCTCGCAGCTTTGTCTCTGAAAAATACGAACTTCTCGCATTTTTTAAAATTTAAAAGATTACTACTCTCGTATAGTTTTCCTTATCTTTCCTGATTTTAGTTTTCATCTGTTTTCTGCGCTTTGGTGTTCAGCCCCTTTGCAAATTTGCAAGAAACCGCAGCCCTTGTTTTTGTCTGTTCTTGACAAAGAGAAAAACGTTTTGTTAAACTATCATTGTCCGGCTATCCGCTTCGGCCTGCGCCGGGGTGGTTGCTGTTTTGATACACAGGGGCTATCTTCGCGAAACCCATTTTCGCACTGAGCATACAGATAATGGACGTCTGATGATT
>JAKPNM010000082.1 GCA_029548395.1 Bacillota bacterium
GCTGTTTTTTGTGCTGGCCTTCCTGTACACCTGGCGCGCCAATGTGAAGCAAAACAAGATCGCCGAGCAGATCCTCAAGTCCGGCAAGAAACTCAAGTCCAGCAAACAGGACGTGGCGGCATTGGCGGACAACCAGTTCCACAAGACCCTGCTGGCCCTGCCCACGATGGGCATCTTCCTGTTCACCGTCGTGCCCATCGTCTTTATGATTCTGGTGGCCTTTACCAATTATGACTACACCCACCAGCCCCCGGGCAAGCTGTTTACCTGGGTAGGGCTTGACAACTTCCGGACCATGCTGTCCGCCGGCAGCGCCAACTACGGCTCCACCTTCTCCCAGGTGCTGCTGTGGACGCTGATCTGGGCCTTTTTCGCCACCTTCCTCAACTATTTCCTGGGGATGCTGGTGGCCATCATGATCAACAAAAAGGGCATCAGGCTCAAGAAGATGTGGCGCACCATCCTGGTGATGACCATCGCCATCCCGCAGTTTGTCAGCCTGCTGTACGTGTCCAAGATGTTCGCGGCCGATGGCATCATCAACAGCTATCTGATGCAATGGGGCTGGATTTCAAAGCCCCTGCCCTTCTGGCAGGATCCGATCTGGGCGCGGGTCACCATCATCGTGATCAACATCTGGATCGGCATCCCCTACATGATGCTGATCGCGACGGGCATCCTGATGAATATCCCGGCGGACCTGTATGAGTCCGCGCGCATCGACGGCGCCAACGCCGTGCAGATGTACGGCAAGATTACCCTGCCCTACATGCTGTTTGTGACCGGGCCCTACCTGCTGACCAGCTTTATCGGCAACATCAACAACTTCAACGTCATCTTCCTGCTCTCCGGCGGCGGGCCCATGTCCATGGAGCTGGGCGGCAACGCCGGGTATACCGATTTGCTGATTACCTGGCTGTACAAGATGACCGTCAACAACACTGACTACAAGATGGCGGCCGTCATCGGCATCATCGTGTTCGTGGTGACAGCGGTCATCAACGTGGTGGTCTACAACGCCATCCCGTCGGTCAAGAACGAGGAGGATTTCCAGTAATGGCAAACAAACAGCAAATACCGGAAGTCGAAACCTACATCGACCACGAGGCCGGCATCATCCGCGAGGTCAAGCAGCCCAAGCTGCACAGCAAGAAAGGGCGGGAACGCCGTGCCAACCGCGCCATTTACATCACGCTGACCATCATCAGCATCATCTGGCTGGCGCCCTTTGTTTTCCTGGTGCTGCAGTCCTTCCGCTCCTACCTGACGGAGGACGGCGGCATGGTCAACTACCTGATCCCCAAGGCCTTCTCCCTGGACAATTACCGCTACCTGTTTGAGGACGGCCAATACCTGAAATGGTACTCCAACACGCTGATCATCGCGCTGTTTTGCTCGGTATTGCAAACCGGCATGGTGCTCTCGGTGAGCTATGCGCTCTCCCGCATGCGCTTCAAGGGCCGCCGCCTGTTCATGAACATCATCCTCATCCTGGGGATGTTCCCCGGCTTTTTGACGATGATCGCGCTGTACTTCCTGCTCAAGCAGTTCGGGCTGACCCAGGAGGGCGCCATCCCGGGGCTGATCCTCATCTATGTGGCCTCCTCGGGCATGGGCTACTACATCTCCAAGGGTTTCTTTGACACCATCCCCAAAAGCCTGGACGAGTCGGCCCGCATTGACGGCGCGACGCGCTTTTATGTGTTCCGCCGCATCATCATGCCCCTGTCAAAGCCCATTGTCATCTATACCATCATGATGGGCTTCATGGCTCCCTGGGGGGACTACGTCTTTGCCTCCTATGTGGCCTTTGGCAAGTCGGACAGCTACAACGTGGCCGTCGGCTTGTACCGCTGGGTCAATACCATGGACTTTCAGGGCTATTTCACGCGCTTCTGCGCGGGCGGGGTGCTGGTGGCCATTCCCATCACCATCCTGTTTTTCATGTTGCAACGCTATTATGTTGAGGGCGTGACCGGCGGCGCCGTCAAAGGTTGAGGAGGAGCACCCATGGCAAGCGTATCATTACAACATATCAAAAAAATCTATGACAACAAGGTGGTTGCCGTTCAGGATTTCAACCTGGAGATCGCGGACAAGGAGTTTGTCGTCTTTGTCGGCCCCTCCGGCTGCGGCAAATCCACCACCCTGCGCATGATCGCCGGGCTGGAGGACATCTCCGAGGGCACCCTCAAGATCGGCGACCGCGTGGTCAACGATGTGGAGCCCAAGGACCGTGACATCGCCATGGTCTTCCAGAACTACGCCCTCTACCCGCACATCACGGTGTATGAGAACCTGGCCTTCAGCCTGCGAATCCGCAGGATCAAACAGGAGGAGGTGCACCGCCGCGTGGTGCAGGCCGCGCACATCCTGGGCATTGAGGAATACCTGGACCGCAAGCCGCGCGCCCTCTCGGGCGGCCAGCGCCAGCGCGTGGCCATCGGGCGCGCCATCGTGCGCGAGCCCGCCGTCTTCCTGATCGCCGAGCCGCTGTCCCACCTGGACGCCAAGCTGCGCAACCAGATGCGCGCGGAGATCATCCTGCTCAGGCGGCGGCTGGACACCACCTTTGTCTATGTCACCCACGACCAGACCGAGGCCATGACCCTGGGCGACCGCATCGTCATCATGAAGGACGGCTTCATCCAGCAGGTGGGCACGCCCCAGGAGGTGTTTGAGAAGCCTGTCAACCTGTTTGTAGCCGGCTTTATCGGCAGCCCGCAAATGAACATCTTCAATGCCGATTTGATCAAAGAACAGCAAGGCCGCTACACCGTGGTGGTGCAGGATCTGCGCCTGCCCATTGACGCGGACAAGTGCGCGCTGATGGCTGACAGGGGCGTGGGCAGCCAGGCGGTCAAGCTGGGCGTCCGGCCCGAGCATGCCCAGATCCACTTTGACAACGCGCCCGACACCCTGGAGGGCACCCTGGCCGTCAACGAGATGATGGGCAGCGAATACCACCTGCACGTGATCACCAAGGACGAGCAGACCATCATCCTGCGCACCCCCACCGTGGACCTGTCCGAGAAGCAGCGCGCCTCGCTCAAGGCCGGCAACAAGCTGCGTTTCAGCTTCCCCAGCAAGGTCATCCAGCTGTTTGACCCGAAGTCCGAACAAAGCCTGCTGTATTCATAAAAGGGTTTAGCAGTAATAACCAAACAGTCTTTACAAAAACGGGCAGCCTGACGAATGTGAGGCTGCCTGTTTCTTTTGACACGGTATAACGGCCTTTATATTGCTAGCCAAGGAAGAAGCTTCTCTTGCAAATCTAAATAAGTTTCACATACTTTGGCTAAAACTTTCGCATGTTTGAAAAAGTATATTCCAGCGCAACAATTCCAGCATACTCTCGTCTATATAAGTGAAGGAGGTGGAGTGTATGTCCGATGTCAAGGGCCCTGGCATGATCGGACCAGAGGAATTCTCAAATCTGGTAAAAACGTACCAGACAAACATGCTCCGCACTTGTTGTGTTCTGCTGAATGACCCTGCTCTGGCGGAAGACGCCGTTCAAGAAACCTGGATCAAAGTATACCAAAACTTGACTGCTTTCCGTGGGGCAAGCAGTATCAAGACATGGCTGATGAAGATCGCTGTCAATACCTGCCGCGATATGCAGCGTGGAGGCTGGTTTAAACATACGGATCGTCGTATCACCCCAGATATGTTGCCGGAGGCATCAGCACCGTTTAGGGATGATGATGAAGAACTATTGCTTCAAGTCATGCAGCTTCCGCGGCAACTGCGCGAGGCGATTATCCTGTACTATTATCAGGACATGAATACAGAAGATGTGGGAAAAGCGCTTGGATGTACAAAGTCTGCTGTTTCCAGGCGGCTGAGCAAGGCGCGCAACATACTGCGGGATGTGTTGAAAGAGGGTGAAAAGGATGAATGATACGTATATCAGGAATGAAATAAAACGTGCAGTTAACACCCGCTTGTCAGGTCTTGAAGCGGATCCGCTGAACGTCAGCCGGATGATTTACAAAGCCGAAAGGAACCCAATAATGAAGAGAAAAATATCTGCCGGAACAATTGCAGCAATCGCTTTGATTTTGGTTACCGTGACAGTTTTTGCCGTCGGAGGAGGAAGTCTCTTCCGGCAATTGCTCGGTAAAGAGAAAGCAACAGAGGAGCTTTCGCAGATGTATACACCGGTGAAGGCGTCCGATGCTGGTGACCACCTGAATGTAAATGTAAAAGGCTTGATATATGATGGCGAAAAGCTGGCTGTCGATTTTGAAGTGGAAAACGGACAGCCCGCACAAGCCGCGTATATCTGGCTGCGTTCACTGAAACTCAACGATACAGAAGTATGGGTGGAGTATTGCAGCGCATCGGAGGAAAGCAGGAAACTGGTTCCCGACCCGCGCCTTGATGAGTTGCCTGTCGACCGAAACCCCGTTTCCTGCATGCTACAAGCATGCGCTGCGTTGAGCGGCAAGACAGACTGTGAAATGACATTTGTTGTTGAGCGTCCGAATATCGGCATCGTTTTTATTGAAGATGCCGATAAGGAAGATACTGACGAAGCGTATCTCGCAGAACTGGCAGATAGGCGTGCAGCTTTTGCCGCTATGGAAAACGTCATTGTTTCGGATACAGAGCATCGGAACGCAGATGAATGGGCAAAAGAAGGCTATACTGTCACTTATAATGGGATTCCAGACAATCCTGAAACGCTGAGTGAGACCGCGCAAATCGTGATCCGTTTCTCCTTTGATGCAGCCTCCGGTGATTACGAATACGCACCAAAAGAGGATATCTCGCTCGCGAATGGAACATTGCGCATTAATCGACTGCGTATTTCCCCGTTGACAACGAGTATATCGCTGACCCTTTTCCCGACAGACAATTCAATGGATTCGGCGGAAATGCTTGCAGAAAAGTATGGTTCACTCTACCTGACGGATGACAACGGCAATTCCGTTGTTTACAGCAATATGGACTATCTGGAAGAGAATACCGGGTTTGCAACTGAGACGAACGGGCATTGCGCAGTACAATGGTATTTTGACATGCCCGGTCTAAAATCCTTCCCGGATACTCTGGTTATTTCCTCCGACGGGGGAGAAATGTACAGGTTTGACCTGAAATAAGCATCAAATGTTGTCACGGCCGGAGCAGATAAAAGCCCCGGCCGCTTTTCATTCGCTATGCACGGGATATTAAATTATGAAGACCCAAAAGCCACCAGCCAAAGCCTGCTGTGCATAAAAGAGCCTCAATACTGTTGACATGTCCCATGCTTTTTCATAGCATACGCGTGAATATACAGCTGAAAGGCGGCGCCGGCCATGGACCTGAAAAACAAACAAATGCAGGAGCAATTGCTCACCATCACCCACGGCTTTGAGGACTATCAGCGCCAGCTGGGGGCGGTTTCCCCGCCGGTGTATTTCTCCTCCCTGTACGCGCACCCCACCTTTGAGGAATATATGCGTGTGGGCGCCGGCCGGGATGAAAATGCTTATATCTACGGCCGTATGTCAAACCCCACCGTCAGGCTGCTGGAGCAGAAGCTGGCGGCGCTGGAGTTCGGGGCGGACGCCCTGGTGTTCAGCTCCGGCATGGCGGCCGCGACCTCCGCCATCCTGTCCGTCTGCCAAGCAGGGGACCATATCCTGTGCATGCGGGACTCCTACCGCCCTGTGCAATCCTTCATGGCCTCCGTGGGCATCCCCCGGCTCAGGATGGAGATGAGCTTTGTGTCCGGCCTTGACCTGGAGGAGATCAGGCGCGCCATCCGGCCCAACACCAGGCTCATGATCCTGGAGAGCCCCGCCACCTTCGTGTTCTCGGTGATCGACATCCCGGCGGTCGCCGCGCTGTGCCGGGAACGCGGCGTCATAACCTACCTTGACAACACTTACTGCACCCCGCTGTATCAAAACCCCCTGAACATGGGCATTGACCTGGTGATGCACACGCTGTCCAAGTATATCGGCGGGCACAGCGACGTCATCGGCGGCGTGCTGGTGTCCAAGGACGAGGGCTTGATCCGGGAGATGCGCCACAGCACCCGGGAGTGGCTGGGCGGCATCCTGGGGCCCATGGAAGGCTGGCTGGCCATCCGGGGGCTTCGCTCCATGCCGGCAAGGCTGGCCATGCACCAGGACAGCGCCATGAAGGTGGCCCGCTTTCTGGAAGACCACCCCAGGGTGAAGGCGGTGCATTACACGGGCCTGGCCTCCCATCCCCAGGCGGAGCTGATCAAACGGCAGATGCGGGGCCATGCGGGGCTGATGAGCTTTGAGATTGACGGGACGCCCGAGATGGCGGTGAAAATGATCAACGCCCTGAAACTGTTCAGCAAGGGCTGCTCCTGGGGCGGTTATGAGAGCCTGGCGCTGTGCCCGATGTATGGCGCCACCGAGGAGGCCGCCCGGGCTTCGGGCGTCACCCGCGGGCTGGTCCGCATCCACTGCGGGCTGGAAGGAGCGGACAACCTGATCGCCGACCTGGCCCAGGCCCTTGAGGCCATGGATAAAGCATAAGAAATCCAAGGTCTGACAAAAGGAAGGCCAAGGGTGTTTTCGCGTGCAAGGACCGCGCCCGGGAAAACGGGCAGCGCATGTCCTGTTTTTGTGCCGCTGATTGACTTTGAGGGTCGTTTGACTTAGTATTTAGTTGTTGACATACACCTTTTGACGGGTGAATATAGATGAATGGGGGTTCATAATGAAATATTTATTGGGCATCGACCTGGGCACTTCCGGCACGCGCAGCGTGCTGTTCAACCCTGATGGCGAGGTCATCGCCGCCAAGTCGGCGGAATATCCGCTGTCCCAACCGCAAAACGGCTGGGCGGAGCAGGACCCGCAGGACTGGTGGGAAGCCGCCATCGCCACCATCTCCCATGTGGTGCGCCAGTCCGGCGTGGATCCCCGGCAGATCGCCGCCCTGGGCATCTCCGGGCAGATGCACGGCCTGGTGATGCTGGACGAGAAAGGCCAGGTGCTGCGCCCCTCCATCATCTGGGCGGACCAGCGCACAGGCGAGGAATGTGAGGACATCACCCGCCTGGTGGGCAAGGAGCGGCTGATTGAAATCACCGCCAACCCGGCGCTGACCGGCTTCACCGCCTCCAAAATCATGTGGGTCAAAAAGCATCAGCCTGACATCTACAAAATAACGCGCCACATCCTGCTGCCCAAGGATTACCTGCGCTACAAGCTGACCGGCGACTTCGCCACCGAGGTGTCCGACGCCTCCGGCATGCAGCTGCTGGATGTGCCCGGGCGCCAGTGGAGCCAGGAGGTGCTGGACAAACTGGGCATAGCGCGGGAGTTGTTCGCCCGCGTGTACGAGTCCCCCGAGGTCACCGGCCACGTATCCGAGGAGGCCTCCCGGCTGACCGGCCTGTCCCAGAGCACGCTGGTGGTGGGCGGCGCGGGCGACAATGCCGCGGCCGCGGTGGGCACCGGCACGGTCAGGGACGGCAGGGCCTTCACCACGGTGGGCACCTCCGGCGTGATCTTCGCGCATTCCAGCAGGATCGCCATTGACCCCAAGGGCCGTGTGCACACCTTCTGCTGCGCTGTTCCCGGCGCCTGGCACGTCATGGGCGTGATGCAGTCCGCGGGGCTGTCAAAGCGCTGGATCCGCGATACCCTCTGCCAGGCGGAGATCGCCCAGGCGGAGAAGCTGGGCATTGACTCCTACGACCTGGTGGACGCCCTGGCGGCCAAGAGCCCGGTGGGCTCCAACCGCCTGATCTACCTGCCCTACCTTATGGGCGAACGCACCCCCCACCTAGACCCGGACTGCCGCGGCGTATTCTTTGGCCTGTCCGCGATGCACCAGCGGGGCGACCTCATCCGCGCGGTCATGGAGGGCGTCAGCTTCGGCCTGCGCGACAGCCTGGAAATTCTCGACGGCATGGGCGTCAAGGCCGACAAGATGCTGCTGACCGGCGGCGGCGCCAAATCCGCCTTCTGGCGGCAGCTGCTGGCCGATGTCTATGCCCGGCCGCTGTCCCTGATCAACTCCCCCGAGGGTCCTGCCCTGGGCGTCGCCATCTTGGCGGGCGTGGGCGCGGGCGTGTACCAAAGCGTGGAATCCGCCTGCGACGCCCTGGTGCAGCCAGGCGATGCCATCCGGCCGGACACTAGCAAGGCGGCCGTCTATCAGCGCTTCCACAGGCTCTACCAGCAGCTTTACCCGGCGCTGAAGCAATCCTGGCAGGAGCTGGCCCGGCTGTAGCGCAGGCATTTGTCCGGATTGAATTTGTTATTGTTCACAATGGCTGATCGGGCGGTTTTAAAAACCCACGGCTGTGTGATATACTGTAATGGACGCATATTAAAAGGAGGATCTTATGTCTTTGTTCAAAAACCTGCCTGAAATCAAATACGAAGGGCCAAAATCACGCAATCCCCTGGCATTCAAGTACTATGACGCCGAGCGCGTCATCTATGGCAAGAAGATGAAGGATCACCTCAAGTTCGCCATGGCCTGGTGGCACAACCTGTCCGCCACGGGCCAGGACATGTTTGGCCCGGGCACGGCCGACAAATCCTTTGGCGAGGAAGTGGGCACCATGGCCCATGCGAGGGCCAAGGTGGATGCCGGCTTTGAATTCATGCAGAAGCTGGGCCTTGAGTATTTCTGCTTCCACGACGTTGACCTGGTGCCCGAGGGCAAGGACCTGGAGGAGACCCACCAGCGCCTGGACGAGATCACCGACTACATCAAGTCCAAAATGGCCGGCACCCCCATCAAGTGCCTGTGGGGCACCGCCAACCTGTTCGGCAATCCGCGCTACATGAACGGCGCGGGCTCCAGCAACTCCATTGATGTCTACTGCCACGCCGCGGCGCAGCTCAAGAAAGCCATCGACTGCACCGTCAAGCTGGGCGGCCAGGGCTATGTCTTCTGGGGCGGCCGCGAAGGCTATGAGACGCTGCTGAACACCGACATGAAGTTTGAGCAGGAGAACATCGCCGCGCTCATGCGCATGGCGGTGGACTACGGGCGCTCCATCGGCTTTACCGGCGATTTCTATATCGAGCCCAAGCCCAAGGAGCCCATGAAGCACCAGTACGACTTTGACGCCGCCACCTCCATCGCCTTCCTGCGCCAGTACGGCCTGGACCGCGATTTCAAGCTCAACATCGAAGCCAACCACGCCACCCTGGCCGGCCATACCTTCGAGCATGACCTGCGCGTGGCCGCCATCAACGGCATGCTGGGCTCGGTCGACGCCAACCAGGGCGACGACATGCTGGGCTGGGATACCGACCAGTTCCCCTCCAATGTCTACAGCACCACGCTGGCGATGCTGGAGATCCTGCGCGCCGGCGGGCTGCGCGGCGGGCTCAACTTTGACGCCAAAAACCGCCGTCCCTCCTACACCCATCAGGACATGTTCGAGGGCTTCATCCTGGGCATGGACAGCTTCGCCCTGGGCCTGATCAAGGCCGTGGCCCTGATCGAGGACGGCCGGATTGACCAGTTTGTCAAGGAGCGCTACGCCTCCTTTGACAGCGAGCTGGGCCGGAAGATCCGCGCGGGCAAGGCTACCCTGGAAGAGCTGTCCAAGAAGGCCGTCCAGGCGGGCAACACGCCCCTGCCCGGCTCAGGCAAGCAGGAGTACCTGGAGGGCGTGATCAACAGCGTGCTCTTTGGCGGCTGATGCGATGCCGTGAATGACGCCCCTGCCCCCGGGCAGGGGCGTTTTGCGCGGATGACCAGCGATTTGCTTATTTGCATTGCCGACGGCAGGAAGGCTAAACGTATTATATCGCCTACCTTTTCCGTGCTGTTTGTGCTATGATAACACCAACAATATGAATAGGAGAATGCTATGAGGATCGCTTATACTGGCTGGACCTGGCTGGTCAACCACAAGGACAATTACGTATGGGAGTTTGAGCAATTCCTGCGCGAGGTCAGCGACCTGGGTTATGAAGAGGTCGAGAACTTCGCCTTCATCATGGACTATTTTGAGGGGGATGCGGGGCGCGTCAAGGCGCTGCTGGACAAGTACAACCTCAAGATGGCCAACCTCTACCAGCACTATAAGGACGATGACGAGCTGGACTACGAGAACGCAGTCAAGTTTATCGCCTTCATGAAGGAAATCGGCGCGAAATACCTCAATCTGCAGGGCACCATGTGGCACGATGAGCCGCTGGAGCGCCCGGTGGACCGTGAAAAGGTGCTCAAGTACGCCGCCCTGTCCAACCGCATCGGGCGGCTGGCGCGTGACAACGGCATCATCGCCTGCTTCCATCCCCACGCGCAAACCGCGATTTACAAGGAGGAAGAGATCCAGCTGTTCCTGGATAATACCGACCCCAAGCTGGTCAGCCTGTGCCTGGACACCGCGCACACCACCATCGCGGGCATGGACGCGGTGGAAGCCTTCCGCCGCTGGGCAGACCGCATTGATTATGTCCACCTCAAGGATGTGGACCCCAACCTGGGCCAGTACGAGAACCCCATGCAGTCCTTCTGTGAGCTGGGCATCGGCACCATCAATTTCCGCGGCGTCTACCGCGTGCTCAAGGAAGCGGGCTATGACGGCGTGCTGTGCGTGGAGCTGGACCACCGCCCGGTATGCAACTATAAATCCGCGATGATTTCAAGGCAGTATCTGCACAACGCCCTGGGGCTGTAAGCGGATCATCCGGCGGGGTTTCTGCAGGAACCCCGCTTCTTTTATCGATCTGCGGAGTACATCCGCAGCGTATCGCCCTGCACAAGGAGGACAGCATGCAAGACCGCGGCTATGCCGGGGATGCCAACCGCATCACCCGCGACTATTTGGACAGCCTGCTCATTGAGATGCGCCACATCGGCGCGCGCCTGCCGGACACCCGCTACACGCTGTTTGGTGAGCGTTTTTCCACCCCTGTCGCCACCGCGGCCCTGTCCCATTTAAAGGGCAAGGACGGCAATGGCATGGTGCAAACGGCGCAGGGCTGCGCGATGTGCGGGGCGGTCTGCTTTGCCGGCATGGGCGAGCCCCGCGAGCTGGGGGCGATGATCGATACCGGCGCCCGGGTCATCAAGATCATCAAGCCCTACGCGGAGCGTGAAAAGATCCTGCGCCGGCTGGAGCATGCCAGGCAGGCCGGCGCGCTGGCTGTGGGCATGGACCTGGACCATACCTTTGACGCGCAGGGCAACTGCGATGTGGTGCTGGGCGTGCCCATGGCGCCGCTGAGCGAGGACGAGCTGCGCGAGGTCATCCGCCTGGCCGGGTTGCCCTTCTTTTTCAAAGGCGTGCTCAGCACGGCGGATACCCGGAAGGCCCTCAGCCTGGGTGCCAGGGGCATTGTGGTATCCCACCACCATGGCATCCTCCCCTTTGCCCTGCCGCCCCTGATGGTGCTGCCGGACATCGTCAAGGAAGCGCAGGGACGCCTGAGCATCTATGTGGATTGCGGAATCAGGGACGGCTACGATGTCTTCAAGGCCCTGGCCCTGGGCGCGGACGGCGTGTGCGTCGGGCGCGCCCTCATGCAGCCGCTGCAGGAGGAGGGCGCCAAGGGCGTGGAAATGACGCTGCGCCGCATCACGGCGGAGCTGGCCGGCGCCATGGCGCGCACCGCCTGCGCCACCCTGGATGACCTGGAGCCCGGCCTGGTCTGGCTGCCCTGAGCGCAGGTACGCAGCGTGAACAGGCAGCAGGCAGCCGGATGGATTGGGGCGCTGTTCCAACAAAATAAAAATCCGTCGCTTTTCAATCCCGGCAGCCTGCGTTTATGGCGAAAACATTTGGTTTTTCTGTGTTTTTATGCTATAATCAGGCGATTTTTCGTTTAGGGGGGGAGGTTTCGCATTATGGTCTTAGCGCTGGTTCTGTTCCTGGCCACCTATGTGGGATTGCTGGTGTTCGCCAAGTACCGCGCCTATATCGCGCTGGGTTCCGCCGCCGTCTTCGCGGTGCTGGGCGCCCTGGGCGTCCTGCCTGCCTTCGATGTCTTTGGGGCCGTGGACTGGAACGTCATCATGATGATCGCCGGCACCATGGGCACGGTGTACTTCTTCATCAAGTCAAAAATGCCCGCGCTGATGGCCGACTACATCATTGAAAAGATGCCCAACGTCAAATGGGTCATCATCGCGCTGTCGCTGTTCGCCGGCCTCGTCTCCGCCTTTGTGGACAACGTGGCCACCGTGCTGATGGTGGCGCCGGTCGCGCTGGTGGTGGCGCGCAAGCTGAAAATCTCCCCGGTGCCCATGATCATCTCCATCGCCATCTCCTCCAACCTGCAGGGCGCGGCCACCCTGGTGGGCGACACCACCTCCATCCTGCTGGGCAAGCAGGCAAACATGAACTTCGCGGACTTCTTCTGGTACCACGGCAAACCCGGGCTGTTCTTTGTCGTCCAGGTCGGAGCGATTGTGTCCGCCCTGGTCCTGTGGGTGGTCTTCCGGAAGCACAATCAAAAGGTGCGCATGGATGAGAAGACCGTCGTAAGCGACTACTTCCCCAGCGTGCTGCTGTTCGGCACCATCCTGCTGCTGATCCTGGCCTCCTTCATCCCCCAGGATCAAAAACCCGAGACCACCAACGGCCTGATCTGCATGGGGCTGATGCTGATCGGCCTGGTAAGGGAAATCATCATCACGCGCAAGCCCATGGAGGCGCTGCGCGAGACCCTCAAGGAGATCGACTTTTTCACCCTGCTGCTGCTGACCGGCCTGTTCATCGTCATCAAGGGCATTGA
>JAKPNM010000084.1 GCA_029548395.1 Bacillota bacterium
CGAGGCCCAGACGATCAGCGTGTAGGCCAGGAAGAGATTGCCCCCGGACATCTTCGCGAAGGCTTCGCCGATGGCTTTCACCACGCCCGCTTCCTCAATGCCCTTGATGACGATGAACAGGCCGGTCAGCAGCAGCAGGGTAAAAAAGTCGATCTCCTTGAGGGTCTCGCGCAGCGCCTCCATGGGCTTGCGCGTGATGATGATTTCCCTTACCAGGCCGATCAGCATCAGCCCCATGCAGATCAAACCGTTGGTGGTATCAGGCTTTTGATCCTGGGGGATGAAGGAGGCCAGGATCAGCAGCAGGATGGTGCCGAACAGCAGCACGCTGGGGAAGTAGTCGCTTACGACGGTCTTCTCATCCATGCGTACCTTTTGCTTGTAGTTCCTGAAGAACGCCCACAGGACCAGGGCGGACATAATCGCCCCGATCTGGACGACAAAGAACAGCCCGGGCTTGCCGTGGTACCAGAAGAAGTCCACAAAGTTCATGTCCGCCTGCTTGCTCAGCAGGATGGAGGTGGTGTCGCCCACCAGGGTAGCCGCGCCCTGCAGGTTGGAGGAGATGGCAATGGAGATGATCATGGGCACCGGGGAGATTTCAAGCCTGCGCGCCACCACCAGCGCGACCGGCGCCACCATCAGCACGGTGGCCACGTTGTCCACAAAGGCGGAGATGAGGCCGGAGAACAGCGACAGCGCGATGATGACCCATTTGACGTTGGGCATCTTCTCGATGATGTAGTCGGCCATCAGCGTGGGCATCTTTGATTTGATAAAGAAGTACACCGTGCCCATGGTGCCGGCGATCATCATGATGACGTTCCAGTCCACAGCCTTGAAGACATGGATGGCGGGCAGGACGCCCAGGGCGCCCAGCACCACGAAGACAGCGGCCGAACCCAGCGCGATATAGGCGCGGTACTTGGCGAACACCAGCAGCCCTGCGTAGGTGGCCAGGAACAGAACCAGCGCTAAAACCATAATGTGAAACTTCCCCCAAACAAAAAATCGTCTCATTATAACATGAATACACAGAGAAACCAAATGTTTCGCCACCGATACCGGGCAGATGCCGGCTGCCGGGCCTGATATGATCTTTATTGCATCGCCGCGCCGGGTCTTTTATCGCCCTGCGGTGTCAGTCAACCTGGACCTAGCTCAGGCTGCGCCATCGGTTTCCTTCCAATATCCTTCGTCACTTTGGATGCAAACAAGCTTTACATCAGTGAAAAAGGCGGCAAGCCTTGCCGCCGCCCTTTGCCAATGATGTAAACGTTTTGGATATGAAAATGTCAAACAGTATGCGGCATCAGCCGCCCATGCCCCAGAACAGCCAGACCAGCACATAGCCGGTGGCCACCGCGGCCAGGGTGAAGGGGATGGAGATCTTCATGAAGTCCCAGTTTTTGACCTCATGCCCCTCCTTGCGCAGGATGCCCAGGCCGGTGATGTTGGCGCTGGCGCCGATCGGGGTCAGGTTGCCGCCCAGGGTCGCGCCCACCAGCAGCCCGAAG
>JAKPNM010000085.1 GCA_029548395.1 Bacillota bacterium
GAGCTGTTCACCCTGGGGGATTATGTGCTGTTTACCGGCAAGGGCAGGCAGGCGGTGCATTCCTGCAGCATTATCGAAACCTTTTACCCCCTGCGGCTGGATTATGCCCGGCTGTCCCATGCTGCGGTGCTGGCCGGCGCCTGCCTGAAAGTGATTCAGCCTGAAGACCCGATGGGGCACCTGTTTATTCTGCTGGCGCGCTCGCTGCGCCGGCTGGCCTTTGAGGAGGTTTGCCCGGAGGCGGTCACGGCGGCCTTTCTGCTTCATTTTGTCAGCCTGCAAGGTTTCCAGCCTGATTTGAATCACTGCGCGCGCTGCGGGAAGGCGCTGGGGGATGAGGGCGCCTGTCTGATTGCGCCGGAGGATGGCGCCTGCTGCCTTGGCTGCAGCGAGGGCGCATCAAAAAGGGCATGGCTGACCTCCGCGCAGCTGTCCTGGATGCGGGCAGTGCTGACGCGTGGCATTGACAGGGCCGGCCCGCCGCCGGGTTCAATTCCCCTTGAGGCCTTGCTTGCTTATGCAGAATACAAGCTGGAGACCAGGCTGCCAACCCTGCCCGAATAAGCGGGAAAAGAGCGTCGGCGCGACAGGCGTCTGATGCTGCTGCGCAAAACAAAACCGGCTTCGCAAAAGCCGGGGAATTGATCGGAATCAGTATAACTCAATAAATCCGCAGCTGCGCCGGGAAGCGCTGCGCGAGCAGAAAATCCTTGTAACCCCGGCGCATGATGAAAGCATAGGCGCGCTCGGCCTTGCCGTTGACGCGATACACACGGTAGGCGCATAGCTTGTAGGCCTGATTTTGGGTGAACAGCGGAAAGTCCTCTGCGATCAGCTGGGCGTAGAGTCGTGTAAAGGAGTCGTTGCGCAGGCTGTTGCCGTTTTGCTTGAAAGCAAAATTCAGCACGATATGGGCGGGACAGACGCTGGTGACCGTGATGCCGCTGCACTCTATGCGCACCTCATCGATGTCCAGGTGGTTCAGCTGCGCCAGCATTTGACATAATTGCCGGTAGGCGGCGCTTTCACGCAGCCGGGCTAGCTGGGCTTTGTCCTCGTGCTCAGCCCTGGCTACGCAAGCGTACACAAAGACCGCCGCCACGGCGCAGGCTGCCAGGCCGAACATCCCCAAAGAATCCATGTGGAACTTTCACTCCTTACCACAACATATTGTGGATTATACAGAAGCTTTACACAAATTGCAAGCCTTTTGCCGTATATTTTTGAATAATTTCAGGATTTTATACGGATTTATCAGCCAAAGGAATTTATGTTGTTGCCAATCGATCAATACAGCATCTGAATGAAAAGAATGAAAGCAAAAAAAGGAAGGCCGAAGCCTTCCTGAGGGAATGGACCCGGGTCTTAGTACATGCCGCCCATGCCGCCGCCGGCTGCGGGCGCTGCGGGTTCAGGCGCGGGGATGTCCGTCACAAGGGATTCTGTCGTCAGCACCAGGGCCGCGATGCTGGCCGCGTTTTGCAGCGCGCTGCGGGACACCTTGGTCGGGTCAATGATGCCGCGGTCAATCATGTCCACATAATCGCCACGGACAACGTCGTAGCCATAGCCTTCCTGGCCCTTGCGCCGGATGGTGTCGATGATGATGGAGCCGTCCACGCCGCCGTTGGAAGCGATCTGGCGGATGGGCTCCTCGACAGCGCGCACGATGATGGAGACGCCGGTGCGCTCATCGTTTTGCGTGACATCAAGCAGCTCGCGCACCTTTTTTTGCACGTTGAGCAGGCTGACGCCGCCTCCGGGCACGATGCCCTCTTCCACGGCCGCGCGGGTAGCTGCCAGGGCGTCCTCGATGCGCATCTTGCGCTCCTTCATTTCCACCTCGGTCGCTGCGCCGACCTGGATGACTGCCACGCCGCCGGCCAGCTTGGCCAGGCGCTCCTGCAGCTTCTCGCGGTCGTAATCGCTGGTGGTGTCTTCGATCTGGGTTTTGATGTTGGCGACGCGGGCCTGGATGTCCTCCTTGGATCCGGCGCCGTCAATGATGGTGGTGTTTTCCTTGTCCACCTTGACCAGATGAGCGCTGCCGAGCATGTCCAGGGAGGTTTCCTTGAGCTCAAGGCCCAACTCCTCGGAGATGACCTGGCCGCCGGTCAGGATGGCGATGTCGCGCAGCATTTCCTTGCGGCGGTCGCCAAAGCCGGGCGCCTTGACCGCTACGCAGGTGAAGGTGCCGCGCAGCTTGTTGACCACCAGGGTGGCAAGGGCCTCGCCCTCAACATCCTCGGCGATGATCAGCAGCTTTTTGCCTGCCTGCACGACCTGCTCAAGCACGGGCAGGATTTCCTGGATATTGCTGATCTTCTTGTCGGTGATCAGGATCAGCGGATCCTCCAGCACGGCTTCCATTTTGTCAGCATCCGTGACCATATACGCGGAGGCGTAGCCGCGGTCAAACTGCATGCCTTCCACGGTGTTCAGCTCGGTCTTCATGGTCTTGGATTCCTCAACGGAAATCACGCCGTCCTTGCCCACGATGTCCATGGCGTCGGAAATCAACTTGCCCACGGTCTCATCATCGGCGGAGATGGAAGCGACCTGCGCGATGTCCTGCTTGCCCTTGATGGGGCGGGACATGGTTTTGAGCGCCTCAACGGCCGTCTCGGTCGCCTTTTCGATGCCGCGCTTGAGGCCCATGGGGTTGGCGCCGGCGGCCAGGTTCTTCAGGCCTTCGCGCACAATGGCTTGCGCCAGCAGGGTTGCGGTGGTGGTGCCGTCGCCGGCGATATCGTTGGTCTTGGTGGCCACTTCCTTGATCAGCTGGGCGCCCATATTCTCAAAGGGATCTTCCAGATCGATTTCCTTGGCGATGGTCACGCCGTCGTTGGTAATGGTGGGTGCGCCGTACTTCTTGTCCAGCACAACGTTGCGGCCCTTGGGCCCCAGGGTGATTTTTACGGTATCTGCCAGGGTGTTCAGGCCCTTTTCCAGGGCGCGGCGGGCATCGTCGCCAAATTTCAACTGTTTTGCCATTTTGTTTGCTCCTTTATGCTTTCTTATTCTACCACTGCCAGGATGTCAGACTGCCGGACAATGATCAGTTCCTCGCCGTCCAGCTTGACCTCGGTCCCGGCGTACTTGGAATAAATGACTTTTTGGCCGACGCTGACGTGCATGGTGATCTCTTTGCCGTCCACATTTCCGCCGGGACCCACCGCGATGACCTGCGCCATCTGGGGCTTTTCTTTGGCTGTGCCGGTCAGAATGATTCCGCTTTTTGTGGTTTCTTCACTTTCTACGTTTTTGATGACTACACGGTCACCCAAGGGCTTGATGTTCATAG
>JAKPNM010000093.1 GCA_029548395.1 Bacillota bacterium
AGGCGAGGTGTTTTTGTTTGAGGGCCGCCATTAAAAACTGATCGACCGTTCCCACAACAAAATCATCAAGCGATGCGGTTTTTCGTCCGGAGAACCATTCGTTTACGGTGACGCTCCCGTTTGCTTCACCGTCTATGTTGACGCTTTGCGCAGAACTTTTCTTTATGAGGTTACTGAAATCCGGATTGAGCGCAGCTTTTCCGTGCAAAAGACGCAAGCCCAGCCTGTCCTGATGGCCCGCTCCGACGCTTTCAAGCCAGGCTTTAATCCTTGGGAACATCCCATTGGAGGTCGCTTGCGTGGGAAGGCCGAAAAACAAGCCGCTTCTCCCCGTTTTGTGCGCTAACTGCTCCACGGCAACAAGGGCTGCTTCCGTTTTGCCAAGACCCATCGGCGCTTCGAGGATAAAAATGCCGGGGTCATCAGTGCTTTCGATCACTTCTGCAAAAACGCTCTGCACATTGCGCGGCGTAAAATCAAAACGCTTTTCATAAAGCTCATGAGGTTCATTTCGCTTGGCTTCCCATGGATAAGAAGCATCCTTTAACCACTGACAAAATCCATGCTCCATGCGAGCCTGCTGATTGTCAGCCACTGTTGTTTGAAGAGAAATAAGAGGAAAATACCTTTCATTGCTGGCGATCCAGTCCGCCATAATCACCAGCCCGGACAAGAGCACCTGCCCCGGCTGTTGAATGGAAGGCAGGCTCTTTGCGCTTTTAAACCCGCTGATTTCAAGCGCCCGGTCAAATACCTTCCGCTGTTCATTTTTCCATTGTTGATGCAAAGGATGAAGTGAATCCTCTATCTGGTAATAATTGCTGCCATACGCCCTCTGGTTTTGAATAATATTGCTGTCATCGACAGGTTTGCCGTGGTGCGCGCCAACAATGGAAGCAAGGTCTTCTTTTACACCGTATTCTGACAGCAAATACTGTCCTGCCAGAGCGTGGGGTGATTTTTCCGGGTTGGCAAGACAAGTTGAGTTCAGACCGGAAAACCCTTTTCCTTCCAGCATTTCCATAAGCATACAGTCCAAATCCTGCGAGTTTTGAAACCCGGATTTTATTTGAAATACCGGCGTTGCTTTGCCGATATCATGAACTGCGCCCAAAAACTCAACCAGGCTGGCAGCAGCATTCTCATCGGGCAGGCTCAAAGAAGCAATAATATGCCGACGTTGTCCTTCACTTAACCAATGCATCCACAGCAGACGCGCGATTTGACGTGTATCCTCCAGATGCTGGGCTAATGAAAGCCATTCAAATCTTCCTGCTTTGTCTTGTTTTTTAGCCCAAAAGACAGGGTTCATGGTTATCATACACAACGCTCTCCAAAACTTGTTTCTTTCGATGTTGAAAAATAGTTGAAGAAAATAATGAGCAACCAAGGACTCCATAAGGTTTTTATCTGCTTATTATAGATAATTCTGATTGTATGTGCAAACCTGGTATTCCCGAGTTTCCGCATTCTACAGTGCAAAGAGGCAGAAGAAGGCAAGGTTCGGGAGATTTTGTCAGGAAACAGAGGATCAAAGGCCTGACAGCCTTGGTTTAAATCAAAACAGGATCAGCAAACAAGCTTTGACTGCGCCTGTTCAGTTTTTACTATGTCAACACGGCAGTGTAGCCTTGATCCTCCAGATCATGCATCTCACAAGGAAATTCCTCGTATCCGTCTTTTTTTGTCGGATACTGTTTCTCCAGCAAATACTCACCATCTTCATTCAGGGCGCATACCGTAAATTGCGTCTTGTGTAAGTCAATACCTACACAGTCTGTTATTTTCTGCCTTGCTCATTCCTTTTCCCTCCATTTCCTTTTTCAGCAAGACAGCCTCTTTCGGGTGATGCTTCCTTTATCTCCTATCCGGTTTACTCATAACCTCTGCATGATTCGATGCTAACTCGTTCATTCTCCTTCTCGGTCTCGTAGGCCACTAGATATGTTGAATTAGTAGCATCAAAATTCATCGGATATCAGCCTTGTCAGCAAACCTGTCAGGTGGTCATTTTGCCGGTGAATAACAATCCGGCTGCTGTTTTGGGCTCCTTGATCCGGCCTCGCATCATGCTGCTATCGGAAAACGAATCGCCTCTTCCGTTTTTTCTGTGAATATAGTGCTCAATATTCAGGGTTTTTTTACAATTGTCAATTGCCGAAAAACGGCTTTTGTAGGATGATTTGCGACGCGTCAATCTGAATATTTGTTATATGAATGTGTTATATCTTTGTTTTTGTGTTGTATTTTCAGCTTTACCAATGAGATAAATTGTTTGATGGCTACAGGCTGTAACGATATTCACAGTCTGGTTTTTACTGAAACGCGCGTATATGCACAAATTTTATTCATATTTATTTCCATATTTTTTTTCTGTATTTGTTTGACATATATCTGACAAGGGTTTATACTGCTTATCAGGCAGACGAAGACTGTAAACAGGTAGTTACTATTTTATATTGTCCTTTCAGCCCAAAGTGGGCGGATAAATAAATTAAGGAGGTTTCGGTAATGAAAAGACTGATCACCCTACTACTGGCACTGGCGATGCTGACAGGCGTAATGAGCCTGGCGGCCGCGGAGGAACCCACGTACAAACTGAATGGCAATGTGGTCAAAGTACGCCTCTGGGACAGCCCCAACCCGTACGACGAGGCGACCGACGAGGTCAAGAAGGCCGAGTGGCTGCCGCGCTATGAGGCAATCAAGGAAAAGTACAACGTCAACTTCGAGTTCTATACCTCTCCCAGCGAGTATAACGACATGCCCGCCGAGTGGATCAAATCCGTGACGGCTGGCGCGCCGGCCTGGCACATCACCAACAACCTGTCGGTCATGTGGATGCCCAACCTGGTGCGCAACAACGCGCTCAGCGACATCTCCGCGCCGCTGGCGGACATCGTGATGCCGCAGACCTTCAAGGATATCGGCAAGTTCGGCGAAGGCACCTATGGCTACATCACCAACTTCCCCGGCCCCGAACCGCTGGTATTCAACCGCAAGATGATCATGGACGCCGGCATGGAGTATGACCCGGCCGAAATGTTCCTGCAGGGCAAGTGGAGCTATGATGACGCCTATGCCTACCTGACCGAGCTGCAGTCCAAGCTGCCCGAGGGCGACTATGCCTTCTTCATCGATCCGATGTATTGGGGCCTGTTCGCTCCTCCCGCCAATGGCGGCGCGATGCCCATCCGCAGCGACTACTCTGTGGGCGTGCTGGATGACAACTTCATCGAGGCGCTGGAGTTCCTGAAGAAGCTGTTTGACGCGGGTGTCATCCGCCCGGTCAACATGACCGCAGAAGGCAATGCCGACTATTGGGGCACCCCGGGCGCTACCTTTGACAAGGGCGTCGAAGTGGCTATCACGCACCGCGCATTGTGGCAGATGGGCACCCTCAACCAGAACAACCTGGATTGGGGCATCGTGCCGTATCCCTGGGGTTCCGGCGTGACGTTCGGCACTCCGGGCGACATCAACACCATCGAAGGCTACCATTCCATGTACTATGACGCGGGCATCACCGGTTCCGTGCTGGCCGGCGTGGAAGTGGACTTCCCGGGCATGGAAAAGGACTATGTCATCGAGGCGCTGACGCACCTGACCTATGACCTGTTCTTCACCGAGGAGAGGCAGGCCGACATCGCGGCCATGGCTGCTCCCGACTATGAGCCCGACCTCCAGATGGATCCGTTCCCCAGCATGGTCGATGCGGAGATCTATCAGTGGATGAAGGAACGCATCATCTTCAACCCCATCGCAATGCTGAACAGCGCACGCCTTGGCCGCTCCTACGGGGATACCACTTCTCTGTACGGCCTGCTGGTCAAGCCCTTTGACGAGAACCTGCCCGTCCGCTCCACCATGGAAGCGGCTGCGCCTGAAATCGAGGCCAGCCTGAGAGACGCCGGCATCCTGAAATAATCTACCATGTTCCCTGGTGCGGGAAAACCCCGCACCAGGGCCTTATATTTATTCGTTTTTTGTCACCGCGCCTGATGGGCGCAAGGACAGAGATTTGGTAAGGAAGGGGTGTTGCCGCTTGACGAAGAGGATAGTGATTCTTCTTCTGCTGTCTGTGCTGATGGGCTGTCTGCTTTCAGCACAGGCCGGTGACGAGGTGCTGCCATACCGCGAGCAGGATGCGCTGAATGCGCATTTGCCGGCGGCGGTGCAGCCATTGGCGCTTGACTTGGCCGCCTTTACAGGCGAGGGCATGGCAGATGCGGCCCTGCTTGAGGATGGCAGTTTACTGACCGGCGGCAGCGGCGCGGTGATGTTCACCTTCCAGGCGCCGCAGGAAGCGCTGTACGAAATTGAAATAGAATACATGCCCGGCTCCGGTAGCGGCAGCACGATAGAACGCAACCTCTACTTAAACGGCATGCTGCCGTTTGAAGAGGCAAAAGGGCTGGCGTTTTCCCGCCTGTGGAACGACGCCAACCGCGATTACCAGAGCATATCGGGCAACCAGCCCTTTCCCTCCCAGGTGGAAGTGCCGCAGTGGCGCACCGTGCGCCTGAGCGATGCGCTGGGCTATGTGACGGAGCCGTTCCGCTTCCATGTGCTGGCGGGGGAAAACACCCTGCGGATAGAATCCATCCAGGATGGGATGTTCATCCGCAGCATTACGCTGATACCACCGAGTAAACTGCCCGCCTATCGGGACTATCTGACCGATGCCCTGGCGCAGGGCACAACATATGCCAACATCGCGCCCATCAAAGTGCAGGGCGAGGATGCGGCGCTTAAATCCAGCCCCAGTTTTTACCCGGTCAATGACCGCACTTCCTCGATGAGTGAGCCGTATCACCCCAGTTATATTGTGCTCAATACCATTGGCGGCACTGCCTGGAACGCGCCGGGCGAGTGGCTGGCGTGGGACTTTGACGTACCTCAGGATGGGCTGTACCGCCTGGCGATGCGCTATAAGCAAAGCGCGCTGCGCGGCATGTATGCGGCCCGCCGGCTGCGCATCAACGGCGAGGTTCCCTTCCAGGAGGCCGATGAACTGCGCTTCCATCATGCCAGCGGTTTCCAGTTCCGTCCCATTGGCGCGCGGATGGATGCCCGGGAGGATGAAGGCTACTGGCTGTACCTCAAAAAGGGTGTCAACCGCATTGAACTGGAGGTTGCGCTGGGCGCGATGGGCAGTGTGCTCAGCGACATTGACCTGATTACGGCCGACCTCAACCGTCTGTACCGTGACGTCATTGCGATCACCGGCACGGTGCCTGACGTCAACCGCAACTACCAGTTGTTCAGCCGCATCCCGCACCTGCGCAATGACCTGTACGCCTTTCAGGATCGTCTTCAGAACATTTCAGATCGGCTGAGCGCCCTGACCGGGGAAGGCAACGAGCGCGCTGCCGGCCTGACACGCCTGCTGGCCATGATGGACAGCCTGACGGAGGGCGAGGAGCAGATGGTGCGCCATCTGTCGTCTTTCAAGGAATCCATCACCAGCATGGGCAAATCGGTGCTTGACCTTAAGGATCAGCCGCTGCTGGTGGATTGGCTGATGCTGCTGGGGAAAGACACCCCGCGCATCAAGGTCAACGGGAGCTTTTTCGATAACCTGGCGCACAATGCGCGTGCATTCGCCGGCTCCTTTACCAATGACTACAACACTGTGGGCGGCCAGGAGGCCATAGAAGCCGCAACGGAGATTGATGTGTGGATTAGCTCGGGCCGGGACCAGTTTGAAGTTATCCGCCGGCTGATCAACGAAAGCTTTACGCCTGAAACGGGCATCAGGGTCAACCTGAAGCTGATTGCCACCGATGTGCTGCTGCCGGCTACCTTTACCGGCACGGGGCCGGAGGTGGCGCTGCAAATCGGCAACACGGCGCCTGTCAACTTCGCATTCCGCGGCGCTGCGCAGGACCTGCGCGAGTTCCCGGATTACGAAGAAGTTGCCGCGCGCTTCCTGCCGGCGGCGATGCGCAGCTACACCTATGAGGGCGGCGTATACGCCCTGCCAGACCAGATGAGTTTTCCGGTGATGTTCTACCGCAAGGACATCCTGGACGAGCTGGGCTTGGATGTGCCCGAAACCTGGACAGATATGATTGACATGATCCCCGAATTCCAAAAGGGCAACATGGACATCTATCTGGATACCAACCCGCCCCAGACGCTGGGTGCGGCGGTGAGCATGGGCAACTCGCGCCCTGTGAACACCGTGTTCCTGTCGCGGCTGTACCAGACCGGCGGCGATGTGTACGATGAAAATGGCGAGCGCTGCCTGTTTGACACCGAGGAAGCCAACCTGGCCTTCCGCTGGTGGACGCAGTTCTACACCCAGCACGGGTTTGCGCGAGACATTGACTTTATTACCCGCTTCCGTTTGGGCGAGACGCCGCTGGGCATCGTTGACCTGTCCACCTACAACTCGCTGGCAGTTTCTGCGCCGGAAATCCGCAACCAGTGGTCCATCGCGCGGGTGCCTGGCACCGTGCAGGATGATGGCACGATCAGCCATGCGGTGCCGTGCGTAACCGGCGCCTCGATGATCATCAAAAACATTGCGGACAGCAATGGCACTAAGGAAGAGTCCTGGGAATTCCTCAAATGGTGGACAAGCCATGACACGCAAATCAAGTATGCCCGCGAGATGGAAGCTGTGCTCGGCCCCTCAGGACGCTATCTGGTCAGCAACCTGGACGCTTACCGCGAGGTTTCCTGGCCGCAGGATATCCGCCATACGCTGGACAGCATCCTGTCCGACTTGCGCGGCGTACCCGAGGTGCCCGGCGGCTACATCACCGGGCGGTATCTGAACAACGCGTTCCTTTCGGTCATCACCAGCTATACAAACCCGTCGGACGTGCTGTTTGAAAACGTGATACTGATCAACGACGAAATAACCGCCAAACGCACGGAGTTTGGCCTGAGTGTCTACCAGGCAAAAGGAGGGGAGGCGCCATGACACAGACTGGCAAGGCAAAGCCCAGCATTACGCTGTGGCAGTACCGCATGGGCGAAATACGGCGCTACCGCCAACTGTATGCGATGATCGCGCCCTATTTCCTGGCGTTCTCCGCTTTTACGGTGATCCCGGTGCTGGTATCGATCTTCTACAGCTTTACTCAGTTCAACGTGCTGCAGCCCGCCAAGTTTGTGGGCATGGACAACTACATCCGGCTGTTTCTGGATGATCCGGTCTTTCTGACTGCCATTCGCAACACGCTGATCATGGCGGTCATCATCGGTCCGGTGGGCTATATCATGTCCTTCCTGATGGCCTGGCTGCTCAATGAGCTGCCGCCCAAACTGCGCACTTTGCTGACGGTCATCTTCTATGCGCCGAGCATTTCAGGCAACGCCTATGTGGTGTTCCGGCAATTATTCTCGGGCGACGCCTATGGCTTTGTCAACGCGCAGCTGCTCAGCATGGGGTTGATTGCCAAGCCCATTCTGTGGCTGGCTGACCAGAAGTACATGATGCTCATTGTCATTCTGGTTTCGCTGTGGATGAGCTTAGGGGTAGGCTTCCTGTCCTTTATTGCCGGCTTGCAGGGAGTGGACCGCTCCCAGTACGAGGCCGCAGAGGTGGATGGCATCAAAAACCGCTGGCAGGAGCTATGGTACATTACGCTGCCCAACATGGGTCCGCAGTTGATGTTCGGCGCCGTCATGTCGGTGACCAACGCGTTGGCGGTGGCCGATGTGACCGTGGCGCTGACCGGTTTCCCGTCGCCCAGTTACGCCACCCATACCATCATCAATCACTTGAACGACTACGGTATCATCCGCATGGAGATGGGCTATGCCAGCGCCATTGCGGTGTTGCTGTTCATCGCGATGATATCGATTAACCGCTTTGTACAAAAAGCGCTGCGAAAGGTGGGCACATAAGATGGCAAAGGCTGAAAAAGAAAAGCTCACCCGTAACCAAAGGAAGATAGCGCGCATCAGGCGCAAGGCGGAGCGCGCCCAGCGAAAGGGCAGGCCGCGCACCCGCTTTGGCAAGGCGCTGACCAAGGGGCGCAGCAACCGTACCGTACGCGGCAGCATAGCGCTGCTCATCAATCTGTTCCTGTTCGCTCTGTTGATGGTGTTCCCGGTGGTTTTCCTGGTATCCAACGCCTTCAAACCCATCAACGAACTGTTCATCTTCCCGCCCAAGCTGTTTGTGATTAATCCGACGCTGGACAACTTTACTGACCTGTTCGACCTGCTGAGCAACTCCTTGGTGCCGTTTACGCGCTACCTGTTTAACACCTTGCTCATCGTGCTGTTGGGCTCCATCGGGCATATCCTCTTGTCCAGCATGGCGGCCTTCCCGCTGGCCAAGTTCAGGTTTCCCGGGGCCAAGACGCTGTCCAATATCGTCACGCTGTCGCTGATGTTTACCGCAGCCGTCACCGCGGTGCCCAACTACATCATCATGAGCAGGCTGGGCCTTGTGGATACCTACTGGGCCATTATCCTGCCGGCGTTTTCCATGTCGCTGGGCTTGTTCCTGATGAAGAACTTCATGGAGCAGGTGCCAGACGCCCTGGTGGACGCGGCGCAAATCGACGGCGCTACATACTTCACGATGTTGTGGCGCATCGTGATGCCGGCAGTCAAGCCGGCGTGGATCACACTGTTTATCGTGTCCTTCCAGACGCTGTGGGGCAATACCGCAGGCAACTTCATCTACACAGAAAGCATGAAGCCGCTGCCTGCGATGCTGTCACAAATCGCCGGCTCCGGCGTAGCGCGCGCCGGCGTGGTGGCGGCCACCTCGCTGATCATGTTCATCGTGCCGGTGGTTGTGTTCACCGTATCGCAGTCCAACGTGCTGGAGACCATGTCCACTTCGGGCATCAAGGAATAGGGGGGATAGGGATGAAACGATTGAAGTTTGCCCTGATCCTGCTCATGTGCCTGTTCGCAGCGCTGCCTGCGCACGGCGAACAGGTGCGGGAGCCGGGCAGTTACCAGTATTCACCCTACGGCGAGCCTGTCACGGCGGTGCCAGCGTATACGCTCAAGCGGTCTTTCTACGCGGCCGACCTGCCGGGTGCCCGGTCGCTCAGCAACCTGCGCGATGCCCATGTAGCAGGCGACCGTATCTACGTGCTGCGCGATGAGGAGCTGATCATCCTCACATCGGGGTTCCGGGTGCTGAAATCCATCAGCGCGTACACCGATGCACAGGGCAATGAGGTAAAGCTTACCGGCGCCAGCGGCGTTACCGTCGACCGGAATGGCGGAATCTATGTCTCCCGCGCCGATGCGGGCGAAATCCTGCATTTTGAGCCGGATGGGAACCTGCTGCGCGTCATTGGGCGCCCGGACATCAAGGGCTTTGAAAACGTGGCGTACAAGCCCATCAAGTTAGCTGTGGACGATGCCATGCGCATCTATGTGGTGGCCCAGGGCATGTACGAAGGCATGGTGGAATTAAACCCCGATGGCAGTTTCTCGCGCTTCTTTGGCGTCAACAAAGTGACGTTCAGCTTCGCGCAGTATATCTGGCGGATATTTGCCACCCGTGAACAGCTGCAGCGGCAGCAATTGTGGCTGCCTACGGACTTTACCAACATCGCCATTGACGATCGCGGCTTCATCTACGCTACCATTCAGGACGAAAAAGGCCAGATCATCAAGCGCCTCAACGCCAAGGGCGAAAACATCCTGCGGGTCGTTGATGCCCCGGACCCTAACGGTGATCTTTGGTTCAACGAATCCGGTGTAGGCATCCCGGTGGGGCCGTCTGTCTTTATTGCCGTGGACACCAACCCCTATGGCGTGTTCATCTGCCTGGATCAGAAGCGTTCGCGCGTCTTTGGCTACAACGAGGACGGCCGCCTGCTGTACATCATCGGCGGGCCGGGGCAGCGCGAAGGCCAGTTCCGCAACCCGGTGGACGCGGACTTTGTCGGCGATGACATCATGGTGCTGGATGCGCTTTCCCAGTCCATCGACCTGTACAGCCCCACGGCATACGGCCGCGCCATTCACGATGCCGTGCGGCATCAATATACCTTCGACTATGACCAGGCTTCCACTTTCTGGCGCGAGGCGCTGGCCTACAACCACAACTTCACGCTGGCCTATTCGGGCATCGGACGCTCCCTGTTGCGTGCCGGCCAATACGATGAGGCCATGGAATACCTCAAAATGGGGGAGGACCGGGAGTATTACTCCAAAGCCTTTGAAAAGGTGCGCAACCGCGACCTGAAGGAGTGGTTCGTGCCCGGCATGATTGCGCTGATTGCGCTGATCATCCTGTCAAAGACGGTGAAGTATATCCGCAAACGCAGGAAGGAAAAGGAGGGCGTGGCATGAGCACGGCAAAGCAGGCACACGGCAATTGGCTGGGCGCTTTGCGCGCAGGCATGGCGTACTTGAAGGAGACGTTCTGGACGTTTCCCACTTACATCCTGGGCCGCCCCTTCAAAGGCTTCGAGGAGATGAAGACCGAGCATCGCGGCAGCATGCTGTACGCGGTGACGATGTTCATCCTCAGCGCCCTGATGAACATTGTGGAGTTTGTGTACACGGGTTTTCTGGTCAACTACAACAACCCGTACATGATCAACTCCATTTTTCTGGCGATGGTGACCATCTTCCCGGTCGTGCTGTTTGTGGTGGCCAACTGGTCGGTGACGACGCTGCTGGAAGGCAAGGGCCGCATGAAAGACATCTTCATGGTGCTGATGTATGCGATGTTCCCCTTCCTGCTGCTGCGGCTGGTCAGCCTGTTCCTGACCAATGTGCTGACGCTGGAAGAAATGATGGTGTCCTATACGCTGGTCAGCATCGGCAGCGTGCTGATGTTCGCCTACATGTTCATTGGCCTGATCTCGGTGCACGAGTATTCTTTCGGCGCAGCCATCGGATCGCTGCTGCTGACGGTGGTGGCCATGATGATCATTGTGTTTATCCTGATGCTCTTGTTCACCCTGGCTGCGGACGTGGTGGATTTCGTCCGCGTGGTGTACAAGGAACTGATGCTCAAATTCGCTTGACGGCAGGAAAGGAGGGGCGAACATGAAAAAAATATCGCTATTGTTGGCGCTGCTGCTCATCCTGATGCCGTCCTGCGTGATGGCCGGACAGGTCGAAGAAGGCCTGCTGACGTATGAATCGGACGGTGCCGTACTGACCATCGACCCGGCTACCATGGCTGTAAGCTTTACGCCCGCCGGCAGCGAGGTGACCTATACCACAGCGGTGCTGCAATCCACCTCAGGCAGCCGCGCGATGAAAAACCTGCAAAAATCTGCCCTGTCAGTGCAGTACATCGCCAATGCCCTCGCGGGCACCATCAGCGCAATGGACAGTTTCTCCATGTCGGTGGACCTGGGCGAAGCCACGGTGGAACGGTTGCCCGAAGGCTTCCGCGTATCCTATGGCATCGGCTCGAATGAGTTGGTGGTAGACGACCTACCCAAGATGATCCCGGTGGAGATCTATCACGAACGCCTGAAGCCCGCCTGGACGGAGAAGAACGATAAGCTGTTCAATTCCAACTACCGCGTGGTGCCGCGTGGCGATGGCAGCAGCGTGTTTGTGCGCGCCAAGGACGACCTGGGCAAGCTGGTCATCTCCCAGTTGTATGAGCTGATCTTCACCCAGGGCGGCTACACCCTGGAAGAGCGTGACGCCCACAACGCGGAGTACGGCCACGAGGTAAAAACCAACCCGCACCTGGACGTGGTGATGGATTTCCTGGTGGATGGGGGCGATCTGGTGGTTTCCCTGCCCATGAACGAGGTCAAAACCACCATTGACAACGACCTGATTGCAATCGACGTGCTGCCCTACTTCCTGTCCGCCGACAGGGCGCAGAAGGGCTACCTGTTTGTGCCCGATGGCTCGGGCGCGATTATGAACTTCTCCAACGACCGCTTGGGCATCGCCGCCTACTCCACCACGGTGTATGGCCGCGATCCGCTCATCCGCGCAGATGAATACCGCCCGGCGGCATACCCGACCAACCTGCCCGTCTACGGTATCAAGGACGAGACGGGCGCTGTGCTGTGCATCATTGAGGAGGGGGCCGAACTGGCCACCATCACCGCCGACATTGCCGGCCACAGCGATGACTACAACCGCGTGTTTTCCAGTTTCACGCTGCGCAACATCGAGCGCGTGGCCATGGGCGGCAACAAAACGGTCACCACGCCGCGCTACGCCGAGGACACATATACCGGCAACATCCGCCTGCGCTATCGTTTCCTGCCGGGTGCCGACCAAACCTATGTCGAAATGGCGGATGCCTACCGCACCTACCTGCTTGAAGGCGGCGTCCTGAAGGAAACCGAGCCGGCCGGGCATGCGCCGCTGTTCATCGAGATAATCGGCGCAGTGCGCAAGCAGAAGTTCCTGCTGGGCATTCCGTATAATTCCACGGTGCAGGCAACCACCATCGCCCAGGCCGGGCAGATATACGATGCCCTCAAGGCCGCCGGCATGGGCAACATCCAGTTGCTGTATTCCGGGCTGTTCCGTCAGGGGGTCAAGCACGGTCCCCTGGACAAAGGCGCCCTGGATGGCGGCTTAGGCGGCGCGCAGGCGCTCAAAGACCTGGCACAGCGCCTGGAGCGCAACGGCGACACCCTCTATCCGTCCATCTTCCTGGGCCGGGTATATAATACGCGTGGCTTTTCAGCCGTCCGCAATGCCGCCCGCACGCATGATGGCGACACGGCAGTGGTCTACGAGGCAAGCGAGCCGCAGTTGCGCGGCGTGCCATATTTTGGAAGTGCGTATCTGTCACCGCTGTACCTGAAGGACTACACTGCTTCGGTGCGCAGCCAGTTGGACAAATTGGGCGTGACCGGCGTCAACGTGCAGGATTTGGGCAACACGCTGGTGGGCACCTACAAACGGCGGGAACATGTCTCTCCCATCCATGCGGTACCGTATGTGGAGTCCGCGCTGGAGTTGCTGAATGACCAGAAACTCATGCTGGACTGCCCCAACCTGTACGCGCTGCCCTATGCAGACGTGCTGACCAACGTGCCCGAGCAGGGCAACGGCTACAAGCTGCTGGACGCCGATATACCCTTCCTGCAGATGGTGTACGATGGCTGCCTGACATATTCCGGCGTATCCTGGAACCTGGAGCCCCAGATCCCGCTGGAGCGCCAGCTGCTCCATGCCATGGAAGGCAAGACCGCTCCGCGCTTCACGCTGACTTGGGAGAAGCCTACCATATTTCATGACACCATTGACATGACGTTCCTTGGTTATTTCTCTAC
>JAKPNM010000113.1 GCA_029548395.1 Bacillota bacterium
TCCCGCATCCGCGCGGGATAGCGAACAGCGTCATGGGCGTCCGTGGCGATCACGTCAATGGCCTGCGCTGTCAGCATCCGGCGCACAAAGCGCTGTTCCGTCAGGCCGCGGGGACGCGCGATGGCGGCGCAGCTCATCTGATAAATCAGCCCGTATTCTGCGCGCAGGCTCATCGCTTTTTCGGGGGACCGCCTCAGGCTGCGGTATCGCTCCACATGCGCCAGCACGGGCGGATACCCGGCGCGGTACAGGCTGTCCGCCGCCTCGCGGATCTCAAAGAGGGATACATCCGGGATAAACTCGATCAGCACATGGTGGGAAGCGCCCAGGGGAAGAAGGCTGCCCGCTGCCAGCCGGTCAGGAACGGAAGCGTAATACTGGATCTCACAGCCGGGAAGGATGCGCAGATCCAGCCCCTTGTCTTCGCAGTAGGCCCTGGCTTCTTCAAGCCGCGCCCGGTACAGGACAAGGTCAAAGGCACGGCGCCGCAAATCGGCGTGGGGGGTGGCATAGACCAGTCGGATGCCTTCCGCCGCGTTCTGCTCCAGCAGCGCGTGCATTTGCTCCGCTGTCCCGGGACCGTCGTCCAGCCCCCACAGCACATGCTGATGAAGATCGGCAAATCCCTCGGGTGTCACTTGCGTTTGGCGCTCCTGCCGGTTTTCGTGTTTTTATCCGTTTTGTTGTCGGACTTGCTGTAGCGGCTGTAGTACGCGGAATAGCGCTCGGAACGGTAGTAATACTTCCTGTTGCGGAAGGATTTGAGGTTGACCCCGTTCATCACCGCGCCCAGCACCTTGCAGCCTGTCTTGGCGATGTTGGCGGCCACCACGCCGATGTCCTGCCCGCGCCCCCTGTTGTAGGCCACCACAATGAGCGCGCCGTCGCAGAATTTCGCGATCTCCACCGCGTCCACAATGACCCCTGCGGGCGGGGAGTCCACCAGGATGATATCAAACCGCTCCCGCATGGCGCGCATCATTTCCCCGTAGAGGGGGGAGGTTAACAGCTGCATGGAATTGAACACATCGCGCCCGGCAGGCAGGATATAGGCCCCCGGCAGGTTGGTCTGATAAATTACCTCCTCCAGTGCGCACATTCCGGCCAAATAATGGACAAGGCCGAAGGCCTCCCGCTGGGAATAATTGAAGCGGTAACGCCTTGCCAGCGTGGAACGGCGCAGGTCGGCGTCCACCAGAAGCACGCGCTTGCCATAGCCCGCCAGCGTCCTCATCACGTTCATGGTGATGCTGGATTTACCCTCCTGCTCGTAGCGGCTGGTAAATAAAACCGTGCGGATGCCCGGCCCGGAATAGGACAGGTTGGTGCAAAGGGTGTTCATGGCCTCGTCACAGGCATAGTCCAGCGCCGGGAAATGGGTGATGCTCAACTGATTCATATCCGCCCCGCCTTCTTTCCGCGTTTTTTTCCGTCTGACAGGTTAGGGTTGGCCGGAATGACCGCCAGCGTGGGGAGATTGGCGTAGCGCATGACATCCTCCGGCGATTTGGGGCGGCTGTCCAGCAGGAAGACCAATATCAGCAGACCGCAGGCCAGCGCCGTCCCCAGCAGGATGCCGCGGATCACATAGCTTGTGACACTGATGCTGCTTGCCGTGCTGGGCACCAGCGCGACGGAGAAGATGCTGGGCTCATCGGTTTTCATGGTCTGTGCAATAAAACGCTTGGCGGCGGAGGCGTAGGCGTTGGCAATGTCCGCCGCTGCCCGGGCATCGGGATGCCGGGCTGTGATATACATGATGCGCGTGCTTTCAGGGTTGCTCACGCTGATCATGCTTTGAAGCGTGGAATAATCATAGTTTGTGCCAAGCTCCTCATTGACCATCTGATGCACTTCCCAGGTTTTGAACACCTCCGGGTAGTCCAGGGTCATCACGGTGCCGATCTGAATATCGGTAAACGTGCTGATGCCCGACGCGCCCAAGATGTACAGCTTGGATGTTGCTGAATAAATGGGCGTTCTGTTGTTGACGGCGTAATAGCCCATCAGCAGCGCGCCCAGCACCATGCCCAGCACGATGATGTACAGTTTGGAGAGGAGGTAGTAGAACAGCTCCACCAGATCAATGGATTCGCGGGGAGACGTTTTACCGGGACTCTGTTGTGAGCTGTTCTGATCATCCTTCTGCTTCCCGTCCATCCGGGACAGGATTTCAGCAAACAGCTCCGCCTCGGTTGAGCGGCTTTCTCTGCCCCTCATGTTGTTCAGTCCGCCTTGATTGTAGTTCATTCGGCCGTCCTTCCCTGGCATGTCTCTATTGCCACGACATGTCCGCTTTTCTCATCAGCCATAAAAAATCACCTTTCTTCTTGGTCTGAGTTCCGGGTTTTACCAACGCGTTTTCAGGGTGAAAGCCAGGGCCGGGCTGCGCCGGTGCGCCTGCAATCAACAGCGAAACCGGAACGCCTTCCATCCGGCTGATGCTGCTTGAACAGATTGCCGGCCCGCCCGCTTTCCTGCGTTTCTCCCTGGCTCAGGAGCGTCAGTCCGGAACGATGCCGCACATGCGTTTCATCATGGTCTTTTACCTTTCCGAGCCGGACAGCCGGCTTCTTGCTTTTACTCGAAAAAACAGGCCGTCAGCAGAGCGTTCAGCGCGTCGGCGTCCGGATGGAATTCCGTGATGCCGTCCGCGCTTAGGCTGTGGCTGCCTGCAAGGGATTTTGTTTCCAGTTGCCGGTAGTCCCGGCATTCGTAGGCTTTATTGATGAACCAAGCGCGCTGCCTATTCGTGGTCATATGCCCGGTAAGCGCCTCAAACAGCTTGCCGGCGGCACTCATCCTGTCGCTCACTCCCTGGAAAAACATCCCCACCGCCGCCTGGATGAGCGAGTGCTGCTGGCGCGTAGAGGATGCGTCCGCCTCATCGTCCCTGCCCTGCTGGGTGTGGAGCGTCAGGCCTGCGCCTGTGGTCGTCTGCGCGTCAAGCGTTGAGGTATCCTCCTCCGGTGTTGCGCCGGCCTTTCCCAGCGCGTTTTTCAGGGCGGCGATGGCGCCCGTATCCAGCGCCAGATAGCCATCCACGGGAATATTTCCCAGCAGGTTGCTGACCGCCCAGACAGTGTTGTCGCAGTTTTCCGCCGCTGTTGCGCCGTAGGTATGGGACAGGCCCAGCCGCGTCTTCCGGATACCCGTATACTCGCCAAGAGGACTGTAAATACGGATGTCGGTCACGGTGTTGCGATCCAGCCTCAGGGTAGAGACGGTTTTGTTCTTTTTATCGATTGTGATCAGGTAAAGCAGATCCGCCTGCCCGGCGTCTGTGCCGGAGACGATGGCCTCGCTCTCCTGCCAGTCCACGCTGATCAGCAGGATGTTGGTCAGATCCCGCTTGCGATAGGTCCAGTCACGGCCGGCGTATTGCATTGTAGGGCCATTGGACACAAACCTTCCTTCCAGCGATCCGACAGGCTCAACGGCTTCAGTGCCTTCGAGCCGGTTCCCGATTAGCCGGATGCCCAGCAGGATGCCCGCATATATCAGGGCGGCGCCGATCAGGATCAGGATGACTGTGGTGCCCGTAAGCCGTCTTCGTCTGTGCCTGTGATAATTTGCCAAGAATCTCTCCTGTAAAGCAAGTTTCTGTTCAGAACAGAGTATATCAATTAGTTCAAGGCCAGTCCAGAGCGGAAAGCGTTTGTTTTTGAGCAGTCTATCCATTCAAAGCCCAGCCACACCCTGACCAGCTTCCCGTCGAACTTGATTTCGATCTGTCCGCTGCGCCCGCGCCGGTCAATCCGGCGGATGCATCCTTCCATTTCCTTCAACGGGCCGCTGAGGATTTTAACCCTGTCCCCCTCCTGATACGCTTTGGAAAAACAGAGCGTCCCATTGTTCTGAAAAACCCACTTCGCAAATTCTTCATCGCGGTACTGCAGCCGCCAGTCGCCCAGATGATTGGTCAGGATCCGGACAAGCCCGTCCTTGGGAAACCGTTCACAAAGGCTGATCTCGCGGCTTGGCGCTTCAAAAAAAACATATCCGGGCAGCGCCGGAGAAAAGACGCTGTATTTTTTGCTCTGTTTGGTCATGTGCTTTTGAATCTTCAGGCTCATGGCGCGCACATTTTCGCAGGTGTGGCGGATATTGCTGATGACAAGATCCTCCCGCCCGCTCAGGCAGAAGATGCATCCGTACGATACCGGGTGATTCGATATGACCATAGCTCCGCTCTCCAATGGGTGTTTCAGTGGCTCTTGTTGAACAAAATATGCCGCAGCTTCCACGCCGCCAAGCCCTTGGCGTCCGCTTCCACAGCGGCCTGTGCCTTCCGCCGGCATCGTTGCTGTCCCGGCAATGATGCGACATCGTCTGGCGTTTCCTGCTTTCAGCAGGTTAACATCAGACTATACTATTATAGCATAACTTTGAAGTCTGTTTGCTGGAATACCTGTTTTTTTGTAAAATGTTTATTAATTGTTTTTTTCATAAGGATTGTTCGCGCGGATGATGCAGCACAGCATGGTTTTTAATGCTGATGTAAAGCTTGTTTGCATCCAAAGCGGCGAGGGATTATATTGTCCTGCAAGGAAGGAAACCGATGGCATAGCCTTAGCTACGTTGAGGTTGACTGACACAGCGGGGTGACAAAAGACCCGGCGCAACGATGCAATAAAGCTTAGAATCAGACAATATGTAATGCCCCCGGGATTTGTAGAAACGAGGATTCACCTGTAAGATGAGTATGAAACTACTATCCACAGGAGTTACCACATACAAATAATAGGAGGCATTACATGAAACATTATAGCACACTTTACGTAGGAATGGATGTTCATCGGGACAGTTTTACTTTGGCGCAATCGGGACAGTTTTTCTTTGGCACATTTTGCTGTTTATTATGTTTTTAATAACGTTTTTGAGTCTTTTGAGTCTTCAAGGCTTGGATTTCTAATAACTCCATTCCTAAAATGCGTATCTTCGAACTTCTCAAAGCGCACCAATAATCCGAACCCATCTCCTGTCATGAAGATTTGGTTCGGATTATCGTTGTCTGGTGCCGGTGACCGGACTCGAACCAGCACGGCCCTGGGGCCAGGGGATTTTAAGTCCCCTGTGTCTGCCATTCCACCACACCGGCGAATGCGTTGAAATCATAAGAGTTTCAACGCTTTTTGTCAAGTTAGAAGAGTGGATGTATAGTAGTATGCGTCAATGTTTTCGCCAAACGGTTACCAGAAACGACATTACTTTTTGTAGTATGTATAAGGGATTATAAAACGTTGTCCTTGTTAATAAACGTGTCAAATGACCATTTTTTCAGTGAATATTAATCCAGCTTCCCAGATTTTACCGGGCAATGCATGGGAATAAATGTTGAGTGTTGTGCTGGGCTGAGAGTGCCCGATGATGGCCTGGGTTGTTTTGATATCTACACCGCCGGTCAGCAGCGTTGTCGCCATCGCGTGGCGGTAGGAATGGGAGGTGTAGGGGCCAAGATTGATTTGCTGTCGGATATGCTTCCACATGGTGTTGAATTCCGACTCCACGTGAATTGGCTTTCCGGTTTTTGGATTTGTGACAACATATGTACCGGAATGCCAGTCTTTCAACGGCAATTCGCGCAGCGATTCAACGATGGGTGTAGGAGCGTAACATTTTTTACATTGATGCCCGTGGACGCGCGGAGAACCAGTTCAGGCAGCAACCGGATGGTACGCTTGTCCTGGCGCTTGCGCAGGATTCTTTCCATCAGCATGGTGGCGGCCTGGCGTCCGATCTCCTCCTCC
>JAKPNM010000039.1 GCA_029548395.1 Bacillota bacterium
AACCCGGCCTATCCCGATACCTCGGCGATATGGAAGGTACTTGAGGAGGAAGGAGTCACCGTGTTCGGGCTGAGCGCAAGCTATATCCACTCCCTGATGCAGCAGGGCTTTGCGCCGAAGGACAGCGCCTGCCTTTCGGCCCTGCGGGCCATCTCCCAGACCGGTTCCGCGCTTTCATGGGACGGTTTCTTCTACATCTACGAGAAAATCAAGAAGGATCTCCATTTCAATTCCATCGCGGGCGGCACGGATATCAACGGCTGCTTCGCCTCCGGAAATCCCATGTCTCCGGTATATCCGGGCGAGCTTCAGGCCCCGGGGCTCGGCATGCCGATCGAATGTTTTGGCGATGACCGTACACCCGTGAGAGATACCCAGGGCGAGCTTGTGTGTCTGCATCCGACTCCGTCCATGCCCCTGTATTTTTGGGATGATGAAAGCGGAAAGCGTTACCACGACGCGTATTTCGCTGATTTTCCCGGGGTATGGCGCCACGGGGACTATGTTCTTTTCCATGGGGATACCGGCGGGATCTCCTTTTACGGGCGATCCGATTCAGTCCTGAAGCCCTCCGGCGTCAGAATAGGCACCGCCGAAATATACAATATCGTGGAAAAGATTCCCGGCGTTGTGGAAAGCCTTGCCGTGGGGCAGGAGCATCACGGCGACCAGCGCGTGATACTTTTCGTGCGGCTGTCGGAAGGCGCCGAGCTGACCGCCGAGCTTAAAAAGACGATCAGGACAAACCTTTTCAAAAACGCTTCCCCGCGCCATGTGCCCGCGGTCATCATCAAGGCCCCGGATATTCCCCATACCCTGAACGGCAAAAAGGTGGAGAGCGCTGTCACGAACATCCTCAACGGACGCCAGGTCACAAACCGCGACGCGCTTTCCAACCCGGATTCCCTTGATTTTTATGCCTTAAAAGCGGTGGAGCTTCAATAGCAAGCTGTTCCGGCCAATCAGCGTGATCATCGGCGGCTATGTTTTGATATGCAAAAGCCTCATCATGGTTTTCATTGCCAATCTGGCGTTGGACTTCCTCATTTTTTCGCCTGTCGATTCTTTCCATATCAGAACTGGTTTTATGCCTATGCCATTGTAGTTTTGTCACTGACTGTCTATCATTTTGCATGGAAAAGGCGACACTCGGATGAGATATAATGCGGAAAAATCGGAATCAGCGCCAGCTGCGCCGGGCGTTGTTTTTGTTGCGCAACCGCTATTCTTCCCTGGGCAGCGGGACCTCCGCCGCCTGCCCGGGCGCGACGCGCACAGGCTGGCCATACACCCGCAGGGTCAGCGCCTCGCCGCCCAGGGCTTCCACCCGGCAGCCGACGTCCGTCACGTGCACGCGCAGCCGGCTCCCGCGCCAGCATAGCGGAAAGCTGTAAGAATCCCAGCTGCCCGGCAGGCGGGGATGCAGGCGCAGGCCGTCCGCCTTGACGCGCAGGCCGCCAAAGCCGGACACCAGGCCCAGCCAGGTGCCCCCCATGTTGGCGGTATGGATGCCGTCCCTGGTGTTGCCGTGGGCGTTGTCCAGGTCCAGCGTGGCTGAGCGGCGGAAGTAGTCCATCGCCTTGTCCATGTCCCCCAGGCGCGCCGCCATGATGGCGAACACGCAGGCGCTCAGCGAGCTGTCATGGGTGGTGCAGCGCTCGTAGTAATCATAGCTGCGGCGCATGGTGTCCTCGTCCGCCAAATCCTCATAGAGAAAGTGGGCGAGCACGGTATCGGCCTGCTTGCACACCTGGTGGCGGTACAGCCACAAGGGATGATAGTGCAGCAGCAGGGGGAATTTCTCCTGGGGGATCGCCGACAGGTCCAGCGTGGCCAGCTTGAGGAAGCCGTCATCCTGGGCATGGATGCCCAGGGTCTCGTCGTAGGGCAGGTACATCGCGTCCGCCGCGCGAAGGAAGGCCGACAGTTCCTCCCGCGTCACGCCGGTGGCGGCCAGCAGCCTGCCGGCCAGGCCGGCCTCCATCAGCCTGCGGGTGATCATCGCGGCGCCGCGCATGGTTTCCTGCGCGCCGGCGTTGGTGTAGAAATTGTTGTCCACCACGCAGCTGTACTCGTCCGGCCCGGTCACCGCGCCGATGCGGAAGCTGCCCTCGTGCCAGTGCCCGGCGTCCAGGAAGAGGCGCGCCGTCTCCACCAGGACCTCGCCGCCCCGCTCAGCCATGTAGGCCAGGTCATCCGTGGCGTAGTAATACTGAAGAAAGGCGTGGGCGATATCGCCGCTGAGGTGATACTGCGCCGAGCCCGAGGGGAAATAGCCAGAACACTCCGAGCCCGCGATGGTGCGCCAGGGATACAGCGCGCCGCGGTCATGGCCCATGATCCGGGCGTGCTCCCGCGCGGCAGGCAGAATGGTGTGGCGATAATCCAGCAGGCCGCGGGCCAGCGCCGGGTCAGTCATCAAAAAGAAGGGAAACACATAGATCTCCGTATCCCAGAAGTAGTGACCCTCATAGCCCTCGCCGGACAGCCCCTTGGCGGCTAGGCTGCTGACGGCGTCGCGACCCGCGGAGCAATACAGGCTGTAGAGGCTGAAATCCAGGCTGCGTTGCAGGGCCTCATCCCCCCGCACGGTCACGCGGCTGCGCAGCCAGAATGCCTCCAGCAGCTCCCGCTGCCGGGTTTCATAGTGTGTCACGGGAAGCGCCCTGGCCTGCGCCAGGATGACAGGCGCCGCCTGCGCCGGGTCCGGATGGCGGCGGCTGTCCGCGAACACCGCGTATTTGGTCATGGTGAGCGATTGCCCCTGTTCCAGGCTGCCCTCCATCCGGGCCTCCAGCGCGGCGGGCCGGGCCTCCACAGACAAAGCGAAACCGGCCGGCAGCGCATAGCCCACCGCCACCGCCAGCTCCAGGCCGGAGGCCAGCGTGCGCGAGCGGATCAGGCCGCCGCTCTCCATCGGGCGCACCTCCTCCACCCGCAGGTGCTGCAGCGCTTCGCCGGCCACGCGGGGGTCGTTCGGGTCGGCGAAGTTGGTCACCGCGCCTTCCTCCCGGCTGATGAGGCGCGCCCGGCTCGAGAAGTTGAGCGACTTGACCGTGTACCGCATGATGAACAGCTCGCGCTGCGCCAGCGAGGCCATGCGCTGCACGGTCACCTCCACCTCGCGACCCTTCGGCGAGCGCCAGCGGATGAAGCGCGTCACCAGGCCGCGCTCCATGTCCAGCGTGCGGCGGCAGGCCAGCACCTCGCCGGCCCTGAGGGGTTCGTAAACCTCGTCCTCCAGGAAAAGGCGCAGGTTTTGCACATCGGTCAGGTTGACAATGCCCTGCTGGGTCTCGGGAAAGCCGTACAGCTTCTCGCCATAGCGGATCGGTTTCACATCGTAAAAGGCGTTGATGTAGGTCCCGCGGATGCTGGGTACGCCCGCGGGCGCCCCTTCCTCCGGACAGGCGCGCACGCCCAGGTATCCGTTGGCGGTGTGAAACAGGCTCTCCTCCAGGGCGTTCTGTGCAGGGTCCCATTGGGTGCGTTCAATGCGCATGCTGCGTCCTTTCTTCTGTGCAAGAGGTCAAAGCGACCGCCGGGCTGCGGGCCGCAGCCTTTGTCAAGAATAATATGGTCAAACTGCGCCGCCGCAGTTCAATAGCCGTTTCCGCCGGCTCTACTTGATGGCGCCCTCCACCATGCCCTTGATGATGTAGCGCTGGGCAAACAGGAACAGCACGATGATGGGAATCATCGCCAGCAGCGCGCTGGTCAAAATAAGGTCCCATTGCTTGAGGTAGCTGCCCGCGAAGGCGGTCACCGCCAGCGGGATGGTCTGCACCTCGCCGGCCGAGCCCAGGATGAGCAGCGGCAGCAGGTAGTCGTTCCAGATCCAGATGCCGTTGAGGATCAGCACGGTAATGAAGGTGGGCTGCAGCAGCGGGATCACGATCTCAAAAAAGGTGCGCACCTGGCTGCAGCCGTCGATGGTGGCCGCCTCCTCCAGCTCCATGGGGATGGACTTGATGAAACCGTGCAGGATAAAGATGGACATGGAGCAGCCGAAGCCCAGGTAAGCGAACACGATGCCGTGATAGGTGCCCAGCAGGGGAAAGCCGATGGCGTCGCCCATGATCTTGAACCACTTGACCAGTGGGAACATGACCACCTGGAAAGGGATGACCATGGCCGACACAAAGGCCATGAAGATCGCCGTGGACCAGCCCTTGCGGTTGCGCACCAGCGCCCAGGCGCACATGGCGGAAAACAGCGCGATGACCGCCAGGCTTGCCACCGTGATGATGACCGAGTCAACGAAAGCGCCCAGATAGTCGGTGGACGGGTTGTTGAAGATGGCGGTGATGTTTTCCCCCAGCTGGCCCCAGTTCTGCGGCCAGGAGACCGGGCTGAAGATAATCTCTTTGGCCGTCTTGGCCGAGTTGAGCAGCACCAGCAGGAAGGGCACCATAAACAAAAGGAACAGCAGCATGGTGCCGACCTCCGCGATGATCAGCCCGGGGCTGCGCCCCTCATCCCGGAAGCGGCGCTTGTTGCCGGCAACAGGTTCAAGTTGACTCATGCTTCCAGCTCCTTTCGCTTGTTCAGGTACACCTGGGTCAGGGAGAAGATGACCAGGACAATGAAGAAGATCACGGCCTTGGCCTGGGCCTGGGCCATGAGGTTCTGCTGGTTGGCGGTGCGGTAAATGTCCATCGCCAGCAGCTGGCTGGAGCGGATGGGCTTGGCCATGAAGCGCATGGCCGGGCCGCCGTTGGTGAGGGTGAAGTTGAGGTCAAACTGCTTGAAGGAGTTGGTCAGTGTCAGGAACAGCGTGATGGTGAAGGCGCTGGCCATCATAGGGATCAGGATGCGGCGCACACGCTGGAAAAAATTGGCCCCGTCCACGCTGGCAGCCTCCATCACGCTGCCCGGGATGGACTGGATAGACGCTACATAGATCATCATGATGTAGCCGGCATACTGCCAGGTGTTCACCACTGACATCGCCCAGATGACGGTATCCGGCCGGGAAATCAGCGATTTCTGCAAAAAGGCGATGCCCAGCGCGTTGCCCATGTCCACCTGCACGTTGTTGAATATGAACTGCCAGATATAACCCAGCACGATGCCGCCGATCAGGTTGGGCACAAAAAACCCTGCCCGATAGATGTTGCGCAGACGCAGCTTGCCGGTGACCAGCAGCGCCAGGCCAAAACCTACGATGTTGACAAATACCACGTTGATGGCGGTATACATCAGCGTGATCAAAAAGGAATAGATAAACTGCGGTTCCGAGAACATGCCCTGGAAGTTGGACAGGCCCACCCAGTTGACGATGGGGTTCACACCGTTCCAGTCAGTCATGGCATAATAGATGCCCAGGCCAAACGGCACAATGATGACCATGATAAACGCGAACGCGCAGGGAAAGATAAACAGGGCATCGATCCATCCCCGTCTTTTCATAGATGGCCCTCCTTTTGCTGACAGCAGAACATCATGGATGAAAAAAGAAGGAGAACCGCTCACGCGGTTCTCCCATGAAGGCTTGCTTATTTGTTGGCGATCTCCTGGAAGGCAGCGGTGACGTCCGCTACGAAGTCTTCCACGGTGCCGGTGGCCAGCAGCTCAAAGATGGGGCCCAGGGTGCCCTGGTTGAAGCCATCCGGGTTCTGGCCGAAGTACCAGTTGAAGTTGCCGCCGCGGGCGCTGGCTTCCACCAATGCCTTGGAGAAGGGGCCTTCCGGCTGCAGCTTGACGGACTTGAAGGCGGGCACCATGCCGGCCTCAGCCACCATGTAGTTGGCGCCATCCTCGGAAAGGGCCATATAGTTGAGGAAATCGATGGCTGCCTTCTGCTGCTCAGGGCTTGCCTGCTTGTTCACAACAAACCAGGAGGGAGCGGCCATGTACAGGCCCGTGGATTCTTCCTCCAGGAAGTTGTGGGAGATGTAGCCCATGGGGAAGGTGGCTTCCAGCTGGGCCAGGTTGGGGTCAATCCAGTTGCCCTGCGTGATGAACGCGGCCTTGCCGGAGGCAAAGGCAGCCACCTGGGCGTCATAGTTGCCGTTTTCCAGCACGTTGGGGTCGGCATTGTCATACAGGAGCTTCAGGTAGTTGGCAAACGCGGTCAGGCGCTCCTGGTCCACTTCGCCGCGGCGCAGGGCGTCATATACGGACGAGTCGTTATATTCCTGGTAGCCGGCATAGAAAGCGTTGAACACATGCTGGCTGGTGACCCACCACAGGCCGCCGGCCACGGAGGTGCCGACGGAAACCACGGCATCCAGGCCCAGCTCTTCCTTCATGCCGGCGATCTTCTCAATCGCCGCCTTGGTGGCGGAGAAGGTGGTCAGCGTGGCGGGATCCACACCGGCCTTTTCCAGGATCTCAGCATTGTAGCCCAGGCCAAATCCTTCCATGGCGATGGGGAAGCCCACAGCCTTGCCGTCGGGATCATAGAACGCCAGGTCGGTATCCTTCACCCAGTCGGCGTCGGACATATCGGCGATGAAGTCCTTCCAAAGGTCATAGCCGCCCTGGCCTTCAATCATGAAGATGGTGGGCATCTGGTCGGCCGTCAGCTTGGCCTTGAGCGCGCCGCCGTAATCCGCGCCGCCGCCCAGGGTCTCGACCGTCACGTTGACGTCAGGGTGCTTTTCGTTGTACAGCTTGCCAAAGGCCTGGATCATCGGATCGATCTCAACCTTCAGCTGGAAGACGGAGAAGTTGACCTTCTCATTGGCGGATGCCGGCAGGGCCAGCACGCTCAGGGCGAGCACCGCCACCAAGGCCAGGGATAAGAGTTTGCGCATGTTGTTGCCTCCTTGTGATATGTTGGTTTATGCTTAAGCGCCTAAGCGCCAAGGCACGCGTTGGCGGCAATGCCGCTGTTTGTAATATACCCACGCGGCTGAGAGAATAACCCGCGCATGGATGTTACTGTTATTATAGCCCAAGATGACGCCTAATATATATCATTTTTCTGATATTCTTGTTATTATTTTGTACAGGGGTGATGAAATGACAGAGGATCGCCTGGAATCGGCCCTGCGGCTGATGCACCACGCCCTGCGCCTGCCCGCGGCGCTGTGGCGGGGTGAGGCCTGCAGCCTGGCCCTGCCTGAGGGGGAGGGCGCGCCACCAGCCTGCGCCCAAGTGGCGGACCAGTTCAGCCGGCTGACGGCCGGCCGCGCCGAGCAGCTGACGGATGGACACAGCCGGCACTTCCTGGCCCTGCGCACGGCGGCCGGCGCCGTCATCGCGCTGGGGCCCTATGCCCGGGCGGAGGATGGCGCAACCCCGCCTTGTCCAGCCCCGACGCTCAATGACGAACAAAGTCAGGCTGCAGCCCAGGCAATGGCGCAGCTGCTGGCGCCGGAGGAGGCCGGGCCTGCCGGACGCCCGGCCGAAGACCCCAAGCTGCGGGAAAACATGTCCCACACTTTCATCCACCCGCCGTTTTTTCTGGAGCAGGAGCTGGCCGGTGCCATCATGCTGGGCGACAGCGTCCGCGCGAAACGCGCCCTGGACGAGATCAACCGCCTGGAGCGCGCCCGCGTGGCGGACGACCCCCTGCGGTCGCTTAAAAACTCGCTGATCGGCAGCTGCGCCCTGTGCAGCCGCGCGGCCATCTCGGGCGGCGTCACGGCGGACGCGGCCTTCACGCTGGCGGATGAGTTCATCCGCGCCATTGAGGACCGGCATGACGCCAAGGCCCTGAACGCCCTGGAAGAAGACATGGTCATCAGCTTCAGCGCCCAGGTGGCCGCGCTGCGCGAGAGCCAGGTATCCAGCATCGTGCGCGGGGCGATGCGCTACATCGACGACCATCTCTCGGACAAGCTGCGCGTGGGCGACATCGCCCGTCAGGTCTATGTGCATCCGGATTATTTAAGCGCCCGCTTCAAACAGGAAACGGGCGAAGGCATCAGCCGCTACATCCAGCGCCGCAGGGTGCAGGAAGCCTGCCGCTTTTTGCGCTACAGCGCCTACCCCATCGCGCAGATCGCGGGGTATTTCCAGTTCTCTTCGCAAAGCGCCTTTACCAAGGTCTTCAAACAATATCAGGGCATGACCCCCAAGCAGTACCGGGAGTGGGGCCCGGCCGGCGCCGCGCCCTGATTCCTTCTCCTTAAGTATCGTATTTTATTGCGGCCTGCCGGCCGCTGATACTGCTGAAAGTATACCCGGCCCTCGCAGCAGGGTCAAGCGAAAACGGTCGGCATTTAGCCGTTTTTGACATTTTGCGCAGGTTTTACACTGGGCGGTGGCCCCGCCTTGTCCGGGCGTGCGGCTTTGGCGGCCTTTGCTCCGTTTTCCTCGAAAATGGGCCTGGGATGTGCCGCGGCTGCCCCTTGTCACAATAAAACAACAGCTCAAATCTGCATCCCGACCCGGGACTTTGCTATTTCCCCAAAAAAATCTGGTATAATAGGGGAGGCTGTCAGACGCGCGAGTGTATAGAACAGAAATAGAGAGAAAGAACGGGGAAACGAAGCAATGCTCAAGGTCGCCGCCGCTGGCTGCGGAAACATCGCGCGGATGATGCAGGCGGTCCGCGATGAAAATGTACTGGAGGGATAAGATCATGATGAAGCTTGGGTTTATCGACTATTATCTGGACGAGTGGCACGCCAACAACTATCCCGCGTGGATCGCCGAGGCGTCCGGCGGCGACATGCGGGTCACGCACGCCTACGCTTTGATCAATAGCCCCAGGGGCGGGCTTTCGACCGCGGCGTGGTGCGAGAAATTCGGCGTGACGCGGTGCCATAGCATTGAAGAGATCATCGCCAAATGCGACGGGCTGATCGTGCTCTCGCCCGACGACCCGCAGATGCATGAAACGCTCTGCGCGCTGCCGCTGCGCTGCGGCAAACCGGTCTATGTGGACAAGACCTTCGCGCCCGATCTGGAAACCGCGAAGCGCATCATCGCGAACGCCGAGAACACGCCGTTTTACACCACCAGCGCCCTGCGCTACGCTGAGGAATACCGGGATATCGACGCTTCGGGCGCCACGGGGCTGTTCTCATGGGGCCCCGGGCAGTTTGAGATCTACGCCATCCACCAGATCGAGCCCATCGTCATGCTCATGGGCGAGGGCGCGCGCCGCGTGATGTGCCTGCCCGGCAGGGGGCTGACGACGCTGGTGGTCGAATTCGCGTCCGGGCGCTGCGCGACGCTCGCCTGCTGCGAAGCCGGCGGCGATTTCGGCATGAGGTTGTTCCTGCCCGAAGGCGCGCGCGAGATCCGCGTGCAGTCCGATTACTTCCGGCGCTTTATCGCCAAACTGGTCGCCTTCTTCCGCGACCGGAAGCCGCCCGTTTCCACCGAGGAAACCCTGCGCGTCATGGCGATCCGCGGCGCGGGCATCAAGGCAGCGGGTGAGCCGCTGACCTGGATCAGCATTTAGTCAAGGGGTCATCTGATTACACGAAACAGGGCTGCAGCCATCGTACCGCAGCCCTGTTGTTCTTATGCCTGGGGTCGCAGGCCTATATCGGCATCAGTCCAGGATGCCCCTCAGCCTGGCCTTCACCATCGGCGCGGGGCGCTCATAAGGCGTCTTCATATCTACCCAACCGCCGGATCTGGCGCTGCGCTCAAAGGCGGTAAGGATGTCGATGACATGGTGGATCTGCTGCATGTTCGCCCGCGCCTCGCGCCCGGTCTCAAGCGCCCTGGCCATGTCCGCCAGGCCCAGGGCCCGGGAGTTTTCCGCGTAGTCAAACAGCAGCGGCAGCTCGTCATACTTCCCGGTCTCCGGGCGGAAGATGCGGATAGGGCCGCCGAAGAAATTGGGGTCGGGCAGGATCAGCGTGCCCTCGGTGCCGTAGATTTCAAAGCGCGCCTGGGTGTCGTAGTACACGTCAAAGGTGGTGAACAGCGTGCCGATGGCGCCGGAGGCGAACTGCAGGATGCCGGTGGCGTAGGTGTCCACATTGACATCCATCACCGTGCCCGCGTGCGGCTGGCTGGTGATCATGCGCTTGTCAAAGGTGCGCTTGCCCGCGGCCACCAGACGGTCCACCCGGCCCAGCAGGCTGGTCAGCGCGGTCATGTAATAAGGCCCCATGTCCAGCATGGGCCCGCCGCCTTTCTGGTAGTAGAAGTCGGGATCGGGATGCCAGGTTTCATGTCCGCGGCAAATCATGAAGGCGGCTGCGCCCACCACATCGCCGATCATGCCCGCATCGATGTATTTGCGACAGGACTGCAGCCCGGCGCCCAGGAAGGTGTCCGGCGCGCCGCCGATTTGCAGGTTCTTTTCTTTGGCCAGTTTGACCAGGGCGTCGCCCTCCTCCAAGGTGATGCCCAGGGGCTTCTCGGTATACACATGCTTGCCGTGCTCCAGCGCCAGGCGGGTCACCTCATAGTGCTGGTAAGGGCGGGTCAGGTTGAGGATGATGTCCACCTCAGGGTCGCGGAAGGCTTCGTACATGTCCTCATACACGCGCGGCAGATTGTATTTCTCCCTGGCGTTGATCGCGCGCTCGGGGATCAGATCGCAGACGCCGGCGATCTTAAGCCCTTTGAAAACCCTGGTGATGTTGTCCAGATAAATGCCGCTGATGCTGCCCACACCGATAAAAGCTATTTTCTTTGTTGCCATATGTCCTCCTCTATTACAGGATGGCTCCTGCATTTTTTACTGCACCAATACATGAAAACTATATCATAATCATGAGCAAATGAATACAGTAAAAACAGGAATGAACGGTCACTCGCATTATCAATGGTCAGTAAAAATCCCGGCAAGGAGCATCAAGCTTCTTGCCGGGCAGAAGGGCCTTTCAGTATTATTCGATAACGATCGTATCCGTCAAGCCGCCGACCTCAATGGTGTATTCGCCGGCTTCCAGCGTCAGTTCCATCTGAAGCACGCGCCAGCTTCCGCCTTCAACGGTCATGATCTTCTCGGCAACCACCGCGCCATTGGCCTTCGCCTGGGCAGTGGTGATGCCGTCCGCGCCATTGTTGCGCAGCAGGGCATAGATCATGAAGGGCTCGCCAGCCTTGGCAGTCTGCGTGTTGACAATGGAAACATTAATGCTGCCGGGGGAGCTTCCTTCCTCCTCAATGCGTTCCTGAGAGATGGGCAGAATCAGGCAGCTATACTTGAAATCAGGCTGTGCGCCGTAGCTCATGCCATATTGATAGGTCACCAGCGGATCGCCCCAGTTGCTGGGGGAAGCGGAGTTCTCATTATCCTCCATGGTGGCCTGTACCATCAGGCGGACATAGGGCGAGGCGCCCTGATCGCCGGCAAGATCCTTCCACTGCGCAGCATCCTCAAACTCACTGCGGGCGATTTCCTTGGTGATGATGCCGCCAGGCTCGACGACGCCGTAGAGCAGGTCAACATAGACCCAGGGCGAAGTGGTGGTCACAAAACCGGCTTCGGTGGAACCGTGATCGGCGCTCTGATTGTAGCTCAGGTACAGCAATGCATCCGCGCTCTCAATGGTGTATTGGGTGGGCTTCGTGTTGTTGAGCGTGAGCACGATGGGCTTGCCGGCGTCATGCGCATCATCAATGAACAATTCAGCAGCGTCATTGATGGAAGAGAAATCGCCAACAACCACATCCGCTTCACCCATGGTTTCTACAAGGACAGCGCCCTTTTCAGCGATGTACTTCTTGTAGCCCGCATCAGCAGAGGAGTTGGAGGATACAATGTACACCTTCGCGTCCGCCGCCAGGGGCAGCAGGTCGTTGTCATTCTTCACCAGGACAGCGGACTTGGCCTGCAGGCGCTCGGTCAGCTCCACCTCATAGGGATTGCGCGCAGCGCGCAGCTCTTCATTGGTGGTGATGGGGGTCGGGTTTGCAGCCCATTCGGCGCTGGCGGTCAGTTCCACAGCAGCAGCCACATCGCGATAGGGATTCTCAAACAGGCCCTTGTTGAACTTGAACCTCAGGATGCGGGTCGCCGCCTTGTCCACGTTCGCCTTGTCGATTTCCCCGCTGGCCAGGCCGTCGATGATCGCGCCGGGATAGTTGGCAGAGGGGGATTTTTCCCATTCAGAGTAATCATAGGTGATGCGCCCGGATCCGAACATGTCGGTGCCGTTCAAAAGCGCTTCGTTGTAGAGCCAGGCCAGGGTCTGTGCGCCCAGGTCCACGCCCTCGGCAGTGATACCATTCATGCGGCCGGGGTTCTGGGGGCCGCCGCCCATGCTCCACCAGTCCGTGACAACCACCCCGTCAAAGCCTAAGACATTCCGCAGGTAGCCCATGGTCGTCTTGTCCCATTTGACATCGACGGTATTGTCAAGGCCGGTGCCGCCGCAGTTGGTCATGACCCACTCTGCGCCTGCATCAAGGGCTGCCTTCCAGCCGACCAGCCAGTTTTTAAAGTTCTGGGCAACGGAGCGGGCCTTGCCGAAGGAGGAATCGCCGCCGCGGCCGATCCAGTGCTTCGTGCAGGAAGACAGGCCGTTCTCCTGCAGGCCACGGATCTCTTTAAAGATGATTGCGCCGATCAGCTCGGGGTTCTCGCCATACTGCGCGCCGATCTCGTTGGCATAGGGCTCAAAGGTCACATGAATGCCGATGGCAGCCATGGCTTTGCCGTAAAAGGAGGCCAGCGCATAGGCAAGCTCGGGATCATAGGCGTTGCCAAAAGCGTTATGGGCCTTGTCAATGTAGCCGCCAAAGGAATTGTACTCACGGTCAGAAGTGAACACCATCGGCACGCCCAGGCGCTCCGCTTCAGCGCTTGCCTGCAAGTTGTTCAAGGTGTTGGTGATGGTGATGGGCGTGCCGTTCAGGTTGAACAGCTGGCAGGTCAGATAATACTCGCGCACCATTTTCCGCGCATCGACCAGTTGGGTGTTGACGCAGAACAGAAGGCCGACTTCCTCCTGCGGCGTCATCTGGCTGATCAAATCAGCGACGCGGGCATCGGTCTCAAGGCGCCAGTCTTCATAGACATCCAGCTCGCCGTTTTTGTTCATGTCCTTGAACTTGAGGCCGTTAACTTCCAGGATGGGGGTAACGCCGTCAATATAGGACAGCTTCACCTGTCCGCTAGCCTCGTCCGCCTCAATGACGGCGTACCCGCAATCCTGCTCCAGGAAAGCCTTTTCAGCCGCTGTGGCTTCAGGGTCAGCTTCCTGAAAACGAATTTGCAGGTCATCCGCCGCAGAAGTCGTGCTTTCTTCTGTTTCTTCAGAAGGCGGGCCTTCCGCGAAAACTCCGCCGATGCAGCTGAACATCATCAACAGCGCCAGGAATAGTGAGAGTTTCTTCATTCCATATTCTCCTTTCATTTTTAAGCAATCTTCCGTACTGGCGACACGGCTTGTTTATCCTCCTTCCCAACGGATATCCGCCAGCTCGTCTCTTTTATTATAATAGGCGCCTGGGTTTCAAGGCTCCGAAAAACAGGTACGAACAATACCATCTTTTGGTCAATCATCCCCGCGGGCGGGAAAATACAGTACAAACCATCGAAAAATCATACACACAGGCCCTGCCGGAGATGACAGGGCCTGTGTTTGACTGTATTTCAATTATTCTACGGTGACATTTGCTCTCAAAGCATCAATTACAAGTTCATAATTGCCGGCTGACTTGAACACAATATCCATGGTGCAGATTCGCCAGCTATCTCCTTTGACTGCCATTTGCTTCTCTGCTGCCAATTGGCCATTGGCATAGGCTTTCACCACTACTATGTCATCACCGCCATGGTTCCATAGCAAAAATTTTACCGTGTAAGGCTCACCAGCATGTGCAACCGCTTGTATTGATTTTTTCACCATGCGGGGGCCTCTCCACATGTCCTGCACCTCTACTTCTGTGATAACAGTTGGCAACATCAGTATTGTGTATTCAAAATCTGCTTTTTCACCATAACGCATGCCATACCCATAACCAAGCAGTGGATCGCCATAGTTGCTTGGAATACTGGCATCCGGGTTTTCCATCATCGTAGCCTGAAGAATAAGGCGTACATCGTCAGACACACCCATATCATTTGCCAGATCATACCATTGGTCAACTTCCATTATTTCGTCGCGCGAAATTTCCTTGACGATCATGCCTTCCGGCTGTCGTACACCAAAAAGCAAGTCCGCATACACCGGAGCTTCGGTTGATGTAATGAAGCCTGCCATGGCTGTGCCATGATCCGCTCTGCGCGTGAAATTCAGAAAGATCAACGCATCAGCCTTCTCTGTAAGGTAGGTGTTCGGATCAATACAGTCTGCTGTTACTACTAATACTTTCCCTGCCTTTTTTGTATCCTCAATTGTCATTTCAGCAAAGTCATCAATCCGGCTTAGATTAGCTACCACGACATCTGCTTCTTCGATTGTCGCTACAATTGTTGCTTTCTCACCCACACATTGAGCATATTTTTCAGCCATCTCGCTTGAAGTTGCTGCCAGATAGATTTTCAGGCCTTCCGCGAGGGGAAGAATGTCATTGTCATTTTTAATGAGTACAGCCGATTTGGCCTGCAGTTGTCGCTCTAATTCCACTGTTTCAGCTGTGCGTGCAGCAACCAACAACTCATTGCTGGTGATTTCCCAAGGATTTGCAATATACTCAGGGCTTGCCGAGAGCGCCAGTGCGGCGTCTGCATCAGAATAAGGATTCTCAAACAATCCCAACTCAAACTTGCTGCGTAAAATGCGGCTGCAAGCCTCTTCCAAACGCTCCGCCGAAATCAGCCCTTTCTCAACAGCGGCAGGAATTGCATCCAGACTCAGCAAACCAGGCCCCATCGCTGCCTGGAAAGCCTCATCTTCGGGGCCGGCAGCCGGCGCTCCCATTTGATCAACGCCGTTGTTAATAACCCACGCATAGCGCTCAGCCATCGTAAGATTGTTCAAGTCCGTACCATCAGACGTAATGCCGTCACTGCTCCCCATGTTGTCCCAGATGTTGCTCTTTGCGTTGCCCATCGCACCCCAATCAGTAAGGACAACACCATCAAACCCCAGTTCGTTGCGCAAATAATTCATTGTTTCCGGATCATAGTCCACATTGACGGTGTTGCTTAATCCCTGCGCGTAGCCATTTGTCATGATCCACTTTGTATCAGCCTCAATTGCTGCTTTCCAGCCAACCATGTAATTCTTGTAATTTTGTGCAACGGAACGCGCATTGGTAAATGACATGTCTCCACCGCGCGCAATAAAGTGTTTCGTACAAGCCAATGTTCCGCCTTTTTGGATTGCCTCAACCTCGATTTTGGTCATTTTGGCAATATATTCCGGATTCTCGCCGTTGAAAGAACCAATTTCCACGCCATACGGCTGAAGAATTACATGATATCCAACTGCAGCAGTTTCCCTGGAGTATGTTTCCCATAGCTGCGCTGACAATTCCGGGGCGTTCGCAGTCCCCGAAGCGTCCTTGGGCACATCAATGTAACCGCCCCATGCATTGTACTGGCGATCGCTGCTGAAGGTAATCGGGATTCCCAGACGCGTTTCTTCCCCAATTCCCTGAATCGCATTATGAACCGCTACTTGTTGTGCTGGCGTCCCATTTGAGTTGTCAAGATAATGTGTAATCCCATATACATTGATATAGTACCACATAGAATAGTTCGTTCTCGCAGTGTCGACATCAAACGGACAGTTCTGCTCATACAGTGTCTTTTCATTAAATTCCACACCGGCATTGTTGCCACAAGTGCACACGTGATAAAGCAGTCGAGAACGTTCCTCAAGGGTCATTTGACCGTACAGGTCCTTTATCCGGTCATCAATATCAGCTCGCCAGTCTTCATAAACGTCCAGCCTGCCATTCTTGTTCAGATCCTTAAAATATAGGCCATTGATGTTTACAAAATCATCAGCTTTGCTGCTAAGCATCACCTGAGTTTCGCTTGGTCCAATGTAGTAAAAACCCGAAGCATTCTGTTTGATCTTCAGCTCTTCAGCAAATGTTGAAAGCCCTGCAGTACAAACGATCATGATGATTGCCAAAAGTACGAATATTCTTTTCATGGTCTTCTGATACCTCTCTTTCTTAAAATATTATAACCAAATTATGCACAATTTTGTCTGTCGCAGTTAGCCGGGCAGAATTGATTAATTATTCAACAATGCTGATCGTCTTTGTCAAATCGCCCACGGTGACAAGATGTTCGCCGGGCTGGTCAATCGTCAGCGTCATCTCCACCACACGCCAGTCGCCGCCGTTGACGGCCATGATTTTCTCCGCAATCACAACGTCATCGCACTTGGCCTGCACGGTGGTGATGCCGTCATCTCCGTTGTTCCACAGCAGCACATACGCGGTGAAGGGTTCTCCGGCTTTGGTTTCAATGACGGACTCATAGCTGGTTCTGGTGGAACCGCCGGACTCGGTAACCACCTCATGTATGGCGCGCGGAAGCACCAGGGTATCGTACACAAATTCAGGTTTCGCGCCATACCTCATACCGTAGCGATACTGGATCAGGGGATCGCCCCAGTTGTTGGGAACCGTGTTGTTCTCACTGGTCTTCATCATCGCCAGCAGCATCATGCGCACCCAGGGATGCGCCCCCTGGTCGCCGGCAAGATCCTTCCACTGCGCTGAATTTGCGGCGGAATCACGCGGAAGCTCCTTGACAACCATGCCGGAAGGCTCGGCCTCGCCAAAGAGCAGCTGCGCAAAAACAATGGGCTCCGTGGTGGTAATAAAGCCTCCGGCGCCGGTGCCGTGATCCGCAGAGCGGGAGAAGGTCAAGGCCAGCAGCGCATCTGCGTTTTCGACCAAATAGGTGGTGGGATCTGCCGTATTCGCAACAATCACCAGCTTCTTTCCGGCGTCTTTCGCATCATCTATGATCTGCTCGGCCGCATCGTTGATCTGTGTGCAGTCCGCAATGACAACGTCAGCGTCTGCAATCTCATCCACCAGCACGGCATAATCCGGGAGCACCTTTTTGTAGCCTTCCAGCGTAATCGCGGAGGCGGTGGAATTGATGTACACCTTGACGCCCCTTTCAAGAGGCAGGAGGTCGTTCTCGTTTTTGATCAGGATGGCGGATTCGGCCTGCAGCTGCCGCTCAAGCGCTACCACTTCGGGATTGCGCGCGGCAGCCAGCGTCTCGCTGTCCACCACGTCCCAGGGCTGCGCGATATATTCGGCGGAAGCGGTGAGCGACAAGGCATATTCCACATCGGAATAGGGATTCTCAAACAAGCCCAGCTCGAACTTGTCCCTCAGCACGCGATAGCAGGTCTCATAGGCGCGCTCCTCTGTGATCAGGCCTTCCGACAGCGCGGCTTCGATGGCGCCGCGGTTCGCCTGGCCGCCGTGCCCGTCGCTGTCATAATCCGCCGCAAACGCGCCGATCTGGTCAAGGCCGAGATTGATGGTGAACGCATAGCGCTCAGGAATCGACAGGGTCAAAAGCTCAACACCGTCCACCGTGGTGCCGCCGGAGTTGTGATCCCCCTGATCACCCCAGTCAGAGACGATGATCCCTTTAAACCCAAGGGTCTTGCGCAGATAATCCATGGTTTCCTTGTCATAGTCAACGTGCACGGTATTGGTAAGGCCGGTGCCGTACCCATTGGTCATGACCCATTTGGGGTTGGCCTGCAGCGCAATCTCCCACGCTTTCATCCAGTTGTCCACAGTCTGGGCGTCGCTGCGCGCATTCTGGAAGGAGGAATCGCCCCCGCGCGCAATAAAGTGTTTCATGCACGCCTGCGTGCCGCCTTCTACCTGGATAGCTTCAACCTCGGCTTTGGTCATGGCGCCCGCGTATTCCGGATCCTCACCGTTCCAGCTGCCAAGCTCCTGGCCATAGGGATGCAGCACCATGTGGATGCCCACCGCACGGCTTTCAAGAGAATATTGCGTCCACAGCTTGGTGGAAAGCTCAAGATTGTTCGCTGCGCCAAAAGCGTCGTGTGCGGTATCGATCATGCCGCCCCAGGCGTTGTACTGGCGGTCGTTTGAGATGACAATCGGCATTCCCAGCCGGGTATCTTCGCCCAAAGCCTGCATGGCATTGTGAAAGACGATTTGCTGGGCGGGCGTGCCGTTGGTGTTGTCCAAATGGGTGGTGATCTTCAGTGCGTTGATGTAATACCACATGGACCTGGATTCGAACCTTGCGCCCTCCTCTGCGGGCACGGTGCTCTCCGTGGAGAACATGTAACGGCTGTCATTAAAATCCACGCCCTGGGGATTGCCGCAGGTGTTCACATGGTAGAACAGGCCGGCTTTTTCCTCCAGCGTCAGCTGGCTGTACAGATCGTTCACGCGGGCGTCCGCGTCCTTGCGCCAGTCCTCATACACATCCAGCTTGCCGTTGCCGTTCAAGTCCTTGAACTTCAATCCGTCGATTTCCAGAATGGTCGTCACGCCATTCAGGTAGCCCAGTTCAGCCTGCGCATCCCTTGCGGGAATGAGGGTAATGGCCGCATTGACCTCCTCATAGCTCGTGAATCTGGCTGCGCCGCCAGGTTCCCCCGCAAAAGCGGAGAGGCTGAGGCTGCCCAAAAGCATGGCCACAGCAAGAAGCAGAGATAGTTTTCTCATCATCCATCCACCTTTCCTTTTGTTTCTCTTTGTCGGAGAGCAAACCTCTCCCCCATGCTTCCATCATAAGCCGCAATGCTGCATCGACGCGCAGGAAATTCAGGCACAAAAACCGTAAAATCCTTTATATGTCACCGGAAACAGGAAGATCTTGTCCCAACTGCATGAAAAAACGGGCAGGCTGTATCGTCTGCCCGTTTGGAGGTTCATTGAATGAACTATTCAACCAATGTCACTGAACCCCACAGGCTCGGGTTGGTATTGATCTTATAATTGCCGGTCCACGCCATTTGCGGAATGTATTCCGTGCCGGGGCAGGGATAATCGATATCGGTGATGGCGAAGTTACAGGAGAGCGTATCGCCCGCCGCGGGGACATATACACTGATCCTGTCGTTGGTAAAGCAGGTCCACGGAATCACAGCTTCCCAGTTAAAGCCGGCGATGGTCATTTCTATGGCGCATGCAAAGCCATCCAGCACGCTTTCGCCGCCATCCATGCCCTTGCTGACAAAACGCTGACGCGCATCCTTGGGCACCATGGAGCGGTCAATCGCGGTGTCCCAATATCCCTCAATCATCACGAAATATACCAGGAAGTCATTCGTTGCATATTCCGCGCGCTCCGGATCAGCCCCCGGATCGGTCGAGATGTACAGCTTCAAATTGTCCTGCCCGTCGATCGGCAGCATCTCAATCGCGCCCAGCGGCGTATCCTCCGTGACTTCAGCGGCCATATACAGGTTTTCTTCATCCCAGGCAAGGTAGAAATTCGCAGAGCAATCCTCCGCGCCTTTCCAGACGACCCCGTCGCGAATGATTTGACTTACATCCGCTACGACGGCAGGAGAATCCAAATTCCAATCATCCAGCTTGCCATCGATCACGATCCCCTGCGCTTTGCGGGCCGTAATGCCGGGGCGGACTGCTTCCTCAGCCAGCGCAGGGATCACCAGCATCAAAGCCGTCATTGCTCCGGCAAATATTCTCATCAGTTTGCTCATGCGCGTTGTGCTCCTTTCGTCAGCAGAAGGTTCAATCTGTCTTTTTATTCCACTCCAGTATGATTGTAGCATGGGAAAACAGGAAATTTCAGGAAATTCAGGCACAATGACCGGGAAAATCATGCACCGCGCTGACCTTGCGAACACCAAGCGGAGAGAGCGTCTTCCTCCCGGCCGGTTCGGAATCATCGTTATCCGACAACTGTTTCATTCATCTCACGACTAATGCTGTAATCTGCACATAAGCCGCTCATGATGACGATCGCGCGCTTCAGTTCGAACGCGCTTTTATACAAATAATGGCAACAGGATATTCCGGCACAGCTTACCCAAAATAACTGTACTTTGCTGTTTTGCCTTGCTTTTATGATATAATAAAGCAAACACACAGTTCATGGAGGAACCCACATGTATCGCGTGCTGATTGTCGATGATGAGATGCCAGCCCTGCGTTTTGTGTGGAACATTATCAATCAGTTTGCCACAAGCTTCAAGGTGGAGGGAACGGCAACAAGCGGAGAACAGGGACTGGAGTTTCTGAGCAAACACCCTGTGGATTTGCTGATTACAGATATCAGCATGCGCGGCATGTCGGGCATTGAGCTTGCGCAGCGCGCCAGGCAGCTGGCGCCCGGCATCCATATCATCATCATCAGCGGCTATGGCGAGTTTGAGTATGCCCAGGGCGCGATCCAGGCCGGTGTGGACGATTATTTGCTCAAGCCCGTGAGCATCAGCAAAATGACCGCTGTGCTCAATTCCATTCAGGAAAGGCTGGATGCGGCGACCGCCAGCATTTCCGCGACGCTCCTGCCAGCGATTGCATGTGGCAGCGCCTATTCCCAGGAGGACCTCGAAAAACTATATGGTCAGAGTAAATACCGCTTCGCATATATCCGCTGGGGCAATCTGGACATGATGCTCAGCATGAAGCTTGGCGCAAGCTCTCTGGTGATCCCGGGTCACAAGTTTTTTCAGGTGCTTCGCGGGCGCGATGACGATGAACGCATCCTCGTTGCTGCGGAAGGCCCCCTGGAGGAGTTTTTAACCAATCTCAGCGTGTATATCACACAGCCTGGAAGCCTGAATACCTGGACGGCGGTCTATTCTCCCAATCCTCAGCAGATCAAAGCGCTGCCTGTATTCATTGAGCGGGCGCTGACGGTGATGCATCATCAAACCATTATCGGCAAGCATCAGATCCTCCAAATCAAGGAAAGCGCAAGGGCGCACGAGCAGGCGCGCCTGTCAATGAGCGAGCTGACGCAGCTGACGCATTTTGTCAGGACAGGCAATCTCAGAATCATAAAAGACCATCTGATTTCCCTTGCCATCGCTTGGGAGAAGGAACAGATGCCGCAACGACAGGTGTGGCATTTGGGCCGGCAGCTGATTCATCAAATCGCGCTCGTGAACCCTTCCATATTTACACGCCTTGAAAAAGTCCTGCTTGAATACAATGAGCTGATCCGGTATGCAAATTCATATGGAGAACTGATGTCCGGCTTATATTCCCTGCTTTTTGACAACGGCAACATCCGTGACAAGAAACTCTCCACACAGGAATTGTTCAATCACGCCCGGCGGTACATTGATGAAAACTATGCCCGGCCTTTGGGCATGCAGAGTGTTTGCGACGAATTGGGCATCTCGCCAACCTACCTCAGCCGCCTCTTCCGCAAACACAGCGACACCACCTTCAACGCATACCTGACCCGCTGCCGGATGGAGGCCGCCGTACAGCTTATGCGGGAAAAGCCCAATCTGCTGCTTCGGGACGTGGCCGCCTGCGTAGGCTATGATGATTCCTCCTATTTCGCAAAGGTGTTCAGGCAATACACCGGCAAAAAGCCCTCTCAATATATCCCGGAAGAATGAACCGGCAGCAAGGCGCAAACTCGTGCTGATCGGCACCTTGCTTGCTGTTATCTCAATATTCGTCTTTGCAGGGACCTCGCCTGCTCCATCAGGTCAAGGTTCCCATGGAAGGGCGCCAGGATATAGCCGTAATGATACGCCGGTTCATCAGGCAAATACTGCTCGTGGGGACCGATGCGCGACCAGGAATCATCGCCGCCCAGGCCGATTTGAACCGCATTGATGCGCAAGACCGTTTCCTCAATCGCGCGCAATTCATGGGGATGCACTGCCCGGTCCAGCTCCTCAGCAGTATAATGAAGCGCGCTGAATTCAAAAGGATCGCCCGTTGTCACAACCTGCAGGCCGAAACCATGCCCATCCGTCAAAGCCAGCGCCCGCGTGCCGACATGGTTTCCCGTCTCGGATGACTGGACATAAGGAAAGAAGTTGTCCGTCACAGTGCGCTCAAAGCGTCCAACCCGCGTACCCTTCCAGCGGTCAATATAGGTTTCCTCCGGCCCGTTGCCGAACCAAACAAGTTGTTCAAATCCTTCAGGCAGGCGCATGGACATCCCTGCCACGGGCAAATACACAAGCTTGTCATTATATTTGGGAACGATGGTGACATCAGCGGCTACGAAGCCCTCGCCATACACAGTATAGCGCGTATGAAGTTCCGTGCCGTTCAGCGCCGGGTAGTTTCCCTCAATCTCAAGGATGAGCATCCCGTCCTTTGAATCATCCACAGAAAAGCGGCGAACCTCATAACCGCCCTTTTCCTTCCACATGCCGATATACACATTCAATCCGGCGCCAAAAGCGCGGTCATTGTCTGTGCCGGCGCGGAAGAAATCCCCCTGCGGCCCTTCATTCTCCACAAGCAGGCTGCGCCACGCGCCATGTGCATCACGCCCCTGGCAGCGCACAATCCGTCCCAAGGGTTCGGAGAACGAGAGGCGGAGCCTGTCGGTTTCCACCACAATACAGCTGCCGTCACGGTATGATGCCACGGGCGAAGCCGCCCCTTCAGCCGCTTTGACCTGCACAGCAGGGGGCGTGATCTCAAACTGTTCCCAGGCGATCTCAAACCCTGCGTTCAGCAAGCCGTCGGGCTGTTTGAGCCGGACTGACAGATCAAGGAAGTATTCCGCGCCGTCCGCTATCGGCATTTCAAAAGGAATCAGGATCTCCGCCTCGCCCGGCTGATTGCTCGCCGGATCCACACAGGGGACACTGACAAGCGACCCATCCAGCGCGCCGGATTGAACAACAGCGCCGTCCCGGAGGATCGACCAGAACACATCATATTTCTCCGCGATGTCTGTGAACAGAAAGAAGTTTTTGACGCGGATATGCCCCCTTGACGCGTCGATCGCCTCAAACTTCACCTGCTGCTGATGATAGCGCGCCTCCGACACTTCCGGCTGCACCGTTCGATCGGGAAGCAGCAAGCCGGAGGCGCAGAAATTCTCATCGTGCACCCGTTCGCCGAAATCGCCGCCATAACCAAAATACCGCGTGCCGTCCCCGGCCACAGCGTAAATCGATTGGTCTATGAAATCCCAGATGAAGCCGCCCTGCAAATTGCGGTAGGCGTCATAGGCCTGCCAGTATTCATCTAAGTTTCCAAGGGCATTTCCCATGGCATGCTCATATTCACATTCTATCATCGGGGCCGCTGAGCCGCTCCTCCCGTGCGCTGTGAGCGCGCCGACCCTGCAGTACATGCCGGAATACACATCAATGCCCGTTTCATACATCTCCCTGGCTTGCTCATAATGCCAGGGTCGGTCGTATGTGTACTCGTGCAGGATACGTTCAACGCCTTCCGGGTCGGGGTAAGGCTGTACCAGAATCGTGCGCAATATCTCTGGGTTTTTGCACTCATTCCCAAGCGACCACATGACAACGCTCGGATGGTTGCGGTCGCGGCGAACCATGTTGTATTCCCGGTCAATGACGGACGCGCTCATGTACTGCGTGATGCGCTCGTTCTCATGAATCATGTTGGAGTGGCATTCCAGGTTTGCCTCATCCACCACATAAACACCGTATTTGTCGCACAGATAGTACCAGTACGGGCTGTTGGGATAGTGCGATGTCCTGACGGCGTTGAAGTTGTTCTCCAGCATCACGCGAAGGTCTTCTTCCATCACCTCCCTTGTGAGCGCATATCCGTATTCCGGATGGGTTTCATGGCGGTTGACGCCGCGGAAGGAGAAGGGCTGTCCGTTGATGCGGATCAGGTCCTGATCGTCTGTTGCGCCTTCATACCAGCCGGATTCTGTCGTTTTATAGGTGATTTTCCGAAAGCCCACCTGCGCGGACTCGAATACCGTGCCGGCCCGCGTCCTTTCCTCCAGCACCAGCGTATACAGATAGGGATCCTCCGCGCTCCACTTGCGCGGCGAGGGAACATCAACCGAAAAATGAAGAGTTTTCTCCTGCCCGGCAGGTATGGTCGCGCTCAGCGTCGTTCCTTCGAGCGCCACGGGACTGCCGTCCGCGCTGAGCAATGCAAGGCTGATCTCAATCGGCTGAGCCTCGCCTGTATGATTGGTCACGTCCGCAGCAAGAAGCAGGACGCTGTCTGTGAACGTGTCATCAAAATCGGTCACAATGCTGTAGTCCCGCACGCGCACCTGGGGCGCGGCGTACACATATACATCGCGAAAGATGCCTGAGAGATCAAAATAATCCTGATCTTCCAGCCAGGACCCGTCACACCAGCGGAATACTTTGACCGCAATGGTGTTCTCCCCGTCAAAGCGCAGGGCCTCAGTGATGTCAAATTCGCTCGTGGTGAACGAGTCCTCCGCATATCCGATCCGCACGCCGTTGATCCACAGATAAAACGCGGAGTTCACGCCTTCAAAATCGATATACACGCGCCGGCCCTCCCAGCCGGCCGGCACGGATAAGCTGCGCCTGTACAAGCCGACCGGGTTATACACTGTCGGCGCTTTGGGCAGATCGCGGGGATAGCCGATTCCCTCATTGCCGAAATTGCGGGCGAATTTCTGCGTGGTGTTGGTATAGATGGGATGATCATAGCCCTGCGTCTGCCATACGGAAGGCACATAAATCCTATCCCAGGCGGACGCGTCAAAATCTGTTCGCCAGAAATCCGCATCCGCGCTCCGGTCAAAGGCGTCGGGAGATTCATAAAACGAAAACCGCCAGTCGGTCTGGCTCAGCAGCAGAAAGTAGGGCGACAGCTCCCTGTGATAGTGAACAGCCGCCTCCACAGCCTGCTGCGCGCTTCCATAGGGGATGGAACCGACGCGCGCGGGCTCGCGGCCAATCTGGACAATATCGCAATTGCGCTGACCGACTTCGCCGCGTATATCGCCGTTCCATTCAAGCCCGGTCCAGCAGACGCCCTCCCCAAGCGCGCCGGATGACAGCAGCAGGAGCGGAAGGATCAGCAAAGCAATTCTGAAATACTTTTTCATCCGTTCCGCTTCATCATGGCGGTAAGCCTTGCCCGGTCCACTTTCATGCTTGCTGTGTGGGGCAGCTCCTCCAGATGAACGAACACATCCGGCAGCATATAGCGGGCAAGCTGTGTTCTTAATCCCTGCTGCAGCTCATTTTCCGTGATCGCGCCGGTAAAGAAGCACCAGATGCGGTCTTTTTCCTGATCAAAGAGCACGCAGCCATCCACCCAGCCGGGTATTTTTCTAAGCGCAGCCTCCACCTCGCCCAGCTCCATGCGATAACCCATGTGTTTAATCTGTGTGTCACGCCGTCCCAGGACGACGAGCTGGCCATCCTCGCGCAAGTATCCGAGGTCCCCGGAGCGGTAGAAGCGTTCATGCCACCCCCGCTCCAGGGGATCAATCACCCAGGAAGCCTGCGTACGCTGCGCGTCCCGGTAGTAACCCCGGGCAATCCACGGGCTGGATACAAGCATTTCCCCCGGCTGCCCCTTTGGCACCTCATCGCCATTTTCATCCAAAAACAAGATGTGGGTCAAAGGGAAGGGTCTCCCCACCGGCAGGTGGTCGTCATCCTGATGATCCTTGCTCACTTTTCCGACAGCCACGGAAAACATCTCCGTGGAACCGTAAAAATGCCACCAGTCCGCGTTGGGCGTGGCCTGCATCCATATGCTCAGCGGTCTGAACGGCATGGATTCCCCCGACATGACTCCCCATTTCAACTCCGGCAGACAGCCGGGCGTCAGCACGCCCGCTTTCACTACGCTGATAAAGCTGGAGGGCGTCATGCACAGCGCTGTGACATGATTTGCATTTAAGCATTCGATCAGCCGTCTGGGAAAGGTCAGAACGCCGGAGGGCAGCATGTACACCTTCGCGCCAAGGGCGATCGGGAGAAATACCTCGAAAATCGAATTCGCGTAAAAGAAGGGCGACTGGTTCCCTAAAACCGTGTTAGCGTCCATGCCGTACATTTCAACCGTCGCTTCCGTCCAATGGATGTAGCTGAAATGGTTCTGGATCGATCCTTTGGGAATCCCCGTGGAACCGCTCGTATACAGGATGGAGGCAGGGTCGTACACGCTGCTTTGCTCCCGGATGGCCGAAAGCTGCGCTTCGTTCAAAGCGGCTTGCTCCGCGTCAAGGTATGACAGACCGGGCGCTTTATCGTATCCGCAGCCCTCAAGCGCCTTCATGCCCTTTTCATCCGCCAAAACAACAGCCGGGGAGAGCAGTTCCAGCAGCAGCAACAGCCGCTCCGGCGGCATGGTGATATCAAGCGGCGCGTAGGAGCAGCCCGCATAAAGCACGCCCCAGATTGCCGGGAGGTTGCTGATGCTCCGGGCATCAAAGAGCAGCGCCACAGCAGACCGGGGCTGAACATGCCCGCACAGCGCGGAACCGATCCTGCGGGCGGTCTGCCTGAGCTGTGAAAAGGTCAGGCTGTTTCGGTCATCAAAGAATGCGATGCCCTGCGGATTCTTGGCCGCAGCGTCATTCAGATAATCCACCAGGTTGTTCATCATATGGATTCATCTCCTTTCATGTCCAGTTTAAAATCCGGATATTGAGCGTACCAGTCCGCGCTGCAGACGTCATAGGACGCATACAAGGCGTTCCCGCGGCGATCCGGCAGGTCAAACAGTTCCTTGAGATCGGAAGCAAGCTTTCTGGAAAAAGTCACGCTGCCCTTTACATTCAAATGCTGCCAGTCCGCGAAATCGGAGGAATAGCGCAATCCATAGCGCAGGTCCGGATGGTTGTAGTTAATGCCGTCAATTCCATACTCCCCGGCGATGCTCCAAAGCGCGTTGTAAAACATATGGTCGCTGGCATAGTCCGGGTTCGGCATGCCGATCAGAAGGAGCTTGATCCCCTCCGCCTGTGCCAATTCGAAAATCCGCCTGACGTATTCCTCCTCGCGCACGTTCATGTTGCGCTTGATGTCCGTCCAGACAAGGGAGGGGCGCTGATGATGGTTTGTTTCATCCATCTCTATGTACCCCTTCCAGGCCGCGCCCCGTCCGCCGTTGTCCGGCGGAAAACAAAAGTCGCTCACAGAAAGCCTTTGATAGTTGCTGTGCACCTCCGGCAGGCCAAGGATATAACCGATTGCGTCTTCAGGGCGTTCCACGCAAGCCAGCATCGCGCCGATGCGGTTTCCAAGCCCCAGGATGCCGTAGGTCGAGAGAATGGTGCGGCCGCGCCTGGTGTAATCACGGCTATAGACGGCCGGCTTTGCGTCCAGCAGGATGACCTTCGGCCTCTGGGTCTTCAGCGCTTCACAAATGGTATAGTAGCTGACCCAGAAGGGCTGTTCCGCGCTGCACAGGTTGTATGATGCGATGCCATATTCCGACCAGAGGGTATTGGTATTGATGCCCGCGTAGGCGAGGCTTGTCCCCACGGACAACACATCCACGCTGTTTTGGGGCTGGGCATACAGGTTTATCATGCTGCAAACGCCATAGTCGTGCTTCGGCGTCAGCACATAGGTGGCGTACACGACCAGCAAAACGGCCGACAGGGCAAAGCAAACCAGGCGAAGCCAAAAGGCGCCCGTCTGTTTTGCGCGGCCTGCCATGATGTTACCCCCTAAAACTGCGTGTAAAGAAACGCCTGGGCATCGTAACCGGAGCCATAAATACCAAAGACCAAAATCGAAAGCAGCAGCATCAGCAGCAAGGGCCAGCGCACCAGGATGCCTGCGTTCAGAAAGCGGGCATCCATGTCTTTCTTTCGCTCACAGAGCAGGTCGACCACCAGCGCCACAAGCAGGCCCGCGCCGGCAATGCCCCACTCAAGAAGCGGCATCACTGATGTCATCTTCTCGGAAAACGCGGAAAAATCCCAAGTTGAAAAGCTCTGCCTGAGCAAAGAGAAACCTTGCGCCGCGCTGTTGGTAAAGGCAAAAAACTGCGCCAGCAAAATCAGCAGCCAGGTGCGCACCAGCCGCACGACCGTCATCCACCCGCCCCTGGGCAGTTTCAATCTGCGGCGCATTGCCTTCCAGACCGGATCAAGCAGCATGGAGGTAGCCATGACGGCCCCGAAGTAAGCGCCAAAGACCAGCGCGTTTTCATTGGCTGTGTGCCATATGCCAATGAACACAAAGACCAGAAACGTGGCCAGGGCGCTGGGCAGCGCCAGGCCTACCCTCTTTCCGAGCGCCTTTGAAGCGCCTTTGCTCAGCGCAAGCGAGGCGGAGGAAGTCGTCAGCGGGTATAGCAGATACGAGCGAAACCACGCGCCCAGGGTGATGTGCCATCTGCGCCAGTATTCCGCTACGCTGCGGGAAAAGAACGGCCGCCGGAAATTTTCCGGCAGTTCAATGCCCAGCATACGGCTAAGGCCGCGCACCACATCCATGCCGCCTGAAAAGTCCATGTAGAGCCGAATCGCAAACAAGACCACGCCGCCGAGCACAAACCAGCCGGGCAAAGCGTTGTTCTCAGTTAACAGCGCGGAAGTCGTCGCGGCCAGCCGGTCAGCAATCACCAGCTTTTTAAAATAACCCCACAGCAAAAGCTGAAAACCCGATACAAATTGTTCAGGCTCGAACCGATGTCCCTCCAGCAGCTGATGGCCCAGTTCTTTCCATGTGGAGATAGGTCCCTGCGAAAGCTGCGGGAAATACCCCGCGAACAGCCACACCCTGAGCGGGTTGTGCTGCGCCTGCACCTTGCCCCGGTATACATCGATCAGATAGCCCACCGACTGGAAAGTAAAGTAGCTCAAGCCCAGCGGCACGCCCATCTCCCAAACGGAAAAACCAAACCAATCTGAAAAAACCGGCTGATACTTGATCAGCATCATCGCGCCCAAATCCAGCATCAGAAGCAATGTCAGCAGCAGCTTGCGCATCCGCACGCCCCTAAGCGCCTGAAGCCCCAGTCCGCCCGCCCACACTGTCAGCGCGACGATCGAAAGATGGGCCGCGCTCTGCCAGCCGGAAAGCGCGACAAACACCAAACTGGCCGCAAGCAACGCAACCCACCGGATCTTCAGCGGAAAAATATAGTAAACAATAAGTACCGCTGCGAAAAAGACCAGGAAGTCAAGGGAGAGGATGCTCACGTTCCACCTCCCGCTTCAGCTCAAGACGGTCAAGCTTGCCGCTGCCTGTGCGCGGCAGGTCTTCGCGGCACAGCAGTTTGTCCGGCATCATGTACTTGGGAAGAGATGTTCTTAACGCGTTTTTCAGCGTTTTTATGTCTGTTTCGCCTGTGTACGCGCCGACAATCATCTCACGCCCGGCGTCGTAGTAGCAGCAGGCCAGCACCACGCCGTCAACCGCATTCATGGCGCACTCAATCTCACCAAGCTCAATGCGATGGCCCTTTCGCTTGATCTGGCTGTCCCGCCGCCCGAGGAACATCAGCTCGCCGCGCTCGTTGTACTCAGCCATATCGCCCGTTTTGTAGATCATCTCCGGAAACTGCGGTCTGAAAGGGTTTTGCACAAAGACTTCCGCTGTCGCCTCCGGCGCATTGTAGTAACCGGTTGACAGGCAGGTGCCGCTGACGCAAATCTCTCCGTCAATCAAATAGATCCGTGTGTTCGCACAAGGAAAACCGATGGGCAGGCTGTCCGTATCCGCAAAATCCCGGTCCACGCGATACCAGGTGCAGACATCCGTGATCTCGGTCGGTCCGTACATGTTCACGTAATCCGCGTCCGGCAAGCCGGCTTTCCAGAGATTCATCGTCCGGCAGGGCATGACCTCTCCGCAAAAGAACACCCGTTTTAAATCAGGCAGGATCCCTTCAGCCAGCACACCCGAGTTCGCCACAGCCGTCAGCGCGGAAGGCACCCAAAACAGGGTGTCGATTTTCTGAGCAATCAATGTCGCTATCAGCCGCCTGGGGAACAAAAACTCAGCGCGCGGGATGATGTATACGCTTCCCGCCAGACGCATGGCACAGTAAATATCCAGGACGGAATTGTCAAAATAGAAAGGCGCCTGACTCCCAAAACGCACGCCTGCGGGCAATCTGAGCTCCGTGCAAGCCCATTCCACAAAGTCAACCACGCTGCGGTGCGCAATGGAAACGCCCTTGGGCATTCCGGTGGAGCCGCTGGTAAACAACACATACAGGAGGTCGCTGTCAATATGCGTTTCGCGGCGCTTCCTGAGCAAGGCTTCATCCACACAGGAAGGAATCTCCTCGATCGCGCAGACCGGCGCAGCTGCGGACAGCTCCCGGGCGGCTTGCAAATGATTTGCCTCGCACACAATCAGCGCAGGATTCAGGACGTCCATGATCATCTGCATCCGCGCCTGCGGCATGGAGGAATCCAGCGGCGTATAGAAGCACCCGGCATATACCGCGCCAAGCATCGCAGCCACACAGTCTGGCCGCTTCTCCATGAAAATCAGCACCGGGGACTGGGCGGGGACCCGCGCTGCGATCCATGAGCCAATTTCCTGCGACCGCTTGTAAAGGCCTGCCCATGTCAGGCATTCATCCGGCGCATCATAAGCGACCGCGTCCGGCGCGCGGCGCGCGGCAGCCTCAAGCCATTCCAGCACGCACCGCGTCATGCTTCTTCCCGATGCTGACGCACGAGCGCGAGCATCGCCTCAGCGCTGTTGAAATTCTCAGGCTCAATGTCCCCCGTGGTGATGCGTATGTCAAAGGCGACATTCAGCGCAGCAATAATCCGCATCAGGTCAAGGGAATCGATCCATCCCTGCTCGATCAGCCCTGTCTCCGTCTCAAAGTCGATCTCATCATTGATTTCTGAAAGCACTTCCAAAAGTGTTTTCATGTCATCCATCAAACACACCCCCTGTGAACGCTGTTCCAAAATGTTTTCATGTCATCCGCATTATACACCCCCTGTAAACGTTTTTCCAAAAGGGTTCCGGAACGAGGCTTCCGTGGGAAAGCATCCCGGAGAAGGAAGCCTCCGCCAGGATGAAAGCAATGTCAATCGTTGATGCGCTTCCGGGTATCCGGATCAAAAAGATGAAGCTTGGCAGGATTGGGCTCAAGCAGCAGCTCCTTTTCCGCAGGGGCTGTTTCTCCGGCATACTTGACCACAGCGACCTTCCGGCCGATGCGAACATAGATCAGGTAGGCGTCGCCCAGCGGCTCGATCGAGTCCACCTGAACGGGAATGGCATCCGCGCCCTCCTGCACCAGCTCAAAGTCCGAAGGGCGAATGCCCAGGTTGACCTTCCGGCCTGCATAGGCCTTCAAAGACGCTTGCGCGCTCTGCGGCGCGCGGATGCGGAAAGCCCCCCCGTCCAGCACCAGCCACCCATTTTCCTGCCTGACATCACAGGAAAAGATATTGATTTGCGGCGTTCCCAAAAAGCTTGCGACAAATTCATCGGCAGGATGATTGTAGAGCTCATTGGGTGATCCCTGCTGCATGATGAGGCCATCCTTGAGCAACACGATCCTGTCAGCCATGGTCATGGCCTCGGTCTGGTCGTGGGTCACATAGATCGTGGTGATGCCCAGCTGCTCCTGGATTTTCTTCAGCTCATAGCGCACCTGCTCGCGCAGCTTGGCGTCAAGGTTGCCCAGCGGTTCGTCCAGCAGAAACACCTGCGGGTCACGCACCAAAGCGCGCCCCAGCGCGACGCGCTGGCGCTGGCCGCCGGAGAGTTCCGCGGGACGGCGCTCCAGCAGCGGCTCAATGGACAGCATCTCCGCCATATAATCCACACGCCTGTCGATTTCCGCTTTCGGAATTTTCTTGGTCTTGAGCGCGAATGACATGTTCTCCCGCACGGACATGTTGGGATACAGGGCGTATTCCTGAAACACCATGGCAATGTTGCGCTCCTGGGGAGGAACGAACGTCTTGTTCTTTCCCTTGTCGCCGACAAATGTCATCACCTCATCATCAAAGCGGATCTCGCCGCTTGCCGGATGAAGCAGGCCCGCAATGCAGTGCATGGCCGTAGACTTCCCGCAGCCGGAGGGACCAAGGAACACGCAGAACTCGCCATCCTTGATGTCCAGGCTCAGATCCTTGATCACATAGGTCTTTTTTTTGTTGTAGGACACGCTCATGTCCCTGATCGTGATGGAAGCCATACAATCAACCTTTCTGACAAGTTACCTGCCAAAGCTCTCTACTTCAATGCCAAAGCCATACTCATACAGCGGCTCCGCGATGTCCTTGGGAAGGTCCTCCCGCTGGGCAAGCACCTGCTCCATGCGCGCAGGGATCTGGAACGGCAGCTTGCCGGTGATGGCGGCCTCGCCAAACAGCGCTTCCGCCACAGCCTGCGCGCCACAGGTCACGCCGGGGCGGTAAGCCAGCAGCAGGCTGTCCGCCGCATCGGCAAGGGGCGTGAGCACATAGGCGCGGTTCATGAGCACCACGGCGATCACGTTCGCCCCCGCGGCATCCAGCGCCCCGACAAGCCGGAGCTGCTCTTCAGGAAATTCCAGCGTGGCGGTGCCCCAGGAGGGTTCGTGGGTACCGCTCTTCTCACCCACGACCACCACGGCGGACACGCCGCTCAAATCGGCAGGAACGGACGCCGCATCGGTGATATAGGTCACGTTCTCCACACCGGCTTTTTCCCGCAGGGCTTCCAGAATCGTGGTTCCCCTAAGCTCCATGGGCTCCTTGGCCGTCCATCCGCTGTTGAGCGCGCGGACATTGTCCGCCAGCTCACCGGCAACAATAAAGGATTGCCCTGCAAGGGATGCGGCGTTCTCATACTTCACCAGCGTCAGGGACCTTGCGGCGGCTTCCCTGGCAACGGCCCTGTGTTCATCACAGCCCAGCACCCTGGCCGCGTTGTCGACATCCACATAGGGGTTTTCAAAAATACCCAATTGAAACTTGGCAATCAGTATGCGGCGGCAGGCATCCGTCAAACGCTCCTCGTCCACGCCGTCCACCAAATGCGCGGTGGACCGAACACCTGCTCCCCCGAGAATGTCCGCGCCGGCGTTGGCGGCGCCAACAAAGTTGAGCCCCCAGTCCGTCTGGATGATCCCAGTATATCCCAGTTCGCCGCGCAGGAGGTCCGTCATCACAGCGGAGGACTGGTCAGCGTATTTCTCCACCGCGTCGCCGCCAAGAAACGGCACGGTGGAATAGCCATAGGGCATCACCGCGGCAGCGCCCGCATCAATGGCCGCCTTGAACCCTGCCAAATGCAGCTCTATGGAGTCCTCCTGAATGACCAGCGGCGTGCCGTCCACGCCGTCTGTCTGCGCGCCCGAACCGGGAAAATGCTTCACCGTTGCAATGACGGAGTCCGCCGTGAGTTCGCTCCCGCCCTGCAGCGCCCGGACTGCAGCCACGATCAGCGCTTCGACTACCCCGACGTCCTCGGAATAGCATTCCTGGTTGCGGCCCCAGCGCGGGTCTGTGATCAGGTCGGCATCCGGCGAGAGCGCCATGCGCACGCCGACAGCCAGCAGCTCATTCCTGATCACTGTGTTGAGCCTGGCCACCAGCTCCGCATCGTTGGCGGCGCCCTGGTTGATTTCGTCAGGAAGAAAAGTGGCATCGCTGACAAAGGCCGCCCCGATCTCCGTATCCATGGAAAAGACAATCGGGATGCCCAGCGGGGCGCTCTCCGACAGCTCCTGAATCTCATTGGTGCGCTCCGCCGCGTCCTTCGCGCTGTCAAACAGGTACTCATACACCAGCGCGAAACCGACGTTGTTGTTCGTAAACCAGCTGTCCTTTTTGCTGACCAGCGTCAAGTGCACCATTTGGGCCGCTTTCTGCAGGGCGTCCATTTGGCTTAGCAGGTTTTCCGCGCGGTCCTCGGCAGAGAGTCTCCAATCCTCGTAAGGATCAAGCATACCGTTGCCGTTCAGGTCTTTGAACCGGTAGCCGTCCGCCTCAATCATTTGCTTCACGCGGGCTGCCAGCTCCGGCTGTTCATAAGCTTCCCCAGCCAGCGCCGCGGGCAGCATGGATAAAGCCAGCCCGATCGCCACCGCAAGAGCGCCTGTCCTTTTGAATCCCTTTCTCTTCATGTTCTCCTCGCCTCCTCATTCATCACGATGCGGTCACCGCGCCGCTCATCTGCCCGCTGATCAGGTATTTTCCCATGAAGATATACAGCACCAATACCGGCAATGCCAGAATCAGGGAACCCGCCATCTGCACGTTAAACTCCGCCGCCATCGTTCCCGCCAGTTCGTTCAGGGCGATGGTCGCAGGTTTTGAGTCGTATCCGCCCAGCACAAGCGCGAACAGCATTTCGTTCCATATGGATGTGCATTGGAATACAAACACGGTAATCGTTGCGATTTTTGTGTTCGGCAGCACGACCTTGCGGTAGATCCGCCACATGCCGTTGCCGTCAATCATCGCCTGTTTGATCAAGGCATCCGGCACATCTGCGTAATAGCCGCGCATCATGACCGTGCACATCGGCATGCCGAAGATCGAGTGAACCATCACCAGCCCCCAGACATTGTCATACAGGTCAAGGGCGTTGATGTTTTGAAGCAGCGGAATCAGAATCGCCTGAAAGGGCAGGTAGGTTGCCGCCACCAGGGCGATAAAAAACACATTGTTGAGTTTGAACCTCCACTTGCTCAGCGCATAGGCGCAGACAGAGCCGAGAAAAACGGAACCCGCCGCGCCGAAGAGCGTGATCAGCAGCGAGGTCATCAGCGGCAGCCCGAGTTTCTCCATGGCGCTGGCGTAACCTTCCAGCGTCCACCGGGAAGGCGGCGTAATGGGCGTGGACGTCATGACCTCGCTGTTGGTCTTAAAGGATGTCATCACCGTTCCCCAGAAGGGCAGCATATAAAAGACCAGAAACACGACCATGAGAAGATAGTACACCGTCTTCAGCACAGGCATGCGCCACCTGGGCCTGATCCGCAGCGCCTGCGCCTGCTGGCCGTCCTTGCTCCTCTCAATGCTGTTCACATGATGTTGCATTTCCTCATGTCCTCCTGTTGGTCCAATACGTCAGCGGCAAGATCAGCACCAGCACCAGCGCCAGCAAAAAGCAGCTGATAGCCGCGGAGTAGGCGAAATTGTTGCTCTGGAACGCCTCATTGTACATCCAGATCGGCAGCGTCCAGGCAGAGGACGTGGTATAGCCTACCAGCGAAACGATAAAGTCAAAGGAACGCAGCGCGTACATCGCAAGGATCGTGATGCAGCTGCCCATGGCGCCCTTCAGCTGCGGGATGATCAGTTTCAGGTAAATCCGGGGCATGTATGCGCCGTCCAGCTTGGCGGCGTTGATGATGTTGGTCGGCACGTTCTTGATGGCGGCCAGGAAAATCACTGCCACATAGCCTGAGAACTGCCACACCATCGCGATGATGATCGACGGCATGATGGTTCTGTTTGAGGAAGCCCACATCAGGCTGCCGTGTTTCATCGCCGCGGATACGTCCACGCCGAGCATCGACAGGAAGGAGTTCAGCACCCCGCCTGTGGGGCGATACATATACGCCCATACCGTGCCGGTCACCACAAAAGACAGCGCAAAGGGCAGCAAAATCAGCGTGCGGAACACAGCCGTTCCGCGCAGCCCCTGGTCCATCAGCAGCGCCAGGCCCAGGCCCAGCAGCAGGCACAGCGGAATCAGGGAAAACAGCAGGAGCGTATTCTTCAGCGTCGGCCAAAAGCTGTCGCTTGAAAACATGCGCGCATAATTCCCAAAGCCGCCCCAGCCGTAACTGGCTTCCAGATCGCCTGCCTGCCAGTCGGAGACCGAGACCCACAGGTTCCAGCCGAGGGACACGTACACAAAGTAAATCAGCAGCGCCGCCGGGATGCAGATCCAGATCAGCGGGTGCCTGCTTAGGAATCCGCTGACCGGAGCGACCGCCCTGGGAGCGAATCGCTTCAAAAGCTGATAGCAGAGAATGACCGCCATGACAATCAGAATGATCCTCCAGAACCTGTCGCTGGAGAAGGTCATATACCTTAAGTTTTCAAAAAATTCGGTCATTTGCTCCATGGTCGGTACCTCCTCTCCCTGAAAAAACAGGAGCAGGATGTCGAAGCTGACAGCGGCTCAGGGCAAAAACCACACCGTCAATCCCGCCTCATCCTGCTCCCGGCTGTCGCTCACTCTTCGTAGCTGAGGCCCCAGCCATAGTCATACAGCGGGTTTTCCAGGTCGAAAGAAACATCGCCCTGCTGGTTGTTGACAGACTGCATGTCACGCGGGAACTGCACAGGCGTCTTGCCGGTAGGGTTGTTGATGCCGTACAGCGTCTCGGCAATGGCGATGCCTCCCTGGGAACCGGGATAATAAGCCGCGAGAACTGCGTTGGTGTTCTCGTCGCACCAGGTGAGGATATAGGGGCGTCCGCCGGTCATCACGGTCACGATGGGTTTGCCGCTGGCTTTGGCAACTTCAAGAATCTCCTGCTGACTGGGGGTGATTTCAAGGGTGTCGTAGCCCCATGGCGGATCATGCTGATAGCTGGGCTCACCCACGGACACGATGATAAGGTCCGCTTCCTCAGCCAGCTGCCCGATGCGCTCCAAATGATCCGCTTCGTAGATGACTTTGGTGTTTTCGCCCGCGTATTCGGCAAGGGCTTCCGCGATGCTCAAACCCTTTTGTGAGGAGGACCAGCCGCCCACCAGGGAGTCCATATCGCCTGCGCGCGGCCCGGCAACCAGAATGGTCTGCGTCGCGCTGGCGTCAAGCGGCAGGATGCCGTCGTTCTTGAGCAGCGTCATCGCTTCTCGCGCAGCCTGGAGGCTCAGCGCCTGGCTTTCCTCATTGCCCACGAAGGAAACAGCATGCTCAACATCACAATAGGGATTTTCAAAAACGCCCATCTCGAATTTGACCTTGACGATACGGGCAGCGGCAGCCGTTAAAATGGCCTCGTCAATCTTGCCGTCAACCGTATATTCTTCCATGTAGTCGATCAGGCGGATGCTCTCGCCGCCGATGCCATCGACGCGGCTCTGGGTCACACCGATCAGGATGGCCTCCTCATCCGACACTTCCTCGCCGGTCATGGTGCCAAGCGCCTCCTGAATGGCCCAGATCATGCCCCAATCCGTCTGAATGATGCCCTCAAAACCCATTTCGCTGCGCAGCAGATCCTGCAAGGTGGCCTTGGAGCCGATGGCGGAATTCTCCATATCCAGGGCCAGCGGCACGGAATAATACGGCATGATGGAGGCGATATTGGCTTCCAGCGCGGCGTAGTAAGGCTTCAGGTGGATCCGCATCATCTCCTCGCTGGAGATAATGGGCGATGTGTCCTTGCCGTCCATCTGCGGGCCGGCTCCCGGGAAATGCTTCATGCAGGCCACGATGGAGCCGGTATTCAGCCCGTCTGCGCCATTCTGAAAGGCGATCACCTGCGCGGTGACCATCCGCGTCACCAGGTCCGGATCCTCGCCGAAGGTCTCCATGACACGGCCCCAGCGGGGTTCGGAAGCAATGTCCGCCTCCGGAGACAGCGTCATGCGCACGCCGATGGCGATATGCTCCTCGCGGGCGATCTCAGCCAGCTTGACAACCAATTCCTCATTGCGGGTGGCGGCCATCGCGAGATTATGCGGGGTAACGGTCGCGCCGGTCACATAGCTCAGGCCATGCACGGAGTCCATGGACACCAATACCGGAATGCCCAGACGGGAACCTTCCGCAAATTCCTGGATGGTATTCATGGAAGTGGCGGCCGCTTCCACGCTGTTCAGCTCCCGGATCAGCAGCATGCCGACCCCCTCGGTTTTGCACCATTTTTCAAGATAGGACGGTATCGAACCATCGGCGCGGGGGAGATAGGTGGGATGCTGCATCTGGGCGATCTTCTCGCGCGCGGTCATCTGGCTTACCAGATCATTGGCGCGGGTCTGCGCATCCTGCCGCCAGTCCTCATACACATCAAGCTCGCCGTTGCCATTCAGGTCAATAAACCGGTAACCATCCGCCTCGATCGTGGATTTTACGCGGGGATTGAGCGCAGGCTGCTCATCGCCCCCGCTTTGCGCCATGCCGGGCGTCATTGCGCCTGCCATCAGGACGGCTGCGGCGATACACAGGCAGCGTTTCCAAAAATCTTTACTCAACAAGGTTCCAGTCTCCTTTCACGCCGGATTCTTTAAGGATGTTCACGATTCTGTTCGCGAAGTATTCCGCATCATGATCCGAGGAGGTTGCGAACTCCTGAATTTGAACCTGAAGGCTGGTGGAGGCGCTCCAGGGCAGCGCGGTCCCATGGGTGAAGCTTGGATATACCTTTGTGCTTTCCGCAATCAGTTCGTTCTTGAAGCGGAGGGTCAGCGCGTTGTAGATTTCGTCAGGGGTGTCGCTATAAGGCGAGATGGATTCCTTCAGCGTTGAGAAGGCTGTCTGGACGCTGGGCGTGGAGACATTGTAAGCCCACCTTACACCGCCTTCCACGTCGGCGGAATCATTGCTGACAACAAAACCGTCGATGCACATGCCAAACCATCCGTCCGTGCCGGGGAAGGTAAACACGCCGTAATCCTCGCCATAGACCTGTCCCATGCTGGTCATCAGCGGCTGCATCCATGCGCCCATGATCTGCATCGCATAGGTGCCCGCCACCACCTGGCCGGACGCCTCATACCAATCGCGGCTGGAATGGTCAGGCGCTACATAATCCATCAGCTTTGCGTAGGTTGATAGCACGGAGGTCACTTCCTCCACGCTGTAAATTCCGTTGATAAAATTCTCATAGATCTGCGCATCGGTGCCCAGCATGATGTCCTCAAACACCTGGCACGCAGGCCAGCCCTTGCGGTCTCCCAGATCCAGGGGATATTCGCCATCCGGCATGGCTGCGGCCAGCTGGTCGCAGATCGCCCAGAATTCGTCCCAGGTGATGTCCTCGTGATCCGGAACCTCGACGCCGTATTTTTCAAACACATGAATATTGTAGAAAATAACGTTGGTCTTGTGGATGCCGATCGGCACGATATACTTGTTGCCATCGGACGCTGTGGACAGCTCCTCCATGCCGGGCAGGGCGCGCCCCGCAAGATTGGCGTATTCCCATACATCGTTCAGGTTCAGCAGCAGATTTGAGGACAGGTAAGGCTCGATCTCCTGGCCGGGGTGCGCCTGGAAGGTCTCGGGGCTCTTGCCCGCCTGTTGCAGCACTTTGACCTTCATCACCATGGCGCCGCCGGCGCCGCCGGGGATGGCATTGGACTTTGCCCTGATATTGCTGTAGCTGTCCGAGAAATCATTGACAACGCTCTCAACGGCGTCCTTCTCGCCGCCGGCTGTCCACCAATGGTACACATTGATGGTCCCTTTGGCGTCCACATCCTCCAGGATGGCCGGAATATCCATGTCGGCCACATCTTTTTTTTCTTTCTTCGCCGCCGCCCCGCCAATGGGCAGCGCGCCTAGAACAAGCGCAAGAACCAGTGCGAGCAGGCCGGCTTTTTTCAGCTTCATACACACAACAGTCTCCTCTTTACCTTATTCCACGAAGGTCAATGTTCCCCAAAGGCTGGGATTCCTGTCCACGTCGTGCATCGCCGGCGTGCGGTCACGACCGTCAAGCCTGGCGGAGGACTGAATCCGCAAACTATGAATGCCGGGGCAGGGCAGATCCACATCCAGAATGGAGAAATCAAAGCCCACCGTCATGCCGGCTGCCGGCACCAGCCGGGGAATATCCGCGTTTGAAAGATTGTGCAGCGGAATCCTGCCTTCCCAAACGATACCGCCGTCTACCTTGACGATCGCGCCCTCGTAGTCATCAAATACCAGCTCATCGCCATATTCGCCCCGCGTGCCCCAGCCCTTGTTGTCAGCGATCATCTCACGATCCACATAGATAAAGAAATCATAGTTGTTGTTGAACCGGTCAGCGGACTGCACGATGCGCCAATCGGTGGCGGTGTATTCCGTCCGCTCGGGATCCGCCAGGGGATCGGTGCTCAGGAACAGGATGACGGAATCCAGCTCGTCCAGCGGAAAACCTTCACGGTACACAAGCGGCGTATCGTCCATAATCTTCATGGCGACATAAAGGTTTTCCTCGTCCCACATCACATAGATCTCCATGGAGCAGTCCTCCACCCCATCCCAATGCTCAATCTGATCGATAATCTGGCTTTGGTCATCAATCTTCAAACCCCGCGCAGTGTCCCACTCGCTGAGGTCGCCGTCGATCACGACGTTCTGAGCCTTTGGCGCTTCCAGATTTTTGCCCTCCGTATAAGCCAGGACGGAAGTTGCAAAGCACATGATCAATGTGATTGACGCCAGCAGAGAAATCTGTTTTTTCATAAAAGGTTTTCCTCCTTCAACAACTTCGCGGGCGTATGTCTCCGCGCACTTTCCCAAAGCTATTGTATCAAACCCGCAGTGAGCGCAGACGCAAAAATTCTGACCGCCTGATTGCAAAAACATAACTCAGGCGCATTCAATAAGAAATTCCGGCACAAAGAATAGGCATATCCGGCACTGAATGCCAAGATCGATGATATGCTTTTGGTTTTCGCCATAATTATGATACACTCTCCGGTACAGCGATGTAAGGTGGTATCCGACATGAAACTGAGCATAAAAATAATGCTGATCTTTTCCTGCATGATGCTCGCCGCCCTGTTGATCTTCTCCTACAGCGCGGCACAGATCAACATCAGCGGCGCGAGAGCATATACAGTTTCCCGCTTCAGAAACATGAGCGTCAGCATCGCCAGGGACATCGAGCAGGATTTTTCGATGATGCAGTGGACGATGCGGGAGCTTACCGGCAACATCACCTTCATGTCCGCCCTGAACCAGTTCGTCCGGGATGACAGTGAGGATCAGAAAATGGGCATTGCGGCCAGCAAAGCCGCCATCTCGCAGTTTTATCAGTCTCCGTTGGTGGACAACTATTTCCGGGTGTCCTTTTATACGCGGGAAGGTTTGTTTATTACCAGCCATGTGGACAAGGCGGATACGCTGATGAGCGGATCGGCGGAGGCGGCTGAGGTGATATGCGCGTTGCCGTGGCTGGACAAAGCGGATGCAAGCTCATCCCATGTCATCCTTTCTCCTCACAAAGACTATCTCTCCCCGCACCGTGAAACGCTGGTGTACGGCATCGTGCAGCGTGTGCTCTATAAGGGAAAGCCCCTCGGGTATATCGAAATCAGCAATGAATGTTTTGATCTGGAACGCATCACGGGCTTCCTGGACAGTTCGCATGTCGTTGTTCAGGCAGTCTTCGGGGATAGGTCGATGCTTTTTTCAAACAGGGGCCAGCCGCTTCCCTGGTCTTTGGAGATGCCTGTCGATGCGCTGACAAGCGTGGGCCCGGCCGCAGACAGCGCGGCTTTTGATGTGCTGCACACCACGATTGACAGCATGGATCTTCATCTGTACATCGCCCAGGACAGCAGGATCGCCAAAATGGGAAATGAGATGCTGCGCCGGAATCTGTATCGCCAGGCCTTGTATATCATCTTGCCAACGATTGTGCTGATCTCGCTGCTTTCCTTCAGCCTGACAAGGTCAATCCGCAGGCTGACGAAAAAGGTTCGGCAGATTCCCACAAAGAAGATGCTCGGCAGCGACAAAGTCTCCGTGCGGGAGCTGACGGCAACCGTTTCCTCCCGCACCGACCAGGAAATATATGAGCTGGAGCAGGTTTTCAACAAAATGCTGCTCCAGCTGCGTGACAGTACCCTCGATGAATTAGCCTCGCGCGAAGGCGCCCTGAAGGCCCGTCTCAGCGCGCTGCAGGCCCAGATAAATCCCCATTTTGTCTACAACACGCTCAACATTATCAGCGCAAAATCCATGGAAAGCGGAAATTATGACGTCATTGAAATCTGTGAGCAGTTTGCCAACATGCTTCGTTACTCCACGGACACCCATACCAGCACCGCAACCATGCGCGAGGAAATCGAAAATGCGCGCAACTATCTGTTGCTGGCAAAGGCGCGCTACGAAGACAGCCTGGAATACATCATCGACGTGCCGGAGGAGTTGAACAGCATCTGCATTCCAAAGCTGACGCTGCAGCCACTGGTTGAGAACGCCTTAATCCACGGCTTCAACGGCAATAACATCCTGCGCAAGCTGTCAATCACGGGATATATTGCGCAAAAGCAGCTGATTCTTGAAATCCGCGACAACGGCACCGGCTTTTCTGAAGACACGCTTGAGGTCCTGCGCGGCCGCATTCAGGATATTGAGGAAGGCAAGCTGTCGGTCGAGGATACCGGCAAGCACATCGGCCTGATCAATACCTGCCTGCGATTGTATTACTACAGCAAGGGCGCCATGCGCATCGCGATACGTAACGATGGCGGCGCAGTCGTCACCATCAGCATGCCCATCCCCTGAAGCATCAAAAGCGGAGCGCCGGCTGACGCGGCATGCGCATCACTCATGCCTCAGCGCCAATACAGGCAGCAGCCTGGAAGCCTTGTTCGCCGGATACAGGCCAAACACAACGCCGATCGTAAGGGAGAAAACAAGCGCCACCGCCGTGATAAAGGGCGAAATCCGAAGCGTCATCTTCAGCGTGGGGGACAGCAAATAGGTGCCCAGAACGCTGACGCCAAGGCCCAGCAAGCCGCCAATCAGGCTGACCACCAGGGCTTCTACCAGGAACTGGCTGAGGATATTGCGCCGGGAAGCGCCGATGGCTTTGCGGATGCCGATCTCGCGCGTACGCTCGGAAACCGATACCAGCATGATGTTCATGATGCCAATGCCGCCCACCAGCAGGGAGATCGCCGCGATGCCGCCCAGCATCAGGGTCAGCGTGGCCGTGGCTGTGTTCAGCGTTTCCAAAGCAGTGGTCTGGTTGTAGATATTGTAGGTGGTTGAGGAAGAAGCGCCTACCATCAGCGCGTCCATGTAGGCGGTCAGGCTTTCCTGCGCGGTTTCGACTTCATCTGCTGACAAAGCGGACACATACACGCTGTTGATGCCTTTTCGCTGGAACAGCCGTTCCCCGATCGTATAAGGAATCAGGATCAGGTTATCCCCTGAACCTGCCATGCTGGTCCCGATTTTATCCAAAATGCCCACCACCGTAAAAGGATATCCCTTCCAGGTGAAGGTTTCCCCCACAACGCCGGCGCTTCCGAACAGCTCCTCCGCTGCCTCCTGTCCCAATACCGCGACAAAGCTGCGGTTGCTCACATCAGGCTCCGTCAGAAAGCGTCCCTGCGCCAGGGTGTAATTGCGTATCACATCATAGCCGGGGGTGGTGGCGATGATGGAGCCGTCCTCATACTGCTGGAGGCCTGCCTTGAGCGTGCCTGAGCTCATGGAAACCGGGCTTGCCTGCGCCACGCCCTCCAGGGTGCGCATCTCTTGCACCCGCTGCAGGGTAATGGGGTTGTTGCGGCGCATGTTGATGTTGACGCTCAGCAGGTTGGTGCCCATTTTTTGAATGCTGTCGCTGACGGATTGATTGGCTCCCTGGCCAATGGACACCAGAATCACCACGGACGCAACCCCGATGATGATGCCGAGCATCGTTAAAAAGGAACGCATTTTGTTGCTCAGGATGGATTTGAACGCCATTTGAATTGATTGCATCGTTTCTTATCCCTCCTGGTCTTCTTCCTGCTGGATTTTGCCGTCCACAATGCGCAGCGCGCGCTGCGCGCGGGCGGCAATCCCCGGGTCATGGGTAATCAGAACAATAGTGTTTCCCTGCGTGTGGAGCTGTCCAAACAAATCCATGATCTCCGACCCGGTGCCCGTATCCAGGTTGCCGGTGGGCTCATCCGCCAAAATCAGTTTCGGCTTTGCCACCAGCGCCCGGGCGATCGCCACCCGCTGCTGCTGGCCGCCTGAAAGCTGCGCGGGCCGGTGCTTCATGCGGTCAGCCAGGCCGACGCTGCCAAGCGCTTCCTCAGCCCGCTGCCGCCTCTGCTTGCGGCCGATGCCCTGATAGACGAGCGGAAGCTCCACATTCTCCAGCGCGCTCAACCTACCCAGCAGATTAAAGCCCTGAAAGATGAATCCGATGTGTGTGCTGCGAAGCCGGGCAAGCTGCCTGCCGGAATATTTGCTGGTGTCCGTTCCCGCCAGGCGGTAGGTGCCGCTGTCCTGAACATCCAGGCAGCCGATAATGTTCATCAGGGTTGATTTCCCGCTGCCGCTGGGGCCGATAATGGCCACATATTCGCCGTTTCCAATGTCAAAGCTGACCTTGTTAAGCGCGTGAACCTTCTCTCCTCCCAGCTGATAACACTTGCTGATATCCCGCATTTGGATCATGGGCGCTGCCCTCCGCTGGGCGGCTGGAAGTTGCCGCCAGGCCCGCCTCCAGGGAAATCCATCTGCCCAAAGTCCGGCATCTGTCCGAAGTCCGGCATCCCTTGCCACCGATTGTTGCCCGGCTGCAAAGCGCTGGTCCGCACCAGCACCACGTCCCCCGCCTGAAGGCCGGAGGTGACCGCCGCATGGGTGGCATCGGAAAGCCCCAGCTTCACATAGGTCTTGACCCCCGTTTGAACAGCGTCGGCGGCCAGCGTTTTATCCTTTAACATCACGTAATTTCCCTGCCTGTCGTTCATGATGGCGGACAAGGGCACCAGTACCGAACCCGCTTCTTCGCCGACAGTCAACGTCATGGTACCGTTCATGCCGCTCAGCAGGCGGCTGTCCTCCCGCACCGACAGCGTGACCGTATAATTGGTGATGCCTGACGTGGTGTTTCCCAAACGGGAGATGCGCTCCACCCTGACTGGCAGCGGAATATCTGACAAGGCATCCAAAATCACCGTTCCCTCCTGCCCTTCCATCACGGTCAGGATATCCAGCTCGTCCACCGATACATCCATCATAAAGGCCTGCTCAGGGTACAGATTCAGCAGGCAGTCGCCCTCTTTGAGCGTCTGTCCTGTCAGCGCGCTGACCTCTGCTACGATGCCGTCCATCGGGCTGCGGTATACGGGATCCTTCAGCAGCGCCTGCAAGTCCAGAAGGTGCTGCGCCATGTCTTCCCGCTCTTTCACCGCCTGCTGGTATTCCGTCGAAGGCTCGGCATACTTGACCTTAGCAATTGTGGAGTTTCTGGTGACAGAGGCGTTCACTTTGACGGGGATGCTGTCCACTACCCCTTCCACATCGGTGTACAAATAATAGGGTTGGCCGATCTGCGCGCTGCCCTCGCCCACGGTCACCCCGCTGAGGGTGACCTGCACTGTTTCATCCGCCAGCGCCCGGGTGTCAGGGAAGAAAATCAGCGCGCTGCCGTCATCCATCAGGCGCGCCACGTTGCCCGCCTGATTTTGTGTGCCCACGATGACACGCACCGTCTGCCCCAGAGACAGCTCAGTTGTGGGCTTGATACTCACCTGCATCAGACCGTTGGTTGAAAGGACGGCAAGCGGCTGGCCCTGCAAGGATTGCTGCACCATCTGCCCTTCCTGAAGGTTCACTGCCTTTACAACCCCTGCCATGGCCGGCTTGATGTTCTGGTCGCTCCGCTGCTGGCTGAGCAGCATCAGCAGGGTTTCATCCTGTTCGTCCAGCGCGGTCTGCGCCGCGTCGATGGCGTCCTGAAGCGCCTCGGCGTCATAGTGCGCCAGCACCTGCCCTGAGCTGATGGCATTCCCTTTCGCGACCTCAATGGAACGCAGCGTGACATCCTCCGGCAGCGTCAGGCTTTCCATTTTGTCAAAGCGCAAAGAGCCTGTGGCAATCACCGTTTTGGTGATGTTGCCCAGGTTCAGCGTAACTTCGGTATATTCCGGCGTCGCCTCCGGGCTTGTAGTAGTGGCCAGAACCGCCACGATCGGCAGCAGACCGGCCAGACAGAGAATCAGGATTCTTTTTCCAAGCTTGAATGGTTTGTGTGTCATAATGCCTCCTTTCGGGGAATGCCCCTTCATGTGCATCCTATCAAAGCAAACTGAAATGATACTGAAAACCGGTGCCATAATTTTTCAGGTTCCTTTCAGAATTGTTCCGTATCATATAAAATAGGACGGGGAGGAAAACAATTTGCGGATTTTGATTGTTGAAGATGAGAAAAACCTTGCCAGCGCCCTGGTCAAGCTGCTTGAGGGGCAAAAATACGCGGCGGAAGCAGTTTATGACGGCCAGACCGGCCTGGACTACGCCCGCAGCGGGCAGTATGACGCGCTGATTCTGGATGTGATGCTGCCGGGCCTCAGCGGATTTCAGATCGCTTCCGCGCTGCGCGAGGAAGGGCTTGATGTGCCGATTCTGATGCTGACCGCCCGGGACAAGGTCGCAGACAAGGTGCGCGGCCTGGACAGCGGCGCGGACGACTACCTTACCAAACCCTTTACCACCGAGGAGCTGCTGGCGCGGGTACGCGCCCTGCTGCGGCGGCAGGGCGCGGTGCAGATGGACGCTGTCACCTTTGGCGATATCACCCTGTCCCTCGCCACCAGCATCCTGTCCCGTCAGGACAAGCAGGTGCGCCTCAGCCGGAAGGAGCAGGAGGTGATGCACATCCTGATGTCCCTCCCGCCCGGATACATCATCAGCAAGGATGACCTGATTATGAAGGTGTGGGGAGCGGACAGCGAAGCGGTTGACAACAATGTGGAGGCCTATATTTCCTTTCTGCGCAAGAAACTGCTCTATCTGAACAGCGCTGTCCAGATTGTTGTCCAGCGTCGTCTGGGCTATCTGCTGGAGTATGCCGCATGCTGAAAGCTCTGCGCCGCAAATTCATGCTGGTCAGCATGGTCCTGGTCGCTTTGATTTTAACCGCCGTGCTGCTGGCGGGCATCATTTCCACCCGTATGCAGTTTACCCGGGATTATCAGGCCGCCCTTGCGCTTGAGCTGTCGATCGATATAAGAAAGCAACGCTGGGAACCCTTCCGAACCATCCTGCCGCCGCCGGGCCAGCTGCCGCAGCCCTCCAAAATCACCTTCACAGCCACCCGGAGCAGCGCCGGTGACTGGGAGCTTGTCACCCCCTGGATGCAGATGGATACGGACATGCTTCTGACGCTTTGCAGCCGCGCGCAGGCCGCGGCCTCAGCCACCGGCTTCTGGGCGGACCTGGGCATCGCCTATGCCAGACAGGATGGGCGGATCGCCTTTGTCAACCTGCAAAACGAATATGCGCAGCTGAGAAACAGCCAATGGGCCTGGGTCTTGGTCTATGTCGGGGCGCTGGGCTTATTTTTTCTGCTGGCCCTGCTGCTGTCAAGCCGTGCGCTCAAGCCCGCGAAAATCGCCTGGGCGCAGCAGCAGCGCTTTATCTCCGACGCGTCCCATGAGTTGAAAACGCCGCTGACGGTGGTGCTGGCCAACCTTGACATCCTGGAGAGTGAGCAGGGCGGCAGCCAGTGGCTGTCTGCCGCGCGCTCGGAAGGGCTGGTCATGAAACGGCTCATCGAAAACCTTCTGTTTCTCGCGCGGACGGATGAGGCGCGGGAGCCTGCAGAGCATGAAGTCATCAACCTGTCAAACCTTGTGGATGAGACAGCGCTGGCCTTTGAAGCGCCCGCTTATGAGAAGGGATTGACGCTCAGCGCCAGCGCCCTGCCCGACCAGATGATGCGGGGGAATGCGGGCTTGCTCAGGCAGCTGCTGTCCATCCTGCTGGACAACGCGGTGAAATATACCCCGGAAGGGGGCGCCATTCAGGTAACGCTGAAGAAACACACGGACAAACTGATGCTAAGCGTTCACAACAGCAAAGTGTTTATCCCCCCGGAGCATCTGAACCACCTGTTTGACCGGTTCTACCGCATCGACCAGGCCCGCAGCAAGGAGGAGGGAGGCTATGGGCTGGGCTTGCCCATCGCAGCTGAGATCGCCAGGCAGCACGGGGCCTCGCTGAAGGTGTCCAGCCAGCCGGAGGAGGGGACCAGCTTCGTCCTGGTCATTCCTGTCTGATCTGAAAAGCCTGTGACTGTGATGATTGTGCGCAATGCTTAATCAGCATTTTCTTCAATATCAGCGCCGGTATTTCGCCACGATGACGATCCCCAGAAGCAGCAGCAGCGCACAGGCGCCCAGCATGATCCGGACGGATGTTTGTGCCGCGTCGGGTTGGTTTTCGGGCGCAGGCCGCGGCATGCCGGCAGAAGTCCCTCCCTCACCTGAAAGGAGCGTATTGCGCCCTTCCCGGGGCGACCGTTCCGTGTCCGGCGGGAAAGCAAAGCCGCCTTCATTCGGAAAAGCGGGAGGACCCTGATTGTCTCCGCTGCCGCCCTCGCTCAAAGCAGCCGTCTGGCCGGCGTTGTCCGGGCTTTGACTGCCTTCCCGGAAGCCAAAAGAAGGAAAAGCCGCCTGACCGCCGGGCATATTGCGCTCTCCCTCAGGCGCGCCGCCAAAACCGCCCAGGCCGCCGCCCATGGTGCCCATCTGGCTGATGCTGATGTGGGATGCGTCCACAAAGCCCGTGCTGTCAGCACCCTGCCCCGCCTGCGTGGAGGGGATGTCCCCCGACAGCTGGGCAGACACGCTTTTTGCCCGCAGCAGGCAAAACTCACGCAGGGTATCGACACCTGTTTCAAACTCTTCATACGTACAAAACGCCGTGGGGTCTTTTCGCACGTAAGGAGAGATCAGCGCGATCGTTTGATCCATCATCTGCTCAAAGCAGCCGCTGTCAAAATAACTTGTGATGAATTCCGCGTAATATTGGTGGTACAGGTCAGTGTACGCCTCATCCTCGAAAATCCACGCCACCATGGGCCGGGACGCCAGCGTGCCGCCGCTGACAGGGGAATCAATGGGTGAATTGATCTCGCCGGTCGCGCCTGCCCTGTTCCCGCCCATGCCGCCCATGGAAAACCCGCCAAAGGCCAGGTTGTAATCCCAGGGAATGATCGAAAGCGCGCCGTTTTTCTCGTATAGATAATAATTATGCACCATCATGCCGGTGTAGCTGTCGTCATTGCGCACAAAATCATGGGCGACCAGGTATCTGATGACACTGTCCACATCAACCGCATCCGCAATGTCTTCACCGGCGCTCAGTTTCTTTAACGAGGCGATCAGCCGCGTCTGGTCGTTTGAGGTGATTTTGGTTTTCGCCTGGTTAAAAATGTTGGGATAGCTGGCCGGATCATCGTCAATGTATTGCAGCCTCACATCCCGCTGCCCTGTCATGCCGCCGAAGCCGCCCTCCATCGGGGAAAAACCTCCCGGCGCCTGTACGCCCCGGCCGCCACCCGCAAATACAGATGGATCAAAGCCTTCAGGCATGGCCCCGTTCCCCGGGAACATGGAAGTCGGGTCAAAGCCTCCAGGAGGAGCCATCCCGCCTCCAGGCGGCTGAAAGCCCTCCGGCGGGGTTGGCCAAGCAGGGCTGACATCCTCTGTGTTTTCACCGTCTGTCTGGCGGTAAAAATCATCTATATTAAAATCCCTGCCGAAGCCGCGGCCGCCGCCCATGCTCATGCTGTCGGGTTTGTACAGCTTGCCGTAGTCCCTGCCGTAATTGCGCTGCAGGAAGCTTTCCTCGACCGCTTCCACAGCCAGGTACAAGCCCCATTCCTCCCCGTTGACCGTGATGTGCGCATAGCTTGCCAGGGGGGAAGCCGCGCCTGCGCGGCTGATCATTTGGTAGGAAAGGTAATCCTTCATATAGGTGTTGTCATGGATCATATTGTTCAGGTTCAGTTTGTCCAGCCCGTAATAATTGCCCTGGCGCTCGTATTGATCAAACTCTATCTTGAAGCTGTACCTGTTGTTGCCATAGGCAGCCACCTGGGATAGGGAGGTATTGCCCTTGGCGCGGATCCCTACATTGGCGTATTTTTCTCCATCGATCACCACAGTGCAGGGCGAGTATTCCTCCAGCATGGCAGTTTTTAAGAAGCCTTCCCAATCCTCCATGACAATGTCAACGGTATGCACTCTGGACGTGTCGAACAGCCTTTTTTCATAGCCCGAGCTGTTGTCGGACACGATGAGCCCCTGGGAAGCCGCCGCGGCAAACAACACAGAAATCAATACCGTCATTACCAAAGCGGCCCAGCATATTTGATTGATCTTTCTGTGCTTGAGCATGCCGCTATCCCAGATAATCGCCCTGGTAGCTGACCAGCACCGCGCTGTTGACCCCGTTCATCGCAGAGAGAAGGTTGATAAAATCAGTATTGTCGTCCTTCAGGCGCACCTCATAATGCAGCTCAATCGCGTCTTTCCGGGCGCTTTTGCTTTTGATGACCGCACGGGTGGTCTGATCGTCCAGAAACTCCTTCGCCCTGACCTCGCTGTCGTAGTCGGCGCAGCTGAGCACGACAATAAACGGCTTGTCAACAGACTTTCTGTTCGCAAACACAAGGATCATCAGGCCGATAAGAACGCTTCCGCCCACTGCCAGGGGAATCATTCCCGCGGCGAGCACAATGCCCACCGCGATCGCCCAAAACAAAAAGGCGATGTCTGTCGGCTCCTTGATCGCTGCCCTGAAGCGCACAATCGACAAAGCGCCGACCATGCCCAGGGACAATACCACATTGGAGGTAACAGCAAGGATGACCAGCGTTGTAATCATGGTCAGGGCCACCAGCGTCAGGGAGAAGCCGGAGGAATACATCACCCCGTTGTAGGTTTTCTTGTACACCAGATGGATGAAAAGCCCCAGCCCGAAAGCCAGAACCATCGCAATGCCCATGTCCATCAGGGATACGCTGGCAAAATTATCCAAAAACTTGGATTTGAAAATGTCGGAAAAGCTCATGTTAACTGCTCCTTTTTCGTGTTATCCGTAAATACGGCATGCCCTGTACTTGGAAAAAGCCCCGCTGCGCCCGTGTTCCAACCCCACCGCCTTGCGGATGATGGAGGGCAAAAACTCATCCCATTTGACCTCCATGATGATGACCGGATCCCCGGCGGAAATGGTGACGCAATGCGGATCCAAAAAATCTGTGCAGCCCAGGCCGGTGCGGATATTGGAGTCCAGGGTCACCCGTACATTGCCGGGCGCGAACACAAAAGGTTCCCTGGTGTAATCCACAATGGTTTTAGGCCGCAGGCCTTCCGTGATGATTTTGCTGTACAGCTCCGCCACCAGAGGCCTGCCGCTTTGCAGCATCCACCCATAATCGCCATCCACGATGGTCTGCGCTTCACAGGCGGTCAGACCCGCAGACTGCTTGTTGCCAAAGCCGTTGCGTTTGCTCTTTTTTTCAAGCTTGATATATGAGGTGTCGTCATTGTAGTAACGGATCCGGAATTTCTCTCTGACATTCACGCCATCGATTTTCTCCCTCAAAGCCCTGTCCACAGGGGTGTCGAAATACAGACTCCGCACCTGATACGTGCCGTCCGGTCCCGCATGCTCGTCCACCTTGGCCACCGCCCGCATGCGCTGGCGGATGGTCAGCATATCACAGTAGGATATTTCATGCTTCCATTCGTTTCGATACTCGACCATCGCCTTCTCCTCTCTTTGATTTTTATTGCTTTCAAAGCTTGCCTGGGACCGAGCTGAATAATCCAAACACATCATTCGATGAAGTTGGTTTTTGTTTCAAGGGTTTCCCTGGTTGTGGCGGCGGTGCCCGCATCCACCGCATTGTCCACCCGTCCGATCAACAGAACTGCGACTGCCTGCATGGCGGGGTCCACCGCCATTTTTTCACAAAGCGCGTCATGCTTTCCCCCGTTCAGCATCATGACGGGCGAGGAAACAATTTTTACGCCATACCCCAGGGAAGCGGCTGCAATCACCATGTTCTGCGCGGCCAAGCCGCAGTCGAAGTCCGCGTTCGGGGATTTGCTTCTGTCATTCCGGTAAATAATGATCGCAGCGGGAGAATCTCCAAGCCCTGCCTTGGCGCCGCCCGTCATCATAGGCGGCGCCGGTCTTCCTTCACCCGGACCGCCATCGGGTTTCCCCGTCAGACCGGCAGGGGGCGCAAAGCCCATTCCGGAGCCGGCGATTTCATCCATCAGTTCCTGATTCGTGATTGCCACGAAAAACCACGGCTGTTGATTGATAGCGCTGGCTGCGGCCAGCCCTGCCCGCATGATCGTATTCAAATCATCCGCTGAAACCGCCTCGTCTGTAAACACCTGCGCAGTCCCCACATTCATGATCGTGTCTACTACCGCCGTTTCCGCCATGGCGGAAGAGATGACAAGAAGCAGCACAGCTGCTGTGATGATAGCAACGCTTTTGTGCGTCATGATAATGACCTCCTCGCTTTCCAACCCGGCAAACCTTTCTTCTCTTTGTTGCCGGTTCCGTTAAATTATTGGGTACGCCATTTTAATCGTTCCAGTATATAGCGCATCATGTGATCCTGACACGCCGGGCGCAAGTTCATTTTCCGGGCGCGCCGTCCTGCGGCGGCAGGGGAGGATTGCCGAATTGGGAGGGGTCAAAGTCGCCCATTTGGGAGGGGTCGAAACCGGGCATCGTGGATGGATCAAAGTCACCCATCTTGGACGGATCGAAACCGGGCATCTGGGACGGGTCGAAATCACCCATCGTAGACGGGTCAAAACCGGGCATCATGGACGGGTCAAAGCCGCCCGGTCCCCCGGGGCCAAAGGAGAACCCGCCCTTCACCTGAACCAGCTCATTGGCTTGGCCGAAGACGGCATCTGTCAAGAGGTTCCCGCTTGGCGTCAGGGTATAGGTCCCGTCACCGTTGTCCCTGATGTCCGCATAGACGCTTCCGCCTTCTTCAATCTGCAGATAGGTAATCAGCGAGGCTTTCTGCGGCCGCCATTCTCCGCCTTTTCGCACGGTGACCTGAATGAAGTTGTTGCCGTTGAAGTATCCACGGTTCGCAACGCGGCCGATATAGTAATACCGGTCGGAGGTGATACGGGTATTCTGCGCTTCCAGTGCATTCGTCCCATCATACCGCTCGTTCACATGGATCACTTCCGTGGCGCTGATATCGCCCCGAAGTGACGCTCCGCGCCCGATGAAGATGACCAGGCTCCTGCCGTTTTGCCCATGATACCCGGTGCCGTTGTACAGGTTCCCTTCCAGGGCCGCGTCCTCAACGGTAAAGGTGACATAGCCGCCATTGCTGGTGTCGGTGACCCCGCCGTTTTCCGAAGGCCAGCCGGGCGCTTCCGTGAATTGGGTATCGAAAATCTGCTGCGCATCCGTTCCGACCGCATTGTTTTCATCATCGATCATTTGCAGCAGCACCCCGTTGTCAACATGAATCTGAGAACCGCCCTCCACCAGAATCGCCGTATCCGGGCTCTTGACAAGGAAAGCCGCCTCGTCCGTATTGAATATCGTCCCTTCCGTCAGCTTCACACCGGCCGATCCCCATGTCATGATGCCAAAGCCGTCGGAGTTCAGGATGGTTGGCTGTCCCTTGCCGCTGATTCCCTTAAAAGCAGCCTCGGAAGAAAAACCCGTTACATAATGGCCCAAGAAGTCATATCTCTCCGCATCGCCGGAAAGAGGGTGGACATCCAAGGCGCCATTTTCAAAGTCTGAGTCTGCGAACGTCATGTATCCGCCTGTGATCACGCCGCCATAGGTTCCGGCATTGATCGTCGTGCCGTAAAAAAACTCCTGCGCCTGGCCGATGGCAAAAGCGCCATAACCTGTTGCATACCTATCCAAATAGGGGTCCGATGTATTGCCCGCGGTAAATTGATCAAGCGTGATTTCGCTGTCCACTGCGACGATTTGCATATCGGAGCCGGAATCCGTGGACAGAACGCCCCAGCCTCCGGCGGTCATCCTACTGTTCACCACTGCCAGGAGCGAGTTTCTTCCTTCAATGTTTGAAAGCCGCGCATTGCCGCCGATGCCCAGCACCCAAGGCGGCGACACCATGGTGGCCATGCGTGAGTTGTTGCGATACCCCTCATACAGCGTCCCGCCCTGCACGCTGACCGTGGAGTTCCTTACCATCGTGGCGGCGCCGGAATCCGTTAAAAAGGCAAGCTTTGCGACGCCTATCGTGTTGATCGTGCTGTCCTGAAATATGAGCTTTCCACCGTTCGCATTGACGATGGCGGTTCCCAGGCCCGTAAAGTCATTGACATTGGAGCCGTCGGAATGACTGGTCAGATTCAGCGCCGCCCTGGAAACAGTATAGCTGCCGCCGTCAAGGATCATGCCGTTAAAACTGTCGCTGGTGGCGTCAATGGCAATCCCGTCCGCCCCGGCATCCGAATAGCTTCCGCCTTGAATGACCTCCGTCACAGACCTGCGCTCGTCGATGCCGTCTCTGGTCACATACAGCGCGGCCCGGTAGGCATAGTCGGATGGCTCTCCCTGGGAGCTTGAACTGAATCTCCCATAGGCCTCGCTTTCTGCAAGAATTGCGTTTTCATAGACACCTTCCTTAAGCGGTACTTCAACGCCGTCCACAATCAGCGTATAGCGCCGCTGCGTATCGGCAGCCATCTCTCTGGTGACAACCACCGTTCCGACTGCTGTGTCCGCCATCCCGGTGACAAAAATCCCGCATGCCAGTATCACAGCTGCCGTAAGCGTTAAAAGTTTTTTGTTGAAGTCTTTCATGATTCGTTCCTCCGTTTCGATGTTTAAGGATCATTCTATGTTTATTACTCCGCATTACCTCCTATTTGCAGGGCATGCTTCTATTTGAAACATGTTAACAGGATAAGCTGAAATGATTCTGAAAAAACAGCTCCCAAAGCGTAAACAAAAGGCCCTCCTACGTTTGACGCTTACAGGCAATCTCGATCCTGTTTTGAAAAGGAGGCTTTGGCGTGTTTATCTGTGAAATGATATTTTTTACCCTATATCTTGTTTTTTCTGTTCAGATTCGGGCGGCGGAAGAAAGCTTTTATCAATCTCCCCAACCCCCGGAAACCATGGCCATTTACCATGAATAGAATCGCCTCAGCCATCTCCATGGATACCATGCCGTTCATCATTTTCGCGATGCCCCTGAAGGTAATATTGTAAATGAACAGGAGGTTGAGATCCGGTTTCCCTTCCGCGATGCTCTTGTTTTTCATATCGCTGACTATACGGCAAGCGAAGCGGGCGATGGGATTCCTGGCATAGAACAATTGCGATACGGCATCGTTCATTTGAAGCGGCGCGCTTCTATCCCAGTTTCGGGGTGGAATCTCACGCCCAAGAAGGGCGCAAAACTGATCGTCCGGAACGTTGTTCAGATCGCATACTTCATAACAGCCCAGATCCTTCCCTTCGTAGGGGTTGCAGGCGCCTGTGCCTTGAACAACCAGGCTATCAGTCAGCCGGATATCCTGAACGCTGGCACCCACCATGAGCCGGTACCTTCCGCCCTCAACCTCAAAGCGATTCGTCTTCACGTTAAAGTAACGGAACGTTTTATCATCCAGCCGGATGCGCACTCGTTTGGTTTCACCCGCTTCCAGATGCACCTTCACAAACCCTTTCAGCTCCATCTTAGGGCGGAATACTGTAGCGTCGGGAAGGCTTACATATAGCTGCGCCACTTCCGCGCCAGCGCATTCGCCTGTGTTTGTTATCTCAAAGCTGATCTGAGCATCGCTGACATCCATGTTCGCATATTCAAAGCTGGTATAGGACAGGCCAAAGCCGAAGGGAAAGCGCACCGGCAGATCGGCCGTTTCGTACAGACGATATCCTACATAAACGCCCTCCCGGTATTCGCTGGTTTTTTCCTTGCCCGGATAATACCGGCTGATCGCCGTTCGCTCATAGGTCACGGGGAATGTTTCGCTCAGTTTGCCGCTGGGGTTCACCTCGCCTGTCAACACGCGCAAAACAGCTTCCGCCGACGCCTGCCCCCCAAGCCCTGCCCACAAAAGAGCTTGACACTGATCTATCCAGGGCATTTCCACAGCGCTGCCCGCCGACATTACCACGATAATGCGGGGGTTTACCTGATGAAGCCGTTCCAGAAGGACCCGCTGGTTATCGGGAATGCGCATGTGTTCACGGTCCAAGCCTTCTGTTTCAAACCCCTCCGGCAGTCCCAGATACAGCAACACACAATCGGAATGTGCGGCGATCTCCTCAGCCCGGGCCAAGAGCTCCCCGTCCGGTTCATCCAGCCTGCGGAATCCTTCAGCGTAACGAAATTCATTCTGAAAAACGTGACGGAGCATCTCCAATCCGTTTTCTTCCATTGCAGGATTTACCAGGCTGCTGCCTG
>JAKPNM010000056.1 GCA_029548395.1 Bacillota bacterium
TGGACCAAGGCAAGCGCCTGGGCAGGTCCATCACGTCCTATCGCGAGCAGTATTTCTCCTTCAATCCCTACACCCATGAGTACAAGCCCTTACCCGGCGCGGATGAGAAGGTCCGGGAGAAAATCCGGGATATCTCCATCAGCCTGTCCGCCAGTGATTACCTGGACATGCCCGACCTGATTATCGATGACATCCCGGTTGCCCTGGACAGCCCGGCAACAGCGGCCTATCAGGTCATGGAGCGGGACATGCTGCTTTCCCTCACAGACAGCACAATCACGGCCACAAGCGCAGCTGTTTTGACCAATAAGCTGCTTCAGCTGTGCTCCGGCGCGGTGTATGACGAGGAAAGCAAGACCGCCGACATCCATGACTGCAAGCTGGACGCGCTGGCCGAGCTGGTCGAAGGCCTTGACGGCGCGCCGGCGCTGCTGTTCTACGGGTATCAGCATGAGGTGCCCAGGTTGATGAGCGCCTTGAGGAAGTTGAAGCCCGGCATACGCGCGCGCATGTACAAGGACAGTTCAGACGCGGACGCCTGGAACGCGGGGAAGCTGGACATCATGCTGGCGCATCCCGCCAGCTGCGCGTATGGCCTCAACCTGCAGCAGGGCGGACACCACATCATCTGGTTCACCCTGACCTGGAGCCTGGAGCTGTACCAGCAGGCCAACGCGCGGCTGCACCGGCAGGGACAGGCGCACCCGGTCATCGTCCACCGGCTGCTGGTTCAAGGCGGGATGGATGAGGCGGTTGCCAAGGCGCTGGAACACAAGGACGGCATCCAGGACGCGCTGCTGGAGGCGCTCAAAAAACGAATTGATGAAGTGAGGATGATGGCATGACCGGAGAGCAGTTTCTAAACAGTTTGAGATACCTGGACATGGAGATCACGGCGCTGGACACTTCACGGGTGCGGATGGAGGGCCGCAGACAGGATCTTCTGGACAAAGCGGAGAGCTTCGGCGCGGGCCTGACCGGCAACCGAGTGCAGCATGCCCTGTCCAGCAAGACCGAGGACATCGGAGTGCAGCTGGCGGACCTGATCACACCGCAGGAGCTGTCCAGGAAACTGGAGGCCTACCAGCAGATGATCAACCAGCGCATCGACATGCTGGTGGACTTGAAACGCCAGGCGACGGATTTAATCAATCGACTGCCGGACGCCAGGCACCGGGCTGTACTGACCTACAGATACCTTGATAACCTCAAGTGGTCAACGATTGCCGACCTGATGGGGTACGCGCAAAACTGGGTGGAAGGCCGGTTAAAGACACAGGCGATTGAAGCCTTCGAGGTGCTTTATAAAAACAGTCAAGTAAAAACAAGTATCATTTGACGAAAAGATGTGATACCTTAGAGTCGCAAGAGCTGAAGGCAGAGGCCTCGGCTCTTTTCATATGGTATTCAGAGGCTTTTGAGGGTGCCGGTGCGGATTTCCTCCCCGCGCCGGCGGGGCGCTTTGTGCGCATGGACCACAGTGTGGCGGGGCTGGGGTCAATCAATTTCAAATCAATACGACAGGAGGCTGCATGAGGATTCCTGAGATCGTTCACATCGGCGGGCTGCCCTACATCGTGACGCGCGTGCCGCCCAGCACCCTGGGCGAGCAGCGTGAGGGGTTCATCTCCTACCGCGAGCAGGGCATCCCCCTGGTGGACGCGGACACCGACTACGCGAAAATCACCTTTCTGCATGAGTGCCTCCACGGGATGCTGGAAGCCCTCGGCTTAACCGAGGCCAACCAGGACGAGCGCCTGGTGGACGGCCTTGCACATCAGCTCTACCAGCTGCTGGAGGACAACCCACAGCTGCTGGCACAGGGAGGGGAAGACCCGGAGCCGGATGACACGGAAGGCGAGGCCAGCTGATGGCCGGACCGCGAATATCTGAAGAAGTATGTCAGCGGGTGAGCGAGCTGAAGGCGGAAGGCCTGACCTGGGCCGAGATGGGCGAGCGGATGCGGCAGGAGATGCCGGAGGAGTTTGGCCAGCTATCCACCTTCCAGGCGCGGAACCGCTGCAGGAACGCCTACCTCCGCCAGCAGATGGGCGGCCAGGCAGCGCCACCGCCTGTGAAGCCTGACAAGCCGAAAGCCACAGAGGATATCATCGGCATCCTGTCAAAGGGCTCGAGCCTGCCTGATCTTGTCGAGCGCCTTGGCGTCTCCCAGCGCGTGGCCGAGGCCATGGTTGAGGACCTGAAGGACCAGGGCTACAACCTGCAGGAGCAGCGCGGCGTGCACAGCATCAGCCGCATCCTGCCGCCCACGGACAACTGGGTCATGAAGCCCTGGGGCGGGGAGACCACGCTGCGCTTCGGCCTGGTATCGGACACACACATCGGCGGCGTGGACACGCAACTGACCCTGCTGCACCACCTGTATGACCGCTTCGCGATGGAGGGCATCGCGGATGTCTACCACTGCGGGGACATCACCGACGGCGAGAAAATGCGGCCCGGGCAGGAGTATGAGCTGTACATGCACGGGGCTGACGCGCAGGTGGCGCACACTGTCAAGGTGTACCCCAGGCGCAAGGGGCTGACCACCACCTTCATCACGGGGAACCATGACTATTCCTTCGTGAAGACCATGGGCCTGGACATCGGCCTGCAGCTGGCCGCGCAGCGGGAGGACCTGGTCTACGCCGGCTACATGTCAGCCATTATCCAGCTAAGCCCGGGCTGCACGCTGGAGCTGCGGCACCCGCAGGACGGCAGCGCCTACGCGATGAGCTACAAGCCGCAGAAAATCATCGAGGCGCTTTCCGGCGGCGAGAAGCCCAGCATCATGGCCATCGGGCACTATCACAAAATGATGTACATGGAATACCGCAGCATTCACAGCCTGCTGTGCGGGACCACCGCGGCGCAGACGGTGTTCATGCGCGGGAAGGGCTTAAGCGCCCACATGGGCGGTGTCATCGTGGAACTGAAGCTGCGGGAGGACGGCGTGATCAGCGAGTTCACACCCAGGTTTATCCCCTTCTACGCGGCGACCAAGGACGACTACAAAAACTGGCTTTAACCGGAAAGGAGTGGGCCATGGGCAAGTTGAAGAGCGCGCGGCAGGAGCAGTTCTGCCAGGAATACTTGATTGACCTCAACGCGACCCAGGCCTACATCAGGACCGGCTACAAGCCCAAGAACGTGAGCCAGTGCGCCAGTATGCTGCTGGCCCGGCCGCAGGTGCGCGCGCGGGTTGATGAGCTGATGGCGCAGCGCTCCAGGCGCACCGGCGTCAACCAG
>JAKPNM010000024.1 GCA_029548395.1 Bacillota bacterium
CCGTCCGTCTTTCTGCTTTGCGTCCAGCATCTTGTTGGGTTCGGGCATCGCCTGGCCTTCCAGCCGCGCCATGTCAGTAAACTCGATGACCGTCAGCTTCCTGCCGCCGGGATTGCCGTCTGTGATTTTGTCGGCCAGGGGCTTGCGCTTGGCGCCCGCGCCGGCCCGCGCGCCGCCCCGGTCGGTACCGTCCTTTGCCAATGTAAACCTCACTTTTGGGGGAGGGGGTAATACCCCCGTTTGAAAGCGCGTTTTTTCGTACGCGACCACCCGCCGCTGCAGTCCCCGTAAGGGTTTGGAGATTTGACCGCCCCCTGCCCCCTTGCGGCGTCTGCCTTTTTTCAGCCCTTGCCCCAGCGGTCGCCGGTCTGGACTGAGATTCTGGAGTGGCAGGGCTTGCAGAGGGACATGAGGTTGTCGGGTTCGTTCCCGCCGCCTTTGGACAGCGCCAGGATGTGGTGCACCTCTTCAGCGGGGGTCAGCCGACCCTGGCGGCGGCATGCCTCGCACAGCGGGTGCTCCCTGATGTATCTGTCACGGATACGCTTCCAGGCGTAGCCGTAGCGTTTCCTGCTCTCAGGGTCGCGCTGGAAGCGGTTGTAATGGCTGCTGACGGTCTTCTGGTGTCCCGAACAGTACTGGTCGTTCCCTGCCAGCAGACCGCAGCCGGGGAAGGCGCAGGCGCGCCTGGGCTTGTATGGCATCGCCGCCTCCTTTGACGCATGAAAAAAGCCACCGCGCTTTACCCGCGATGGCTGGTTGCCTTTGAACTTCCCACCTACACTATACCATGGGATGCCCCGAACATCTACTCACATGGACTCTCCAGTTTTAATGGGGACCTGCACCTCGGCCAGGGCCTTGTCCCGGAGACGGTAGACGTGCTGGATGCTGTAGCCCAGAGCCGCAGCGATCTTGTCCCAGGTTTCAAAGCCAAGGTAGCGTCTCTCCAGCAGCGTCCGATAGTCATGCTTGTCCACGCGGCTGATGACAGACGCAATCTCGCGCTTGAGGTCAATCAGTCGGTCGATGTCGCGGTTGATCTCGGCCTGCATGTCGATCAGCTTATCGATGGCGTCGGCCATGATGGAGGTGGCGCGGTTGGGACTCCTGGGAATCCCCGTGAGCACGGCGCTTGACCGCTGCGCCAGTTCGTTGAGCGCGGTTACCTGGGCGAGCTTGCTGTTGATGCTCCGATCCAGGCTGTAGGCTTGCTCCAGGTACTCTTGGGCTGTCATTGCGCATCCTCCTTCTCCAGCATCTTGAGCAGCCGCCTGTGGTCGAGCCGGGTCAGGCAGCGGTACCAGTCGGAGCGGAAGAAGAGCTCGACCTCTGCCTTGGTCTTCAGCGCGTGTTCGTGGTCGGGCTCCTTGCGCAGCTTGCGCCTGGACCAGCGGTAATCCTTCACAGCCTGGAGGATAATGGCGTTTGTAAAATCCTGTAGGGTTGTATCCATACTGACACTCCTTCAAATGTGGTTTGCCATCCCGGCATTGAAGCAGTGGCGCAGTGATGCTCGATTCATTGCTCATTGTCCGGGAGCGCTCCGCTGTTGCGGAGGGCGTCCCGTACCTCGTCCACAGAGCGCGCGACCAGGGCTGTGCCGCCCGCAGCGAGGATTTTCCGGATGGTCGCCTGCTGGAGCGGCGTCGCCTTGCCGCTT
>JAKPNM010000097.1 GCA_029548395.1 Bacillota bacterium
GCCGTGCTGGCCACGCTGTTTTCGCTGTGGCTGGGCATCTCGCAGCAGCTGCGGGGCATGGGCGATTATCTGATGTACAACGACGAGCCGCATTGGGCGGGGATGCTTGATCAGGCGTTGCAGGGCAGCTTTGCGCAGCTGAGCCTGCCGGCGCTGTCGGCGTTGCCGGCGGCGGGGCTGGCGCTGTTGGAGCTACAGGCTGGTGCTGCGCGCAGCGCCATCTTCCGCGTGGGCTGGCAGCCCTACCGAGCGGGCAAGGTGCTGGCCGCGCTGGCGGGCGGTATGGCGGTGCAGATTGTGGGCATCGGGCTGCTGATGGGCCTGATGCACACCATCCGGCTGACCGCGCTGGGCGCGTTCATCCCGTGGGCGGCGTGGCAGGGCATTGAGCCGCCCGTGCTGGCGCGCATCGTGTGCGGCGGCATCTGGTCTGGCGCGGGCAGCCTGCTGGCGCTACTGACGGGCACGGCCAGCGCCGCCACGGTGGGGCCGCTGTGCCTGTGCTATGGGCTGATGATGGTGGGCACGCGGTTTTTCCCGGACACGGCGTGGGTCAACCCGTTTTCATGGCTGGGCGGCGCCTCGGCGCTGCCGTGGGCGGTGCTGGGGGTGATTGCGCTGCTGCTGTGGGTTGTGCAGGGAAGGAAGGTGCGCCAGCATGTGTGACCTGCGCAAGGCCTGGCTGTGCGCGGGGTGGAACCTGTACACCCTGCGCAAAAACCCGCGTTTTTACCTGGCGCTGGTGATGGGCTGCCTGCTGTGCTGGATGCTGACCGACCGCACGCTGGCCATATCGCGTGATTTTCATACCGATTTGCAGGTGTTTGAGGCCTTCATCTGGTGCTTTGCCGATGGCGACAGCATCCTGTACGCCTCGCTGGTGCTGATGCTGGTGCTGTCAGCCTTCCCCCGGCTGGACGCGGCGGGCAGCTATGTCAGTTTCCGCGCCGGTCGCAGGGCCTGGCTGCTGGGGCAGGTGCTGACTGTGCTGGTCATCACACTGGGCTACTGCCTGCTGCTGCTGATTTGTTCCATGCTGCTGGGCGCAGGGCGTGTGCATGCCCGCAACATCTGGAGCGATACGGCGACATTGCTGTCCTTTTCGCCGGGCGGGTTTGACCCGGCCTTTGCCGTCACCCGCAAGATGGTCAAGCTGACGCTGCCCTACCCCGCGCTGGCGCAGATATTCGTGCTGCTGTTTCTGTTCATGCTGCTGCTGTCCTCGGTGCAGCTGGCGTTCACGGTACTCAAAAGCCGCCAGACCGGCACCGCGCTGGCGCTGCTTATTTGCCTGACGGGGTTTATCCTCACGCCGGAGCGGTTTATGCAATGGCTCCACCTGCCGCTGGAATTTACCTTTTATGCCAACCTGCTTGCGGCGTGGCTGTCGCCGCTGCAGCACGCCACCTACATGATGCACAACTTTGGCTACGACCTGCTGCCGCGCCTGTCCACCTCCATGCTGCTGCTGAGCGGGGCAAGCGTCGCGCTGCTTGCGCTTTCGGCGCTGCGCATGCGGCACTATAACTACGTGTTTTCAGGAGGCATCGCCCATGACTGATAGAAACACAACGCCCGCCATACAGGTGGAGGGCATCCGCATGCGCTTTGGCGCCGACATCGTGATAAAGGACATTACCTGCACGTGGGAGGCTGGCAAAATCCACGGCATTGTGGGGCGCAACGGTTCGGGCAAGACGGTGCTGATGAAGTGCATCTGCGGCTTTTTGCGCCCCACCCGGGGGCAGGCGCGCGTGTTTGGCCGCACCATCGGCAAGGACGTTGATTTTGCGCCCGACACCGGCATGCTGATCGAAGCGCCGGGCTTTTTGCCGCATGAAACGGGCATGAGCAACCTGTTGTGGCTGGCGCGCCTGTCCGGCCTCAAGGGCCGTGAGCGCGTGCGCACATGCATCGAGATGGTGGGTCTTGACCCGAACTTAAAAAAGGGCGTGGGTAAATACTCCATGGGCATGCGCCAGCGGCTGGGCATCGCGCAGGCGCTGCTGGATGACCCCCGTCTGCTCATCCTGGACGAACCCACCAACGGCCTGGACAAACAGGGCGTTCGGGATGTGCACGCACTTCTGATGTGCCTCAAAGCCCAGGGAAAAACCGTCCTGCTGGCCAGTCACAATCCGCTGGATATCAGCGGTCTGTGCGATAGCGTGCGCGAAATGGACGGCGGGGTGATGAGCGCAGCATACAAAGACATCACTATTTGATACACCAAATAAGAGGAAGACAACGAATGAGTTAGATGATTGATATGTGTTTACCTGTTTTTCAGGATATTTTGACTGATATGCACATTCAGGCTCATATGGCTCCCTCCGCCAGCGCCACCGCGCCGATGATTCCCGCATCATTGCGGAAGCTGGCGGGGACGACGCGTGTAAAGGGGCAATAGGTCCGGTAAGCGCTGGTCTTTTCCACAGCTTCCCGGATCGTGTCCACCACAATGCTGCCCGCGTTTGACAGCCCGCCGCCAATGGCGATGACTTCCGGCATGAAGATCATCAACAGCGACTGGATGCCGACGGTCACTTCGCAGATATACTGCTGCCATACATCCGACCGCTCCCCTTTGCGGACACGGTCCACAAGCTCCCTGGTTGTCAGCGGCGCGGCCAAAAGCCCCAATGCCCGGGCGGCGGCATACTGCTCCCAGCAGCCTTTCTGACCGCAGCCACATGGATGGCCGCCTGGGTGGGTGATCATGTGCCCCAATTCACCATGAAGCCCCTGATGGCCGCGAAGCGGCTGCCCGTGCGCGATCACCCCGCCGCCGATCCCCGTGCCGAGGGTTAGCAAAATGCCTGTTTCGCAGCCTTTCAGCGCGCCATAGCGGTGCTCCGCCATCAGGGCGCACACGGCGTCATTCTCAACGGGCACAGGTCTGCCAAACACATCCCGGAGCATTTGCCTGACCGGCGCCTTTTTAAGCCTCAGCTGATTGGCGGTGACGCATCCTTCATTGTCCCAGGTGCCGGCAAAGGAGATGCCGACCGCTGCGCCCGGCGCGCGGCGCCAGGCCATATTCACCATCTCATATACAGCGTTGACAATGTCCTGCGCTGCAGCAGGGGTGGGCCGCTCATCCCTGAAGCGCACCTTAAGGTCATCCTGCACAATGCCTGTTTTGATATGCGTTCCGCCCACATCCACGCCGATGATGCTCATAGGCTTACACTCCCCTGTTGAAATCAGATGATGAGGATTGTACCACACACTGCGATTGCAGAACAGCCATGCCCATACGGGCATTGGGGTTGTGTCTGATGGTGCTGGCAGATTGCTGACACTGAAGAACCAGATTATGAAGCTCATCGAAAAACCCTTTGCAGACCAGCAGCAAACGCTTTGTGCCGTGCCGCCGAAACACAAGGTGTTACCGGCTTGACACACAAGCTGTTCACTTTATAATGATTTCGAACAATTTATCATCCGAAGGAACGGTAACAATCGCTGTAATTTTTGAAGCGAAACAAATATCTTGCTTCTTTCAACCGGAAAATATCAGAGCAGACCGTGAGTAGGATATTTTGCGCTATAAAGCTTATAGAGTATGGAAGCAGCACGGCTGTAGCCAGCCAGGTCGACAAGACCCAGATAACAATACTGTGGTACACATCTCAACCGCTGAGATGATGCAAAAAGGAGAAGCGGGAACTGATATTTGCTGGGCGGACAGCCTGACAGGAAAAAATAGAGGAGCGTCATGAAGTACAGGCAATTGGGCAAGACCGATATGACGGTCAGCGAGGTGGCGCTGGGCTGCGAAGGGATGATCGGCGCGGCGCCTCAACTGGTGGATGCGTTGGTGAAGACTGCGCTGGAGAGCGGCATGAACTTTCTTGACATTTTTTGTGCCGAGCCGGACGTTCGCGACAATGTGGGCGTATCGCTGAAGGGGCGCAGGCGGGAGATGTATATCCAGGGGCATATCGGTTCCTGCTGGCGCGACGGGCAATACCTGCGCTCCCGCGAGGCGCAGCATGTCAAGCCCGCTTTTGAGGATTTAATGGCCCGCCTGGGCACCGACTACCTGGACGTGGGCGTGATCCACTACGTGGACAACGACCCGGACTATGACACTGTGTTCAATGGCTGGTTCATCGACTATGTGCTGGCGCTCAAAAAAACCGGCCGCATCCGCTATACCGGCCTGAGTTCCCACAATCCGACTACGGCGCTGCGCGCGGTCAAGAGCGGGCTGATCGATGTGCTGCTGTTCAGCGTCAATCCCTGTTACGACCTGCAGCCGCCCCGGGAGGAATTTGACGAGGTCTGGAAACCGGAAAACTATCAGACTGCGCTGACTTGGGATCCTGTGCGCGAGGAGCTGTATCGCACCTGCGAGGCCAGGGGGGTGGGCCTGGTCGTGATGAAGGCTTTCGGCGGCGGCGACCTGCTGGATGCCCGGTGGTCGCCGTTCGGCGTGGCCATGCAGCCCGAGCATTGCCTGCACTATGCCCTGACGCGGCCAGCGGCTGCCTGCGTGGTGGGTGGGTTCCGAAGCGCTGAGGAGGTGCTGGTTTCCGCCCGTTATTCGTTTCTCAGCGACGAACAGCGCGACTATGCCCCTTTCCTGGCCAAGGTGCCGCACAGCTATAAGGGAAAGTGCATCTATTGCGGTCATTGCGCGCCCTGCAGCGTGGGCATCAACATCGCCATGGTCAACAAATTCCACGATCTGACGCGCACACAGGAAACCGTGCCGGCCTCCGTGCGGGATCATTACCGTCTGCTGGACCACCATGCAGGGGAATGCATCGCCTGCGGCCATTGCGAGGATAACTGCCCCTTTGACGTGCCCATTATAGAAAAAATGAGCCGGGCGGCAGAGGCGTTCGGGTATTGATTTTCAATATGGGCTAATGCGCTTTCACCAACTCATATCTATACTGTCCATGTTAATCAACACAAAAAAAGAACCGTCAGATCAAACGGTTCCATAGGTGGTACGAGT
>JAKPNM010000100.1 GCA_029548395.1 Bacillota bacterium
CCGGCATCCCCAACAACCTGCTGCCCTACATCACCCAGACGGCGCTGGGGCGGCTGAGCCGCCTGACGGTGCACGGCGATGATTATGACACGCCCGACGGCACCGGCGTGCGCGACTACATCCACGTGGTGGATCTGGCGAAGGGGCATTTGCAGGCGCTGGAGTACGCGGCGAAAAGCCGGGGCTGCGAGGCGGTGAACCTGGGCACCGGGCAGGGCTACAGCGTGCTGGACATCATCAGCGCCTTTGAAAAGGTGAACCGGGTCAAGGTGCCCTATGTAATCGGCCCCAGGCGGCCGGGGGACATCGCTTCCGTCTACGCCGACCCGCAAAAGGCCCGGGAACTGCTGGGCTGGCAGGCAGAGCTGGGCATCAGGGACATGTGCCGGGACGCCTGGAACTGGCAGAAGAACAACCCGCAGGGGTACAAGGGCGGATGAAAGACAATCATACAGTGAAGCGCCCGGCGGATTGATATGCACCCCCAAAGTTGGACGAAAGCCAACAGAGGGGGTGCATTATTTTGGCGAAGTACAGCAATGAACAACGAATAGAGGCAATCCAACAGCTTTTGGAGGGAAAGCCACTAAAGACAGCTGCAAGAGAACGTGGAATCAGTCCTTCAGTATTAAGAGGTTGGCGGTATCGTTATGAGGCAGGAGGATACAATCAGTTGCTGACTACAAGGCAACATTACACAGCTGAGTTCAAGTTGGAAGCTATCGCATACCGGCGCGAAAATGGGTTATCATATCCTCAAGCAGCAGCCGATATGCGCATCCCCAATGAGGGAACACTCTATGCCTGGGAGAGGATATTCGAAGAGCAAGGCGCGGACGGGCTGCAAGATACAAGAAAAGGCAGGCCTCCTACTATGCCCAAGCAAGAAAAGAAACCTCAAAAGCCTATGACCCGGGAGCAAGAACTGGAAGCTGAGAATGCCTACCTGAAGATGGAGAACGCCTACCTAAAAAAATTGAAAGCCTTGGTCGAGGAAAGGGAAAAGTCCGCAAAGAAGACAAAGTAAGAGTTGTTTCCCAACTAAGGCATGAGTATGCGTTTGAAGCGCTTCTGAAGCTGGCGGGCATCCCCAGAAGCACATACTATTACATTCTTAAGCGAATTGATCGCCCTGACCGCCATCTGCCGCTTCGAAACTGTATTCGAGAAGTTTGTACAGCCCACGCTGGTCGTTACGGCTACCGCAGGGTGACAATGGCACTAAGAAGGCAGGGACTTGTCGCCAACCACAAACTGGTGATGCGCCTGATGAAGGAAGAAGGATTGACCTCTCGGGTGCGAATAAAGAAGTACCGCTCTTACCGTGGTGAAGTTGGCAAGGTTGCGCCAGACTTGCTGCAAAGAGATTTCGGCGCCACTAAGCCTCAACAGAAGTGGGTTACCGACGTGACAGAGTTCTCTCTGCACGGACAGAAACTGTATCTGTCACCTGTCCTGGACCTGTTCAATGGTGAGATTGTCAGTTACGCCTTGTGCGACCGTCCCAGCCTGCAACCGATTATGGATATGTTGAGAACCGCGCTATCCTCATTGTCTGACGGGTCAAACCTCATCGTCCATTCAGACCAGGGCTGGCAGTACCAGCACAAGGAGTTTCAAAGGCTGCTGAAGAGGAAAGGAGTTCAGCAGAGCATGTCAAGAAAGGGCAACTGCCTGGACAACAGCGTGATGGAGAGTTTCTTTGCCGTGTTAAAGTCAGAGCTGTTGTATCTGAAGAAATTTGATTCCATGGAACACTTCCGCTTTGAACTCATTAAGTACTTGTCTTACTACAATAATGACCGTATGAAACTCAAACTAAAAGGAATGAGCCCGGTGGAGTACCGAACTCATTCCTTCTCGGCCGCTTGATTTCACTGTCCAACTTCTGGGGTGCAGTTCACTTCCCGGGCCGCTTTTTGATGTGGAAGCCCTACTTGCGCGTGCGGGCGCGCCGCCTGCGCGCCGGCTGGGGCTGCTTTTTCTCCAGCGGCTGCTCGCCGCGCAGGCTGAAGAGCTGGTCACGCAATTTGGCCGCCGCCTCAAAATCCAGGTTCTGGGCCGCCGCCAGCATGCGGTCCTCAATGGACAGGGCCAGGGCGGCGCGTTCCTCCTCGCCCAGGCCGCGCTCGCGGGCATCGGCCTCGCTTTGCTCGGCGATGGCGATCAGCTCGCGCACGGCGGAGTTGATGCTTTCCGGCGTGATGCCGTGCTGCCGGTTATAAGCCTCTTGGATGGCGCGGCGGCGGTTGGTTTCGCCGATGGCGCGCATCATTGAATCGGTTGGGTGGTCGGCGTACATGATGACCCGGCCCTCGGTGTTGCGCGCCGCGCGGCCCACCGTTTGCACCAGGCTGGTCTCAGAACGCAGGAAACCCTCCTTATCAGCATCCAATATGGCCACAAGCGCCACTTCCGGCAGGTCCAGCCCTTCCCTGAGCAGGTTAATCCCCACCAGGGTGTCATAGGCGCCCAGGCGCAGGTCGCGCAGCAGCTCCATGCGCTCCATGGTTTTGATGTCCGAATGCAGGTAGCGCACACGCATGCCCAGTTCGCGCAGATAATCGGTCAGGCGCTCGGCCATTGCCTTGGTGAGCGTGGTGACCAGCACGCGGAAGCCACGGTCCACCACGCGGTTGATTTCGCCCACCAGGTCATCCACCTGGCCGGTCGCCGGGCGTACGATGATCCTGGGATCCAGCAGCCCGGTGGGGCGGATGATCTGCTCCACCGTGCGCAGGCTGTGCGCGGCCTCGTACTCACCCGGGGTGGCGGACACAAAGACCATCTGCGGGATGCGCTGCTCAAATTCCAGAAAGGTGAGCGGGCGGTTGTCAAAGGCGGAGGGCAGGCGGAAACCGTAATCCACCAGCTGGGTCTTGCGCGCGCGGTCGCCGTTGTACATGCCGCTGATCTGCGGCACGGTGACATGGCTTTCATCGATGAAGCAGATGAAATCCGGCGGGAAGTAATCCAGCAGGGAGAAGGGCGGCTCGCCCGGCCGGCGGCCGTCAAAATAGCGGCTGTAGTTCTCAATGCCCGAAACAAAGCCGATTTCCTTGAGCATCTCGATGTCGTAATTGGTGCGCTGGGCGATGCGCTGGGCTTCCAGCAAGCGGCCTTCCTTCTCAAAATAGGCCACGCGCTCAACCAGGTCGGCCTCTATCTGTTTGATGCCCCGCTCGCGCCCCTCTTCGCTGGTGGCGTAATGGGTGGCGGGGTAGAGGGCGGCATGGGTCAGTTGCCGCAGCACGCGCCCGGTGGTGACGGCGGTTTCTGAGACCTTTTCAACCTGGTCGCCGAAAAAATCCACCCGCAGGCCGTGCTCTTCCTCATTGACGGGGATGATGTCCACCACGTCCCCGCGCACCCTGAACATGCCGCGGGCCAGCGCGATGTCGTTGCGCTCGTACTGGATGTCCACCAGGGCGCGGG
>JAKPNM010000118.1 GCA_029548395.1 Bacillota bacterium
TTTCGCCGAGTACGCCGTTGGCAAGACCGTTGAGGAAATGCTGGCCATCCCCGTGTACGAGCGCGACGCCAACCACACCCAGGTTCCGGATGTGGAGGAGCTCAAGGCTTCCGTCACCGTGACCGTGGGCGACTACCTGGCTGCTCTTGAGAAGGCCGCCAACAGCGCCAAATAAAGCAAATTGGCATATTGGACTTGCAGGAACCCCGGTCGCCCGGGGTTCCTGTTTTGTCTGTTCTGATGCCGGCGCCAATCCAGATCGCTTCATGAACACACAGCTATTTTGCCGTCTGATCTGATTGTCCGATGCCGATGACGTCCTGCTGCTTGCGGGCCTGCTGAAAGCCGTTGTAAATGCCCGGGTCCATGACTTCCTCGCCCAGAAAGACCATGGCCGCTGTTTGTCCCCCGTCCAAAGTGAAGGCCTCATGGCAGCCGTATTCCAAAAGGCGGTCGGCCACAAACTGCAGGTTGGCTCCGGCGCTGCGCGCGTTGCGCCCCTCCACCAGGATGCCAATGAAGTGTCCGGGCCCCACCACCCCCAGGGCGCTGCGCGGCTCACGGTGGGTAAAGGACTTGTCCAAGCGGACATCCTTGACCTTGTCCTGAAACAGGATGGGGCCAAAGGCCAGCACATCGATGGCACCGCGGTCCAGGTAGTCCTGCGCGCTGAGCTGACCGGGCACACGCATCTCAATGTGCCCGTCCGGGTAGAGGGCCAGCTCATCCAGCGGCGGGATGGCAGCCACCGCCCTGGCGTATGTGTTCCGGTGCAGGATCCTGCCGTTTCGGATAATCAGGCCGGTGCGCTGTCTGTGATAGACCCGCCAGGAAAACAAATCGCCGTTTTGCGCATAGACAAGCCGGTTCGCCCGGGCGATCTGCGCCGGCCGCGCCTGCGCGCGGGAGGGGTTTTTCGGATCGGCGCAATAGGCGCGGAAGGCCTGCGCCCCGCGGAAACGGATGTCCGCGATGAACCAGACCACGTCATGCCGGCCGTTTTTCCCTGTAAAGCGCTCAATCACCACGCGCAGGTCAGCGGAAAGGTACACCCAGCGTCCGGCCTGCTCATCGCGGTGGACAAAGTCCTTTTCCGGCCACTCCAGGGCCAGGAACCCCGCGCTGTCCAGCGCCGGCCAGGCTTCAAAAGGAGGGGGGCCCATCGCCTCGACCGGCACGATGGACGCCTGCTGCGCGGCAGCCTGCGGCCAGCCGATACAGCACAGCAGCGCCAGTAGCAGCAACAGCCTGACGCGCCCCGATGAATGCTTCCTCCTCATGTTTGCTCCTCCTGCATGGCATTTCCCTTGCTTACTTGAAAGCCGGGAAAGCGCTGTATATAATCTGTCCGGGACAAGCCCTGCTGTACGCGCAGGGGCGTGAAAGGATTGAAATGACATGAGTCCGCAGCTGCAAACACTGATTGGCCTGATGATTCCCTTTGTTGGCACCACGCTGGGCGCCTCCATGGTGGTATTTCTCAAAAAAGAAATGAGCGACCGCGTCCGCAAGGTGCTGCTGGGCTTCGCCTCCGGCGTCATGATGGCAGCCTCGGTCTGGTCGCTGCTGCTGCCGGCCATTGACAAGGCTGAGCAAATGGGCAGCATCCCCTGGCTGCCTGCTGCGGGCGGCTTCCTGGCCGGCATGGGCTTTTTGCTGCTGCTGGACACCCTGATCCCCCACCAGCATTTTGACGCGTCCGAGCCTGAAGGCCTGCCCAGCAAAGCGCGCAAGAACACCATGCTGCTGCTGGCCGTTACCCTGCACAACATCCCCGAGGGCATGGCGGTGGGCGTGATTTTTGCCGCCCTGCTCTCGGGCGAGAGCGACATCAGCTTCGCCAGCGCCATGGCGCTGTCCATCGGCATCGCCATTCAAAACTTCCCCGAGGGCGCCATCGTGTCCATGCCGCTGAAGACCGACAAAACCAGCAAATGGAAGGCCTTCCGCCTGGGCATGTACTCCGGCGCGGTGGAACCCATCGCCGCCTTGATCACGGTGCTGTTGACCTCCCTGGTGGTGCCCATCCTGCCCTTCCTGCTGGCCTTCGCCGCCGGCGCCATGATTTACGTGGTGGTGGAGGAGCTCATCCCCGAACTGCAGGTGGGCGCGCACTCCAACGTCGGCGTCATCGGCGTGGCCCTGGGATTTACCGTGATGATGATTCTGGATGTGGCGCTGGGATAAGGTACCGGGGTTACAACCCGAAAATATCCGCGGACCGCGCCCCAATTACCGCCGCCAAAGCGCCCCCGGCCC
>JAKPNM010000125.1 GCA_029548395.1 Bacillota bacterium
TATTATAACCCTTGCTGAACCTGCTCCACTAACGTTGGTTGCCTTGAAAAAAGCAACATATCACAAAGCTCAGGGGAACCACAAAACACAGCCCCAATAATTATATTAGAGGCCATTCTCGGACACTCACACGCCAGCACAACGCTGGATATATACGCCCATGCAATGCTAAGCAGAATCACAGAAGCAGGAAGAATATTCAGCGAGAAAATTGGCATGTGACGGATTTGCTGACAAGGCTAACGTCTGACAAATTCTTATGGGGAATGGGAAAAATCATGTGTTTTGTGGCAACCATGTGACAGAAAAGCTGACGCATTAATGTATGCATAGTTTTTTTCATTGACAAAAGAGACATGATTCTCCTATACTACGCTGTACACGCCGGTGTGGTGGAATGGCAGACGCGACGGACTCAAAATCCGTTGGTAGCGATACCGTGTCGGTTCAAGTCCGACCACCGGCACCAGACAACGATAATCCGAACCAAATCTTCCTGATTGGAGATGGGTTCGGATTTATTGTTTTATTTCGATAAGATGAATCATAAGAATCGATCATATATTGAAAGCCTTCAAAACGCCTCCTGTTTCCTTGATTTTTCTATAGTGTTGATTAGCGTCTTTCTTTGCGCCACCCACTAAAATTACATTTCTAGTTACTACAAGACCGTCGCTGATGATTAGACCACAAAAGGGCAGCAAGGCTGTGTCAACAATTATTGGTAATGGTGAACCCTGGAGCATTTCATTCCAGGTAGATTGTATTCCGCGAACGATAAAGGCCTTGTCAGCTTGGCTTATAGGAAGAAAAATCGATCCTGATTTCAAGTGCCGCAAAACCACAAAGGAATCAAAGACCGTCTTTTTCCATCCTGCAATGATGTCCAATTCAGCATGTGACAATTTTTCGGGATTTAGTTCTACAAACTCATCAATCAAGATTCTGTTTAGCCATAGATGTTTCCGAATGGAACTCAAAGGCCTAAGCGGCAGTCCCTTCGGAGAACGCATCCCATACAGGTTCTTGTTGATTTTCGCCTTTTTATTGACAAAATCAAGCAAAGAAATCCACAGTCTAAAGAATAGCCTGGCTTGCTCTTCGCTGATAATCATATGACAATTCCTCTCCTTTACTTCAAAAGATGTATTATTCATTCTTCGACTCGGAATTCATTTATTAAGCACGCTCACTGCTGTGAATATTGAGCATGAGTTAGTTCAAGTATCTTGGTTACTGTAAGCCCAGCTTCACGACAACCGGCTGCCAGTCACCGGTGAAATGATGAGCCTGCATCCCGGCCGCCATAGCGCCCTGTATGTTAACCTCCACATCATCCACGAACAGGCATTCGCCAGGATCCAGGCAATAACGCTCGCACAGCCGCCGGTATAGCCGCACATCAGGCTTGGCGATCCGCTCATGATAGGATACCATCATTCCGTCAAAGCGCGGGTAAAAGGGCTGGTCCCTGAGCGCCCCGGGGAAGCGGACGCCGGCGTTGGACAGCAGGTAGAGCCGGTATCCGGCTTGCTTGGCGCGGCGGGTGATCTCATCCGTCCCCGGAACGGGCGGCATCCAGGCCGGCCAGCTGTCAATCAAATATTCAAGCTGCCGATGCAGGCGTGCCGGCAGGCGCTCCTGCGCGCGCCGCAGCAGCGTGTCCTCATCCACCTGCCCCATGTCATGCAAGGCCCAGTCCGGCGAATCAAACAGGGCGCAATACAGCAGATCCGCGTCCGCCGCGCTGTCGGCCGCGCGCAGGGCAAAATCCCGGGGCGTCCAGCCCAGCAGCACATTGCCCATGTCCAGCACCAGGTTGCTGATGTCCCGGCCGCTTGCCTGTCCGTTTAAAATACGCATGCCCTCCCCTTTCCCGGCAGCCGGCGCAGCAGCGATGATCCGCAAAGATCCGGCATCTTATGAATAATCTTCTTCCTCTGTTGAATCAAAGGACGCCTTCGCCCGGCGCGCCGGACGTGGGCGTCTTGTTTGTTTGCCCTTGTCTGACAGGGGCAGTGTAAAACGGAACACCGTACCGGGATCATCATTTTGGGCTTCCAGGTTGCCGCCGTGAAGTCGAACGATCTCCCGCGCCAGGGACAGGCCAATGCCGGTCTGCTCCGAGGATCCCGCATAAAAGCGTTCAAAGATGTGTTTCAAATCCTTTTTGGAGATGCCCAGACCATCATCCTTGATCTTGATGACCAGCTGTCCTTCCAGCGTGAAGGCGAACATGGTGATCTGCTGCTGGGCGTAGCGGACGGCATTGTTGAGCACATTGCGCACTGCGCGCTCCAAGTTGGCCTCATCCCCCACATAATCGGGCAGGTCCGCAGGCAGGTGGGTGATCAGGCGCAGCTTGCGCCGCACCGCCAGGGGCGCCAACTCACAGGCGCAGCGCTCCAGCATCTCCCGGATGGAGAAGGGCTCCATCTTCAGTTCGATCGTCTCACCGTTCACCCGGGAAAAGAAAAGCAGCTCCTCCACAAGGCGGTCCATGCGCTCAGTCGTATCCAGGATGCTCCTGGCCGCAGCGGGCGCATCCGGCGCCTGCCCCTGGCAGATGTCCTCAGCCTGGCTTTGGATGATGCCCAGCGGCGTCTTCATCTCGTGGGACACACTGGAGATCATGCGCTGCAGCTTGCGTTGGGCGTCATTCGTCCTGCGCCCCAGGCGCCTGCCGGACAGGATGGCCAGCAGCCCAAAGCCTGCCAGCAGCAACAGCAGGATCGCGTTGAGCAAGCGCAAAAGAGACCGCAGTGGCGTGATCCTGACATACAGCAGCAGGGCCAGCGCCGGGGCATCCGCTGTCGCTTCCACGCGCTGCGCCAACAGGTAAAGCTCCTCCCCGTTCAGGCTGAGGCGCTCTACCCCCTGGGTAAAGCCATGCTGCCGGCAGTGCTGTACCAGCGCGTTTTCAAGCCGGGTAAAAGAGGAGTGGTACACCATGCCGGGCGAAAAATCCTCCAGCAACACCAGGCTGTTGGCCTGTACAGAAACACGGGTTTCAGGCGGCGAAGCGGTTTGCTTCAAAAAGGCATCCGCTTCATGCAGGATGGTCTCCCGCGCGATGCGCTGGAGATAGACTGGAAAAATAAACCTCTGCGCCAGGATGATCAGCAGGATGACCAGCGCCATCATCAGCCCCGTGAACAGGGTCAGGCGCGTTTTACTGTTCAGCATTCGCGCGCCACCTCCCCGGCAGCATCCAAAGCACATCCCCCGCCCCGGAACGCATCCATCAGCCCGTCCAACTCCATCCTCCCTGTCGCTTGTCCGCCACGGACCAGCCCGCCCGCACGGGGCCGCCGAGAAATTGTGCTCTTCATCTGTATTCTGATGTCGTATCGTACCATTTTCAGACGGGATATATCAACTGCCAAACAAGACGAATCAAGATGAATCAAGCGGTCATGCTATGCACCCGGCGCAGGTCATGGTATACTTGTCCCGAGAAACAAAGAATAGGAGCATGCCCGATGTTGCCACGGATCACCTTGCTTGCCACCGGCGGTACCATTGCCAGCCAGCAAACCGACCAGGGGCTGATGCCGATGACCGCCGCGGACGGCATCCTGGACCTGATGCCCAGCCTGCGCCAGCTTGCGCGGCTGAGCGCGCGGGATGTCTTTATGCTGGACTCCAGCAACATCCAGCCGGAGGAATGGCAGCTGCTGGCGCAGGCCGTGAGCCAGGCCGCGCAGGAAGCGGACGGCATCGTCATCTCCCATGGCACGGATACCATGGCCTATTCCGCCTCCGCGCTGAGCTTCATGCTGCCGGGCATCAGGATTCCGGTGGTCTTTACCGGCTCGCAGCTGCCGCTGACCCATCCGCATTCCGACGCGCCGGGCAACCTGCGCGAGGCTTTTGCCATGGCGCTGTCCGGGCGCGCGGGCGTGTATATCGCCTTTCAGCACAAAGTGATCTACGGCACCCGGGCGGTCAAGATGCGCACGCTGGGCTTTGACGCGTTTGATTCCATCAACCTGCCCCCGGTGGGCTTCTTTGACGCGGACGGGCTGCACCTGGATGACAGAGCTGATGAACCCTGCGAGCCGCCGGGCGATATCGGCGACCCGACCGCGATTGACGCGCGGGTCTTTTTGCTGAAGATGATGCCGGGCACCAACCCGGAGATCTTTGACCATATTCTGAGCGCCGGCTACCGCGGGCTGGTGCTGGAGGCCTTTGGCCTGGGCGGCTTGCATTATATCCGGCGCAACCTGATTGACAAGCTGCAGACCATCAGCCGGGCCGGCATCATCACGCTGGTGACCACGCAGTGCCTGTATGAAAAGGCCGACTTCACCATTTATGAAGTCGGCAAGGGCTTCCAGGCCGGAGGCATCTATGGCGCCCATGACATGACCACTGAAGCCGCGGTCACCAAACTGATGTGGGCGCTGGGCGACCTGCCCCGGCGGCAGCACCTGCTCGTACGCTGCCTGGCGCATGAGATGCGCGTCAAGGGCTAAATGGACAATCTGTCCAGCAGACCGCCCAGGAAGGGCAGATACTTCTGGGCCAGGTATTTCCCCCACGCCAGGGTCTCCCGGGCGTGGTTTTTCAGCCAGTACTCCGCCTTGATGGGGCTGGCGGCTGCCGAGGGGTTCAGCCCCTGGTCGCGGGCGATCTGCAGCGCCCGGGGCATATGGTAATCGCTGGTCACAATCAGGATGTCAATGGTGCCCTGCGGCAGCAGGCGGACGGCGTTTTTGATGTTTTCCCTGGTGTTCATGGAGCTTTCGTCCATCAGCACGTGCCCGGGCTGCACGCCGTGGGCGATCAGCCAGGAACGCATCACGGAGGCCTCTGTGGCCGGTTCATCCACGCCGCGGGCGCCTGCCACCACCACAGGCATCGGCTGATCCCTGTAGGCGCTCAGCGCGCGCTCCAGCCGCAATTCCAGCTGTACGCTGGGGCTGCCATCGGGGTTCACCTGGGCGCCCAGCACCACGATGGCATGGTAGGTGCCCGGCCGGGGCAGGGTGTGTTCCCTGAAAATCAAATAGCCAAACAGCCCGATATAGGCCAGCGCCCCCAGGGCCGCAAGCCAGAACACAAGCCTAAACAATCTGCCCAGACATCCCAGTCGTCTGTTTCCCGCCATATTTCCTCCTTGTCAAGCTATTTATTCCATTAAACCTTCCCGCCGGAAGCTGAAGGCGTCCTGCCCGGCGATGATGATGTGATCCCTCAAAACAATGGCCAGCGGCGAGAGGATATCCCGCAGCGCCCGTGTCAATTCCCGGTCCGCGGCGGAGGGCTGCGCCAGGCCGGAGGGATGGTTGTGCGCCAGGACGCAGCCTGCGGCGCCGGTGCGCAGCAGCTCCGCGGCAATCAGCCGCGGATATACGGCAGTCTCCCCCTCATCCCCGGAGGAAACCAGCGCATGGGTAATCAATCGGCCGCGGGCATCCAGGGACAGGACATAGAAGCGCTCCACCCGTTCCCCCATCATCAGGCCCCGGCAGCGCTCAATCAGGCTGTCGGTATCCGCCGGCACCGGCCCCCGCTCCTCCTGTCCCAGGCGGTAGAGACGAAACACAGGCAACAGCAGGGAAAGCAGGGTGGCCGCGTTCTCGCCGACGCCCTGTACCCTGCGCAGCTCCCGGACCGGCGCCTCCAGCACACGGTTGAAGCTGCCAAAATGCCGGATGAGCCGGTGCGCCAGCGGATTGACATCCTGCCGGGGGATGGCAAAGGTCAGCAGCAGCTCCAGCGCCTCATGCGGCGCAAAGCCCTCCAGCCCGCTTGCCATGAAGCGCGCCCGCAACCGCGCGCGGTGCCCCTGGTGGGGATGCGCTGCCGCAGGCGCGGCGTCTTGCTTGTCCATGGGCTCAGTATAGCACAGCGCTTCCGGCGCAGGCAAGAAAACCACAGGGCCATGCCTGCCTTTCGCACAGGCATCGCCAGGGGCAGCGGGCATTGGGCAAGAGCGTCGTATTGATGTTGTACTGATGTAAAGCTTGTTTGCATCCAAAGCGGCGAGGGATTTTGTTGGCCTGCAAGGAAGGAAACCGAAGGCGTAGCCTGAGCTACGTTGAGGTTGACTGACACGGCAGGGCGACAAAAGACCGGCGCGACGATGCAATAAAGATTGGAATCAGTACTAGTCCGCGCCCGGCCAGAACCGCCTGAGCGGCATAAAAAGCAAGATTCCGATCACCAGGGCAATGAGGGTCTCCGGCAGCATATAGCCGCCATTGTACAGCAGCGAATAGACCATGCCGCTCAAGCCCTTGTCGTTGGGCCACAGCGCGTTCCATATGAGCCATCCGGAGATAAAATGGCATAAAAAGCGCAGCGCGCACACCATGACGATGCCGGCGCCCAGGGCGACCAGCTCGTTTTTAATGATCCTGCGCGGCGCCGCGGCCAGGCCGATAACCGTGTAGGCAAGCACGTAGTCCAGCAGCGCGATCAGCGCCATCTGCAGCACATTCCGGCCGTACATGACGTTCTTCATGCCCAGAAACAACTGCAGCAGAGAGAACACAAAGGCGCTGAACAGGCCCTGGCGGGTGCCCCAGCGCCAGCAGAGCATGACCAGGGGAATCATGCTGCCCAGGGTGACGCTGCCGCCGTAAATCCAGGTGGAATTGAATCTGGCGATCTCATTGAGCACCAGGGAAACGCCGATTAGCAGGGCGCTTTCCAGCACCTTCCGGGTGGCCAGGGCAGGCCGGTTTTTGCAGGTTTTCATCTTGCCTCCTATGGTTGCGGGTCACCAAAAAACCGCCTGCGGATCACAGGCGGTGAAATGAAAAAACATTCCCTACGCCGGCATTATCCGGATCAGGTTCAAGGGTTCCGGGCATAGCCCAGTCTCAGCCGGCGAACAGCCAGCACCCCTGTGCCTCAGGCACGGCATTACCATAGCACCCCTGTCCCGACATTGTCAAGAATGGCCCGGGATGATAGAATAACAGCATGAGAAATCGTGATGCAGGCAACAGGTTCCCCCTGCGAAGAAAAGGCAGGGAGCCTTCCTTTGAGGGGATGAGCCTGGAGCAATTGCTGTTTGAGGCGCGCACCCGGCAGGACCCTGTCCAGGTCCACAAGGCGCTGACCCTGGCTGAGGCGCTCTCGCCGGACAACCTGGAGGTACACCGCGGCCTGCTCATGCTGGGGCGGCTGTACCAGCGCAACCCGCGAAAGCTTGATTTTTCCGTAATCAAATGCTTCCTGCTCAACAGTTTTGAGCATCCTGAGCGGCACCGGGAGCAGGCACTGCGCGATATGGCGCGCGAGCTGTTTGATGACGCGCGCCTGGCGCGCTGTCTGCAGCTCAGCGGCGACCCGGAAGGCTTTCTGCGCACCTACCTTGAAGATCTCTCACGCGAGTACATGCGCATCTTTGTGGCCGGCGACACCAGTCACTTCCCGCGCGTCTTCGGGCTGTCTTTCAAGGGCGGCATGCAAAGATACCTGGCGGTGCCCGCGCGGGACATCATCTCCAACATGCTCTGCTCGCCCTTCCTCTCGCCAGGGGAGGCCCTGCTATTGGCCCGGGCTTTTTACCGCGCCTATTACGAGCATGTCCAGGGGGATGTCAAAGCACTTGATGAATTGCTGGGCGCAGCCATCTGCGCGCGCCTGGGGAAGGAGATCGCGTGAGGATGCTTCGCAGGCTGATGGCCTTCCTGCTGTCGGTGTCGCTGATGGCGGTATTTTATGTGTTTTCCGTGATGATGGAAAACGAAGAGACCAAGCGCACGGACGAGTTTGTGGTGGCAGCGGACGCCGCGCCGCTAAAGCCTATCGCCCCCCTTCAATCCAGCGACGCGCGGCAGCTGGCTGACGCCTTCGGCCTGGCCTTTCCCCTGCCGGAGGGGTTTCAGGCCGGGCAGGTTTCAGACGGCGTCTGGCATACCTATCCCACCCGTCAGATTACCCTGAAGGGCAGCCAGGCCACCGTCCGGGGCATCCGTCCCGCCGCCGCAGCGGCAGCCCTGCTGCCAAGGGACGCTGTCTTTACCGCCAGCGCCAGCGCGCTGATGGGCTACCCGATGATGGAAACCGAGGCGGAAGGGCGGACGCTGTACGCCTTTGTCACCCAGGACGCCGCCTTTTTACTGATACCGCACGCTTCAGCCGAAGCAAGCGGCTATCAGATGATGTCGCCGGACAATTGACCTTTCCCTGCATAAACGCCAAGGAGCATCAATGAGCACCACCAGGAAGAATTCCCGCAGCACCGGGGCGCTGATCAGGCGCTTCATCCCCTACTACAAACCTTACCTGAACATCCTGGCCATGGACCTGCTGTGCGCTGTGCTGACCACAGTGTGCGCGCTGGCCTTTCCGCTGATCGTCCAGCGGATCACCGACCTGGCGGTACAGGATTTTCGCAGCATCACGCTGGACATCGTGCTCAAATTGGGCCTGACCTACATCGGGCTCCTGCTGCTGGAGGCTGGCAGCCGCTATTATATGCAATCCCAGGGACACATCATGGGCGCCAAGATGGAGCGGGACATGCGCTCCGACCTCTTCGCCCACCTGGCGCAGCTGTCCTTTTCCTATTACAGCGAGACAAAAATCGGCCAGATCATGTCGCGCATCACCAGCGATCTGTTTGACGTGACCGAGTTCGCCCATCACTGCCCGGAGGAGTTTCTGATCGCCGGCATCAACCTGGTGGTCAGCTTCGTCATCCTCGCGCAGATGAACCTGGCGCTGACGCTGATCATCTTCATGTCGCTGCCGGTCATGCTGCTGTCCATCGTCCTGTTCAACCACAAGCTTCGCGACACCTTCAAGGCCTGCCGCTTCCAGCTGGGCGAAATCAACGCCCAGGCCGAGGACAGCCTGCTGGGGATGCGCGTGGTGCAGTCCTTCGCAAACGAGGAGCTGGAAAGCCGGAAATTTGAGGCAGGCAACCAGACCTTCCTGAAGCTGAAGAAACGGCAATACAAGGTCATGGCCGGTTTCCACTCCACCACCAGGCTGCTCAACGGCCTGATGAACCTGCTGGTCATCGTGGCGGGCGCCTTTTTCCTGTCGCGCGGGCAATTGAGCCCGGGCCAGTTCGCCTCCTACCTGCTTTACATCAACCTGCTGCTGAACACCGTGACGCGGCTGGTGGACTTCATAGAGCAGTTCCAGCGCGGCGTCACCGGCATTGAGCGCTTCTTTGAGGTGATGGACGCGCCACTTGAGATCAAGAACAGCAAGGATGCGAAGGACCTCAAGGACGTGCGCGGCGAAATCATCCTGGAGGACGTGACCTTCCGCTATGAGGAGGACGGCGCCAAGGTGCTTGAGCATGTCAATATGAAGGTACCCAGCGGTCAGAACGTCGCCCTGGTGGGCCCCAGCGGTTCGGGCAAAACCACCCTGTGCAACCTGATCCCGCGCTTTTATGACGCCACGGAAGGCCGGGTGCTGATCGACGGCCAGGACGTCAAGACCTTGACGCTCAAATCCCTGCGCGGCAACATCGGCATGGTGCAGCAGGATGTCTATCTGTTCTCGGGCACAATATTTGACAACATTGTCTACGGCAAGCCTGGCGCCGGGATAGAGGAGGTCGTGGCTGCGGCCAGGCACGCGGGCGCGCACGAATTCATCATGGCGCTGCCGGAAGGATATGACACCTATGTGGGCGAGCGGGGCGTCAAGCTGTCCGGCGGGCAAAAGCAGCGCCTGTCCATCGCGCGGGTCTTTTTGAAGGATCCGCCCATCCTGCTGCTGGATGAAGCCACCAGCGCCCTGGACAACGAATCTGAAATGCTGGTGCAGTCCAGCCTGGAGGCCCTGGCCCGCGGGCGCACCACCCTGACCATCGCCCACCGACTGACCACCATTCGCAACGCCGATGTCATCTGGGTGCTGACGGACAAAGGGTTGGAGGAATCCGGCAGCCATGAGGAGCTTATCGCCCGCAAGGGTTTGTACTATCAGCTTTACCGGCTGTACACACAGCAGGAGGAAGACAGCGGCGAGCGCAGGGGCGCGCTTCACATGGCATAACATGAAAAGGCAGGGATGCAAATGAATGTATTGTTTTTAGGCGCGACGCGCGAGGTCACCGGCAGCTGCTTTTTGGTGACCGTCAGGGGCAAACATGTGCTGATTGACTGCGGCATGGAGCAGGGCCGGGATACCTACGTCAACCAGGACCTGCCCATCAACCCCGGCCAGGTGGACGCGGTGGTGCTCACCCATGCCCATATTGACCATTCCGGCATGATCCCGGCGCTGGTAAAGCAGGGCTTCCGCGGGGCCATCCACGCCACGCCGGCCACACAGATGCTGTGCGACATCATGTTGCGCGACTCCGCCCACATCCAGGAGATGGAAGCCGAGTGGCAAAACCGCAAGGCAGCGCGCGCGGGCGAGGCAAGCTATGAGCCCCTGTACACGCAGCAGGATGCGCAAGCCGCGCTGGATTTGTTTGAGCCCCTGCCCTATAAGGAGCAGCGGGAGATTCTGCCCGGCTGCCAGCTGTCCTTCACGGATGCCGGCCACCTGCTGGGTTCCGCCAGCGCTACCCTGGCGCTTGATGAGGACGGCGTCAGCAAAACGATCGTCTTCTCAGGAGACATCGGCAACACCAGCCAGCCCATCATCAGGGATCCGCAGTACCTGAGCGCCGCCGATTATGTGGTGATGGAATCCACCTACGGCGACCGCCTGCACGGCGCGCGCCCGGATTATCTGGCGGACCTGAGCGATGTGCTGCAGACGACCTTTGACCGCGGCGGCAACGTGGTCATCCCCTCCTTCGCGGTGGGCCGCTCTCAGGAGATCCTGTACTTCCTGCGGGAAATCAAGGAAAAGGGTATGGTCAAGGGGCATGACGGCTTCCCGGTCTATATGGACAGCCCGCTGGCCATCAAGGCCACCCAGGTTTTCCGGGAGACGGACATCTCTTTTTTTGACGAGAACATGCAGGCGCTGCTGCGCGCAGGCGTCAACCCCATCACCTTCCCGGACCTGACCCTGTGCGTGACGGCCGAGGAAAGCAAACAGATCAACTTTGAAACGCGGCCCTGCGTCATCATCTCAGCCTCAGGCATGGCCGAGGCCGGGCGCGTGCGCCACCACCTCAAACACAACCTTTGGCGCAAGGAAGCCACCATCCTGTTCGTGGGCTATCAAAGCGTGGGCACGCTGGGACGGCAGATTCACGACGGCGCCGAATCGGTACGCCTGTTCAACGAGACGATCGCGGTCAACGCGCAGGTGCGCACGCTGCAAGCCATCTCCGGCCACGCGGATCAGGAGGGGCTGCTCAAGTGGATAGACAGCTTCAATCCCAGGCCCCAGCGCGTCTTTGTCATCCACGGCGAGGAGGCGGCGGCGCTGCAGTTTGAGGACCTGCTCAAGCAGCGCGGCCTTGCCACCGCGGTGCCCTACTCCGGTGACGGTTGGGACCTGGTCCGGAATCAGCAGGAGCAGGCAGGCAGCCGCGCGCTGGTGAGCCGCCAGAAGACCAAGCGCAAAAAGGCCGCGCAGCGCGATGACGCCCTCAACCAGGCCCTGGCCAGGCTGAGCAGGCTGGTACAGAACAGCCGGGGGCTGAGCAATAAGCTCAAGGAAAAGCTGGCCCGGCAGATCAACGAGCTGGCCAAGCGCTGGGAGGATTAAGGAGCAGGTATGTTGAAACGAATCACGCTGCTGTTGGTGTGCCTCGTTCTGCTGGCGGGCTTTGTCCCGCAAGGCGGCGCAGCCGGAAAGTACAATGCCGAGTTCATCCCTGAGGCGGGAGGGCTGCGCTATGCCTTCAGCGTGCCCGACAGGGAGTTTGTGTGCCTGAGCTACAGCACCCGGAACGAGTCGGGCATGCTGACCCTGCAAAGCCCGGACGGCAGCTTTTCCGGCTTTCTGCCGCTCATTTACACACAAGCGGAAGGCAAGGTAAGCCTCAAGGTGCTCACGCCGGCGCAAAAGCGTATTTTTGAAACCAAGGTGACCTACAAGCCGAGCAAAGCGCCTGCCGCCCCCTCCCCTCAAAAGGGCGCCGTGCGCAAGGTCAGCGATCTGGCGTTGACGCCCGGCGTCAGGCAGATGGGCTGGCAGTTCACTGCCCCCGGGCACCGGGCCCTGACCCTGCAGTTCAGCTCGGTCATGCAAAAGGGCAGCTTTACCATTGTCCCGGACGAGGCGGGCGTCTTCAGCGGCGTGCTGCAGGTGCCCAACGCCTCAGCCCGGGATTTGATCACCATCACCATCAAGAGCCTCAAGGGTAGCCAGATGGCCAGGCAGGCGGAGCGCACCCTGTTCGTGCCGCCGGAGCTGCCTGAGACAGCCGCTGAGGGCCCCCTATCAGGCGTGGTGGTCTGCATTGACCCGGGCCACCAGCAAGCGCCGGTGGAGCGCAAGGGCGGCGAGCAGCTGATGCCGGGCTCCAGCAAAATCGTGTACAGCAAGGGCGGCAGCGCGCAGGGCAAGATCACCCTGCGCCGCGAGTCCATCGCGGCCCTGGAGATCTCCTACCTGCTGTGCATCGAGCTTAGAAAGATGGGAGCGCAGGTGGTGATGACCCGCCTGAACGAGGAAACCGGCCTGACCAACTACCAGCGCGCTGATATCGCGGAACAGGCCGGGGCGCACTATATGCTGCGCATTCACCTGAACATGTCCAAGCGCCTGGACGCGGACGCGCAGTATGTCTACATCCCCGACAAATCGCCCTATGCCGCCCTTGCGGCCGACAGGCAGACCTACTGGCAGTACGCAGAAGCCCTCCTGCGCGGCATGATGGAGGAAACCGGCGTCAAAACCGGCATGGTGCGCAGAGGCGACCAGTTTGTGGGCAACAACTGGGCCAAGATGCCGGTCTTCCTGATTGAGACCGGGTTCATGTCGGCGCCGGCCAACGATATCCTGCTGGCCCATCCCGTGTACCAGCAGCGCGTCGCGCTGGGCCTGGCCAAGGGCGTCATCGGCATGGAAGAAATAAAAAGGGGCCTGGAGCATTGATTCTGATATAGGTTTATTATATCAATATTGACAAAAATGCCGCCGCGGCGGCATTTTTGGAAGAAAAATACATCAGTATCAAATCTCGATCTCCAGCGTCACCGGGCAGTGGTCGGAGCCATACACCTGGCTTTCGATGCCGGCAGCCTTGATCTTGCCGGCCAGGCGCCCGGACACCAGGAAATAGTCAATCCGCCAGCCGGCGTTGCTGGCGCGGGCGTTTGAGCGGTAGCTCCACCAGGTGTAGGCCCCGGTCTGATCCGGGTAAAGGTGGCGGAAGGTGTCGGTGAACCCCGCTTCCAGCAGGCGGTTGAATTTAGCGCGCTCCTGGTCTGAAAACCCGGGCTGGCCGCGGTTTTGCCGGGGATACTTCAGGTCGATCTCGTTATGGGCCACGTTCAGGTCGCCGCAGTAGATGACCGGCTTGCGCGCGTCCAGCGCCACCAGGTAGGCGCGCATATCATCCTCAAACTGCTCGCGGTAATCGATGCGGACCAGCTCGGGCTGGGCGTTGGGCACATAGGCGTTGACCAGGTAAAACTCCGGATACTCCAGCGTGATGACGCGCCCCTCATCCAGGTGCTGCCCGTCCAGCCCGAAGGCGACGGACAGCGGCTCATGCCGCGCGAACACCGCCGTGCCCGAGTAGCCCTTTCTCAGGGCGGAATGCCAGTAATCCCTGTAGCCGGGCGGGTCATACTGCGCCTGCCCGGGCTGCATCTTGGTCTCCTGCAGGCAGAAAAAATCCGCGTCCTGTTCGATGAAGGCCTCGTCAAAGCCTTTTTGGAGGACAGCCCGGAAGCCGTTGACGTTCCACGATACAAATCTCATTGCTTGCTCCGTTTGCGCCTCGCGCGTGTTTTCCCGTCCAATATACCCGCTTTGGTGGTATACTGCAAATGAGCGGATAAATTGATACGACAGGAGGTCACATCACATGTACACAGCAAACGCCAACCGGTACCGGACCATGCAATACAAACGCGTCGGAAACAGCGGGCTCAAGCTGCCCTATGTCTCCCTGGGGCTTTGGCACAACTTCGGCAGCCTCTTCCCCCATGCCAACAGCCGGGAAATGATCCTGGGCGCCTTTGACCTGGGCATCACGCATTTTGACCTGGCCAACAACTACGGCCCGGTGCCCGGCAGCGCTGAAGAGACCTTCGGCCGGGTGCTCAGCCAGGATTTGAAGGCGCACCGGGATGAATTGATCATCTCCACCAAGTCGGGCTACTACATGTGGGAGGGGCCCTACGGCGAGTGGGGCAGCCGCAAGCAGATGCTCGCCAGCCTGGACCAGAGCCTTGCGCGCATGGGGCTGGACTATGTGGACATCTTTTATTCCCACCGCCCGGATGAGGAAACCCCGCTGGAGGAGACCATGTCCGCCCTGGCCCAGGCCGTCCGCCAGGGCAAGGCCCTGTATGTGGGCCTGAGCAACTACGGGCCCGAGCGCACCGCGGCGGCAGTGGATCTTCTGAAGGGCATGGGCATTCACTGCCTGATTCACCAGCCGCGCTACAACCTGTTTGACCGCCGTCCGGAGCAGGGCCTGTATCAGGTGCTGGCTGAAAAGGGCGTGGGCGCCATCCCCTTCTCGCCTTTGGACCAGGGCCTGCTGACTGACCGCTATCTGAAGGGCATCCCGGCGGATTCCCGCGCGGCGGGCGCCAGCGTTTTCCTCAAGGCCGAGCAGATCACCACCGGCAAGCTGGAGCAGATCCGCGCCCTCAACGACATCGCGCGCCAGCGTGGCCAGACCCTGGCCCAGATGGCGCTGTCCTGGCTGCACATCAGCCCGGTGACCGCCTCGGTCATCATCGGCGCCAGCCGCCTCAGCCAGATTGAGGACTGCGCGGGGGCGCAGCACAGCGCGCCCTTCACCCCGGAGGAGCTGCGCGCGATCGACAAAATTGTATTGGGATAAACCGATCATAAAGGAGGAGCGCATGGCTCAGATCATCAAGGTATACACCCAGCAGGCGCCGGCCAGCCGGTTTGTCGGCCTGCGCTATGGCGAGCAGGACCGCAGGGAAGGGAGCTTCGCGCACAAATGGGAGGAATGGTTTGAACAAGAGCGCTTCCGGCCCCTGGAGCGGCTCGTTGACGCGTCCTGGGCGGATGCCTTTCCCGAGGCTGAAAGCTATATCGGGCTGATGCGCCTGGACGGGGCGGGCAGCTTTGAGTATTGGATCGGCATGTTCCTGCCCAAGGACAGCCCCGTGCCTCCGGGCTATGACAGCCTTGATACCGGGGGGATGAGGCTGGGCGTCTGCTGGGTCAAAGGGCAGGCGCCGGACATCTACTGTCAGGAGGAGGCCTGTCTCTCGGCCCTGAAGGCGCAAGGGTATACTGCCGCCCGGGATGGCCAGGGCCGGATGCTTGTGATGGAGCGCTACCAATGCCCGCGCTTTACCCAAGCGGACGAAGCAGGCCTGGTCATCCTGGACCTGGTGGTCGCCCTTGCCAGGGAGGACGGCAGCCCGGTGGACCGCTACCACTGCGCGGCCTGCTACCGGGCCCATGCTGACAAGGTCTGTCCGGATTGCGGCGCCAAGGGAAACCCGCTGCAGGCGGATGATCCCATCTTCCTGGGCGAACTGCCGGGCCGCCTTCGCAACGCGATGCAGATCGCCTTTGCCGCGGGCGAGATCCCCTTCAATGCCCTGGCCACCCTGGGCAGCGGCTTTACCCTGTCCGCCGGCGACATCTTTGAAACCTACAAAATCTATGTACCCTATGAGCGTCTGGAAGACGCCCGGGAAGCCTTTGCCAGCGTGTTTGACATCAATGACGAAGCCTGAGCCATGCTGATTTTGTATATCAATGCCCGGCTGCGCGCGCCCTGGTGCCGCAGCCTCAAAGACAAGCGCTCCCTCATCCGCCCGCTGATGCACCAGTTGCGCAAGACCTTCAATGTCACCGTAGCGGAGGCCGGGGAACAGGACACACACTGCCTGCTGGAAATCGCCATCGCGGCGCTGGCCTTTGACACCGGCCAGGCGGACAGCATCACGGAGAAAATCTACGCCTTCATGCAAAGCGCGACCCAGGCGGAGATCATTGCCTGGGAGACAGAGTTCCGCTGACGCTATACAGCATCAGCAAAGCCCCGGGAAAACGCCCGGGGCCTTGTGAATGGAGGTACACGATTGCCCGGCCGGCGGATGAAAGATACCGGCTATTCCAGTTCGGACAAAAGGTGGCCGTAGCCCTCCTGCGCCATTTGCTCCCTGGGGATGAAGCGCAGGGAAGCGCTGTTGATGCAGTAGCGCGTACCGTTGGGGGACTCCGGGTCGTTTTCAAAGACATGGCCCAGGTGGGTGTCGCCCAGGCTGCTGCGGACCTCGGTGCGCAGCATGCCAAAGGAGCGGTCCTCGACCTGCACAAGGCGCTTTTCATCCAGGCTGTCAAAGAAAGCGGGCCAGCCGCAGGAGCTTGGGTATTTGTCACGGGAGGAGAAAAGCGGCTCGCCGGTGACGATGTCCACATAGATGCCCGGCCGGTCCTCCTGCCAGTAGGCGTTGTCAAAGGGCGGCTCAGTGCCCGCTTCCTGGGTGACCCGGTACTGCAGGGGCGTCAGGCTGGCCCGGAGCGCCTCCTGGGGGAGCCTGATATATTCGGGCGGCTGTGCTTTGTCCTTCAATGTCCTTTTACCTTTCACCAAGCTCATCATCCATCTTGTTCATTCACAGGCTGCTCAGGCTTGCCCCCTCAGCGCCGGGAGGATGTCCTCCACCCCGGCCAGGGCGACATCGGGCTTGATATCGCTTTGGCGCCAGACCTCCGGCGTGGTCTCGCCGCTGAACACCAGGATGGTTGATATGCCCGCGCGTTTGCCGCAGGCGATGTCCGTATAGATGCGGTCCCCGATCATCACGGTCTGTTCCGGCGCCGCCTGCTTCTTCTCCATGGCCAGCCGGGCGATGGCCGGCTCAGGCTTGCCCAGGAAGCGCGGCAGGCGGCCGGTGGCATGCTCCAGCGCCTGCGCGATGGAACCGCAATCCGGGATGTAGCCGTACTCCGTCGGGCAGACCCAGTCCGGGTTGGTGGCCAGGTAGGTCACCCCGCGGTTGATCAGCCGCGTCGCGTCAATCAGCTTTTGGTAGGTCAATTCGGTGTCATAGCCCATCAGCAGGCAATCGGTCTGCTCGTCATAGCGTTCGGTCACCGGAAAGCCTTCCCGGCGCAAATGCGCCACAAAGGAAGCCGTGCCCAGCGCGTAGATGCGCTCGCCCGTGTAGTTGGCGCGCAGCCAGGCGCAGGCCGCGTCCGTGGAGGTAAAAAAGTCCTCCGCCTCGGCCGGGATGCCCATGGCATTGAGCTTTTTGACATAGGTGTCCGTGCCCCGGGAAGAATTGTTGGTCAAAAACAGATAGTCCGCGCCGCTTGCCCGGACCGCCTCCAAAAAGGCCAGGCTGTGCGGAAAAAGCCGCTTGCCCAGGTAAAGGGTGCCGTCCATGTCCAGCAGGTATAGCTTCTTGCCGGCCAGAACCGCGCGCAGCTGCGCTTCCTGAGAATAACTCATGCCGTCTCCTCCCCTGCATCCGTCAGCAGGCCCTGGCGATCCGCCAGCAGCCGGAAACGCGTCAGCAGCAGCAGCGCCAGGCCGGCCATCAGGGCTGACAGCAGCATGGGCAAGCCCTGTTCCACGCGGGCCAGCAGACCGTTGAGCGCGCCAAAAGGCGAGGTGACCAGCAGGCAGAATGTCAGCGAAAAGCCAAACATGCGCGAGCGCTCGGTCTGATCCAGCAAAAGCATCTGCAGGCTGGACAGCAAGGGTGTCAGAATGCTCATCTCCAGCGCTTCCATCAAGACCCCCGCGTAAACCAGCGGGGCAAGCTCCCGCGGCAGGATATACCATCCCAGGTGCAAAACCAGAATAATCATCAGGCCCAGGCGCATGGGCCTGAAAAAGTAGCGGGGCTTCAGCCTGGTCGCGATCATAAAGTAAAAAACCAGCTGAACCACCGATTTCATCGCGCTCAGCAGCGGCAGGCTGCCCTCGGAAATACCCAGCTTGCCCGTCACCAGCAGCGGCCAGAAGTTCTCCGTGCTGCTGCGGATGACCATCACACAGGACATGATGCCCAGCACGAGCATCAGCGGCGTCTTGGTGAACATCTGACGGATGACCGACCAGCTGCCCTTCATCGCCGCAAACACGCTTTTGCCGCGCAGCTCCTCCTTGCGCCGGACGCCCGGGCTGGTTTCCGTGGTCATCGTATGCACCAGGTAGATTTTGATGACCATGCACACAAAGGCGAACAGGTACAGCCAGCGCATGGTGGGAATCAGGTTGTTTTCACCGACAAACAAGCTGGTCAGCGGCGCCGCGAAACCGGACAGCAGCCCGGCAATCGTGCTTAAGGAATAAATTGACACCAGCTTGCTTTTGGGCGCGTCCTCCACCATCAGCAGGCTCCAGGCATTGTTGGTGATGCGCATGATGCCATTGGCGGCAGCCGCCACCATGAACCAGGCAAAGCCCCGGGCATTCATCCAGAAGAAGAAGGGCACCAGCCAGGCCAGGCTGTCAAAGATGGTGGTGGTCCAGCGCCGGCCCAGCTTGTCGGTCACCGCGCCGGAGATGAACGAGAAAAACATCTGGCTGAGCAGGTAGGTGGTGGCCACCACGCCGATCTGAAACACATCCAGCCCCAGGGCTTCCATGTATTTAGCGGCCAGCGGCATATAAAGGTTGACCGGCAGGCCCCACAGCGGCTCGGTATAAATGCAGGCCCTCGCGTTGCCGCGCAGGTTGACAAGGGTGTCCATCAGCTTGTTGCGCATGATCAGCGACTTGAAACGGGCCATGCAGATCTCCTCTGGCGTTCTATCATCCTGACCCATCATAGCCTGTGGCAGGCTCAAAGGCAAGCCTGGCAAACAGCAACAAAAGGGGCTGTCAGCAGCGACAGCCCCGGAAACCTTAGTAATTTTTACTGGCCCCGGCGCAGGTGTTCGATGGTCTTCTCCCGGATGCTCAGGCGCTCGAAGCGGCGCGGGCCGCCCTCCCCCAGCGGGGGCTGCATGACCAGGCCCACCTTGAGCGGCCGGTCCGTTCCCATCCAGAACGGGCGCACCATGTCATAGCCCTCGCCATCCCTGCCATGGGTTGTCAGATGCTGACAACCTCATAGCCCTCATCCAGGTAGGGCTTGATCCCGGCGTGGCCGGACATGTCCGACAGCATCGGCAGGCCGGAGGCCAGGTTGTCCTCATACACACCCATGGTCTTGGAGCAGGCAAGGCAGATGCCGGCGAGCAGGCCGGCCTGCTTGGCTTTGAGGTACACCGGGTTTTGCGTATCCTCCAGACCCTTGACCAGTTTGACCGAGGCGCCTTCAAAAACGACGCGGACCTGCGCGCCGCCCTCATGCAGCTGCACCGCGTTGAGCAGCACGTGCATAAAGCAGCTTTTTTCACCGGTCATGGCATACAACAACACTTTTTTCATGTTTGTCTCCTTGTGGAATCACATTTTGTATCACTATACCACAAGAATCACAAAAGGCACAGCGCGAGGCTGCGCCGCAGGGCGCGGACAAAGTAATTCAAGCGATATCGTGATCATATCGACGCCATATTGAGTGCAAAATACCGGGGCCACCTGATCAAGCGGCCCCGGGCAGTCATGCTGCGAACTACACGCGCAGACGGTAATTGTAGATGATACCGCCGGAGGGACTCTCATGGCAAAAAGCCTCGAACCCGCGCCGAGTCAATTCGGGATCCGGGCGCTTGCGCCGGAACTGGTCATCACCGTTACAGATGACAAGCCAGCCGCCGGGTTTGGTGACACGGCGCATCTCGCCAAGCTCGCCCTCATAGTCGTCGCCCACCACATGGCCCGACAGCACCGCGTCAAATGTCGCGTCCTCATAGGGCAGGCAGGTGACCATGCCGTCGAGCACTTTCATGTTCCTGATACCAGTCAGGGCAATCCGGTCGCGCATATGCTCGCGCAGGCGGTCGCAAGGCTCGCTGGCATAGACGCGCAGGGCATCCCGGGCGGCCGCGAAGGCAAGGCGGCCTGTCCCCGCGCCCACATCCAAAACGACCATGCCGCAAAGGTCAATCAACTCATCCAGCCATTTGCGGTCCCAATCGGCAATGTAGTTGACCTGTTCCATCGCTTCAGGCCAGGCGTAGACAACAAAAGTCTCGTGATAACGCAGAAAGTCGGTTTCAGCCTGACGGGCTGCCCGGTCATCCAGGTCATGCGGCACCAGTGCCAGCGCCGCGTCCACATAGGCGGCGCACTCCGGCGCCTTATTGCGGCAGAAATCCACCACATGGGGATAACGCCACAGCGCCCGGCCAACCAAGGACTGATAGGCCGTGTGATCCTTTTCGTCAGGCTGCCTGCTTAAAAGATACTGCAGCACCCATCTGTCAAAGTACAGCAGCGTGTCCATGGAATAATCCTCAGGGTTTATCCAGTTATATGTCATATGTCCTCCGTTTTGTCAGGAGGAGACACACCCGCCCGGTGACATGACAACAGCCTGTCATCAGGCTGCGGTTATCCTCCCCGTTTTCATGTGCTCCATCGATCTGATCTGCCTCATATGAAACACCTCCTTTGCCGGAATTATTATAGCGCCTGTGCAGCGGCAAATCAACCGCACAGAAAACAAACGGCAGCCGCGGTTTATAAGCCAGGGTGTGAGCAGTAAATGAAACAAAGCCCGGCTTTCGTTGCCGGGGCTTTGTCAGCAGTTCAGGGCATAAGTTAATCGAAGCCCTGCTTGAGATAATCTTTCATCATGTAGCCATGATAACCGTCAAACTCGATCAGGGCCCAGCCGTCCTGAATCTCCAGCACCACGACATAATTCCCGGATTTGACTTTGGTATATTCCGCGGCGTTGCGGTTGGGCTGCGCGCGCAGGCGCACGTTGGCCTCGCGCCCAGGCACGATGCTGACCACCCGGGTGAGCGTGCCCAGCCTGGTGTTGACAGGCACTTCCTTCAGGTGCTCGCTGAGCACATAGCCCTCCCGGTCTTCATGGCGCACCAGGGAAAAAGTCTCCCCCTTGGCCAGCAGCAGCACCGCGCGGCCGGACGGAATGGTGGCCAGTGCCTTGGATTTGGTGGTCATTTCAGCGCGCAGGGTCAGTTTTCCGCCCGGGGCTGTCACGATGGCGATGTTGGGCTGCACGCTGCCGTAGGCAAAGCTCAGGGCGCGGGTGGGAACATATCCAGCCTCCTCGCCCAGGGACAGGATGGACCAGGTCTGCCCCAGCACGCGCAGGGTGAGTATGGCGCCTGCGTCTAGGTTCATCAGGATGCTGGACTCATGCGTGGGCAGCTCGAACATGGCGATGCCTTCCGGGGCAATCACGATGGCCTCCGGCTTGATATCCGTGCCGGGCTTGGGCATGTCTTTCTTGTCTGTGATCGGCAGGGGAACAAAGAGCAGGGCGGCGTCTTCCTCCGGGGCGGTCTGTTCCGGGCCGCCGGCAGGCGCCGGACCGGCCGCCCCGGGATCTTCAGCCTCTCCCGCCGGCTCCGGGGCTGTTTCCTCCTGAACAGTCATCTCCTCCTGCGGATCAGCCGTGTCCTCGCCCTGCGCCAGGGCAGGCAGCAAGGCCATCACCAGCATCAGCATCAGTGCCATCCATCGCGTGATCTGTTTCATGAGGACCTCCCTTCTGATTGTTTCATTTTCGCAATCATTTGAAACATTTGTGTAATGATTATAGACCTGCCGGCGCAGGCTGTCAACGCCCGCGGTGCCGGTCTGCGTTCAAAAGTAAATTCTCTGCGGCAACATGCGAGGGCGGTCTTGCAGCCATCAAAAGAGGTATAATAGCAAGGACACTGACGAATGATTGGAGGAAGACATGATAAAGCACAAACGCCACACCCGGCATGAGCTGATGCCCGAGATCATGACCCGCTATGCCAACCGGGCCCTGAAGAAGGACCCGATCGCCGGGGAAACCCTGGAGGCCCTGGTGGAAGCCGCCGCCCAGGCGCCCTCCTGCTTCAACGAGCAGCCCTGGCGCTTCTTGATTGCCCAGGGGGAGCGCAGGGACAGGCTGATGGCCACCCTGACCCCCCAGAATCAGGAGTGGGCCGTCCGCGCGCCGGTCTTGATCGTGGTCCTGTCCAAGAAGGACTTCAGCTATAACGGGAAGAGCAATTACTGGCACATGGCCGATACGGGCTGCGCCACCGGTTTTATGATGCTGGAAGCGGAGCGGCGGGGGCTGACCTATCACCCCATGGCCGGCTTCAGCCGGGTGTCCGTGGAGGAGGCCTTCTCCATTCCCGAGGACCTGGCCATCATCCATGTGGCGGCGCTGGGCTATCCCGGGGACTTTGAGAGCCTGAGCGAGAAACACCAGGCGCGCAACCATCCGCAGCCCCGAAAGCTAATTGATGAGCTGCTGCTTTAGGGCTGAACCCCACAGCCTGTCCATCACGGACGATGTCAAAACAAACAGGGAGAATCAACGGGTTGAAGCGCGGGTTTGACCAGGCAGTCCACGGCATAGCCACCCAGGGCGCCGGGCCGGAATACCATGCGGGATTTCACAAGGACAGCCGGGCCTCTGATAAACCCGGGCAGGGCGTCTTTCAATCTTCCGGACAAGCCGAGTAAAAGGCCTGAAACCGGGTAAAATCACTATGAATTCATCCAGGATGAAGGAGGAAGCAAGGATGAAAAACCTGCGCAAGGACACCAAGACAGGGCTTGTTTTGATCGCGGTCTGGTTTGTCATCAAATACCTGATGGCCGGCAAGGGGCTGCTGCTGTGGCTGATCGGGGCCATCGGCCTTGTGATGGCCATTGTGGGGCTGCTGCCCGAGGAGATGTACCAGAAGGTGACCGAGCTGAAGAACAAGCTGCTGGACAAACAAAAATGGTCAAAGAAAGATTAACCATCGCTGTTAAGAGCCGTAAAAGCGGGTACAATAACTGTACAATCTTTAGGAGGTTAATGTCATGATCCACAAGGATATCGCCAACATGCTGCTGGAGCAGCTGAACATGGAGCTCCATTCCGGTTATCTGTACATGGAGTTCGCCAACTACTACGAGAGTGAGAACCTGCCCGGCTTTGCCCATTGGTATATGGTGCAGGCCGCTGAAGAATATGATCACGCCATGCGCATCCGCAATTTCCTGATCGGGAGCGGGGTCAAGGTCACCCTGAAGCCCATTGCCGACACCATCAAGGAGTATAAGGACGCCAAAGCCCCGCTGGTGGAGGGTCTGAAACACGAGCAGATGATTACCGCGTCCATCAACAGGATCTATGAGAAAGCGCTGAGCATGAAGGATTACCTGACAGCCGAGTTCCTGCGCTGGTTCATCACCGAGCAGGGTGAGGAGGAGACCAACGCTCAGCAGAACATCGACAAGGCCGAGCTGGCCGGCCTCTCCGGCTCGGGGCTCTACATGCTGGACAGGGAAATGGGAGCCCGCCAAGGCTAAACCCCGCCGTACCAACACGCCGTCCCGGATGTCCCGGGGCGGTTTTTTACCACCGGCGCACAGGACACACAGAAGGGTCAGGGCAGTTACAAGCATTTTACATGCCAGGCAAACGCTTTCATGCTACAATAAGGACAAGGGCGCGCCGGACATCGCCCGGGATACAGGTCCGGCCGGGCAGCGTGGGTCTGTGACAGAAGCAGGCCGGCTGCCGGCGCCGTCACCAAGGCCTGCAGAGAAAGGCCCATAAGCGAAAACACACCAGGACGCCCCCGGCTGATTGATGATATACATTTGTGACACCCCTGAGCGGACCGGAAGAAAAAGGAGAGCATCATGATCCATATCGCCTTGTTCGGAGATTCCATTGGCCGCGGCGTTACCTTTGACGAGGCGCGCGGCCGCTATGTCTATCTGAAGGAGGGTTTTGACAAGCTGCTGGGCCGCGACAGCGTGACAACCATTGATAACCACGCCCGCTTTGGCGCGCTGGCGCAGGAAGGCCTGGCGGAGTTTGAAGCGCTGGACTCGCTGGAAGCCGACGCCGTGGCCATTCAGTATGGCGGCAATGACTGTACGCCCGACTGGAAGGCCGCTGCCGAGCACCCGGAGGAATACCATCCCGCGCGCGTGCCCCTGGCAGCCTTTGAGGACGTGCTGACGCGCTTTGTCCAGGCGGTCAGACAGCTGGGCAAGCAGGCGATTCTGGTGACGCCGCCGCCACTGGTCGCCGAGCGCTTTGTGCCCTGGATCTCCAAGGGCCTGGACGCCAAGGCCATCCTGCGCTACCTGGGCGATATCCACCGCGTGTACCGCTGGCAGGAGCAATACGCCCTGGCGGTTCACAAGGTGGGAAGGCTGACGCAAAGCCTGCTGTTTGACCTGCGCGCCTTCTTCCTGGAGGAGCGCGACCTGGGCAGCCTGTACTGCGTGGACGGCATGCATCCCAATCAGAAAGGACATTCCCTGATCGCGCGCGCGGTAAAAATGATGCTGCCCCTGCTGCCGGCAGGCCGGACCGCCTAAACCGCCAATTCAAAGATCAGCAAGAACCTTATTGCTTCTGCTAAGGCCAGAACGGAGGTTAAGCGTGCCCTTTCGTGTTTCTGCACCGGAGAATTCGGCATGGATGCGATAGACACAGAGCACAGGTCTTCACCTCCTTATGGGCATAATAAAAGCGCTGCATGTTACAGCGCCTTAAATCAAAAAGATTATCCATAATTCAAATCGTTTTTCCTTCGTTGAGTTCTACACGCAGTCCATTTGTTTGCGCGTAAGTTTCCGCGAAAGATCCGGTTTGTGTGACAACAACCAAATTAAAGTTCATCAAGCCAAACGCGCGCTCACCGATTGCCATAACGGATGAGGGGATATGAACTTTCTTCAGATTATAACAACCCTCAAACGCCCATTCGCCGATTTCAACCACTCCATCCGGAATGTGAATTTCTTTCAACGCAGAGCAGTAAATGAAAGTGTACGGCTGTATTGATGTGATTCCGGAGGGCAATGTGACAGAGTCCAGCACCATACAGCTGTTAAAGGCATTCTGCCCAATCTCTGTCACACTTTCATTGTTTTTGTTTCATGATTTGTTGTTATGTTCAAGTCTTACGCAAGCGACCGGATGAGCTTGTGCATCTGCTCCCACCGGGCCTCCATGTCCGCCACCAGCTTGAACTGGGTGCGGCAGCGGTCCAGGTTATGGCCGGGGCGGTGGGTGCGGAAATAGACATCGCCTTGCAGATAGTCGGTCAAAAAGCGCACGCCGCATTCCAGCGTCATGGCCCAGGCCCCCTCAGGCAGCGCGTGGATTTCCGCGTCTGTCAGGCTGCCCGCGCAACCGGCCAGAAAACCCCTGGCGTACTCCGTGTACAGCGGCAGGGAAAAGCGTACCCTCTCCAAATCGCGCTCGTCCTCTGCCGCGGTGGAGGCGCCAAAGCGGATCGAGTCCCCAAAGTCATGGACGGCCAGGCCCGGCATGACGGTGTCCAGGTCAATCACGCACAGCGGCTCGCGCGTAGCGCTGTCCATCAAGACATTGTTCAGCTTGGTATCATTGTGGGTCACGCGGGTTTTCAAGTCCCCCTGCGCCTGCATCCGCTGCAGGGTACCGGCGCGTTGCGCCCGGGCCCGGGCAAAATCCACCTCCGCGCTGACGTCCTTCAGACGGTGGTGACAGTCAGCGCGGATGGCCTCTTCCATCTTGCGGTAGCGGTCCGGCGTGTTGTGAAAATCCGGGATGGTTTCGTGAAGGCTGGCAGCCGGATAATCCGAAAGCATCCGCTGAAAACAGCCGAAAGCCTGCCCGGATCGCCCGAAATCCCCCGGCGCCTCGGGCCGCTGCAGACACAGGCTGTCCCGCACAAACACATAGACCCTGAAGCACTCCCCCGCTTCGTCCTGATAATAATTCTGCCCTGACACCGTGGGCACGATGGTCAATACCCTGCGGGGATCAGGCTCCGTTCCGGCCAGGAAGCGCGTAACCCCGGCGACGTTTTCCATCAGGGCGTTCACATCCCGGAACACACGGCGGTTGATCTTTTGCAGGATGTACCAGACCCCCTGGTCAGTGATCAGCAGATAGGTCTGGTTGATGTGACCTTCGCCACAGGGCTCGCAGGAAACGGGCTGCCCTTGCAGCCTGAAACGGCAGGAAACGCTCGGCATCATCATTTTACAAAATCTCCATAGGTTACCAGCCCATCAGCCTGCCGATGTCCGGCATCAGATCCGCCAGCAGCTTGATCAACAGCAAGCTCAGCACCACAATCAGCAATACGCGGATAAAGGGCGCGCCTTTCCTGATGGCCAGCCGCGCGCCCAGCAGGTTGCCCGTGATGCCAAAAACGGCTGCCGGCAGGGCCAGGGCATAGATCACATGACCGGTCGCGATCAGGGTGGCCAGCGCCCCCAGGTTGCTGCCCAGGTTGATCAGCTTGGCGGTGCCGGAGGCTGTCAGCGCCTCTTCCCCCAGGAACACCACATAGGCCAGGATCAAAAAGGTGCCCGTTCCCGGGCCGATCAAACCGTCATACACGCCGATGAGCAGGCCGATCAAAAAGCATGCCGGCAGCGTCCAGGCAGCAGGCACCAGGGCAGCACGCACGGACAGGTCCTTGTTTTTCAGCACCAGCGCCGCTACCAGAGGCAGCGCCAGCAGCATGCCCAGGCGCACAGCCACCTCCGGCAGCAGGGTCAGCAAATACCCGCCCAGCACGGCGCCGGGCAAGGATCCCAGCAGCGAGGCCAGCCCGCGGGGCCAGTCCACCAGGCCGCGCCGGGCATATTGACCGGCGGCCACCGTGGTGCCCGCCATCGCGGACAGCTTGTTGGTTCCTCCGGCCAGGGAGGGCGGCAGCCCGGCGATATAATAGGCCGGCAGGGTAATCAGCCCGCCGCCGCCGGCAATGCTGTCAATAAAACCGCCCAGAAAGACAAGCGGGCAGACAATCAAATAGGTCATCCAGGTGATTTCAGGCATCGCATGCTCCAGTCCAGTGCATTTCCAACGCGGTGATTGTAGCATAGCGCAGGCGGCGGTTCAACGCCGCCTTGACAGCACAGGGCCGGGATGCCACAATATAATCAGCAACTGAACATACAGGCTGACCTGAAGACGCGGGAACGGAGGCAACATGAGAAAAACCGCCCTGATCGCAATGGTGGCCCTGGCTTTGTTGTTTCGTTCCCAACCGGTTCCGGCCAAGGCAAGCCATCCTGATTTGTCCCTGGACGTCTTCCGCGGCAAGGTGGGACGGATTGCCTTCGCGCTGCCGGGCGTGCCCCAGCGGGTCTTGGACCATGATTATCCCGGCTTGTGGATAAACAGCGTGCAGCTGTTCGGCAACGCCGCGGACGGAGCGGAGTTCCAGCTGCGCACGGCGGACATCGGGGAATGGATCCAGGCTTACAAGGAGGCCTATCCCCAGGCGAACCCCCAGGAATGGAAAGTACAAGCCCTGTTCTCCTATGCGATGTTCATGATCAAAACCTTTGAGGGTGAAATAAATAACCCCGCTGCGTTTGAAGAAGACGGGCTGGTGTACGCCAGCTTTGACTATGCCTACCCGGACGCGCCCGGCCAGGCTTACCGGGGCAAAGCCATCCTTGACGGCAGCCTGGCCGTCAGCCTGACCGGGGCAGTCAGCGGCCAGACGGACAAGGCCTTCGACCTGCTGACGGGCTTGAGTGAGGGGGAAGCCGCGTCACAGGCCGCGCCGGCGAACAGCCCCTGGAGCATGGGCAGCCTGAGCGCCGTTTTCCCGGGCGCCGTCCATGAGCAGGAAACCGGGCAAAGCTTGCTTGCCGCCTGCTTTGCCGAAGACTTCAGTTTCATGCAGATAGAAGCCTTCGCCCGGGGTGCGCGGCTGCCCGGAAAAGAAGGCGACGCCTTGAGGGATGAACTGATCTTGCTGGCCAAAAGGGTGATGCTGCCTGGCATTCACGGGCAGAGCATCTCAAACCCCATGGTCAGCCGTCCGGCCAGGGACATGGTGGCGCTGGACTTTACCAGCGTCAATACCGAGCCCTTAGGCGAGGAATACGGCCAGCGCTTTCTGGGGCGGCTGTATCTGGGGGAACGCGGCGTGTACTATATCTGGGCGGCGGACACCGCAACCGGGCAGGCTTTCATGGACAACCTGGCCATCTCTCCCGCGGAATAACAGAAATACCCGCCAGGTTTCCCTGGCGGGCGGTGTCATGGAAGGAAAACTTATTCGGCTTCAGCCATCTTCTTGAGGTTGTCCAGCCGGAGGGCCGCTTCCTCCTCGGAGCGCTTGAACAGCTCTTCAGCCACATCCGGGAAGGCCTTGAGCAGGGAGGCGTAGCGCACCTCGCCGCGGATATAGTCCTGATAGCTCTCGGTGGGATCCTTGCTGTCGATGGTTAGCGGGTTCTTGCCCTGCTCCGCCAGCTCCGGATTGTAGCGGTAGAGGTTCCAGTAGCCGGAGGCCACAGCCTTGCGGGTCACGGCCTGGGAGAAGGACATGTTGATGCCGTGGTTGATGCAGGGGCTGTAGGCGATGATGAGGGAGGGGCCGTTGTAGGCTTCCGCCTCGTTGAAGGCCTTGAGCACCTGGTTGTAGTCGGCGGACATGGACACATGGGCGACATACACATAGCCGTAGCTCATGGCCATCATGCCCAGATTCTTCTTGCGGGTGCGCTTGCCGGCCGCGGCAAACTTGGCCACGGAGCCGGTGGGCGTGGACTTGCTGGCCTGGCCGCCGGTATTGGAATAGACCTCGGTGTCCAGCACCAGGATGTTGACATCCTGGTTTTGCGCCAGCACGTGGTCCAGTCCGCCGTAGCCGATGTCATAGGCCCAGCCGTCGCCTCCGAAGATCCAGATAGACTTCTTGGTAAGCAGGTCAGCGCCCTTGAGCACCTCGCGCGCACCGGCGCAGGCCTCGCAGGGGCATTCCGGCTTGCCCTTGGCTATCCAGTCGGCTTCCCATTCGGTTCCGGTCATGTCCAGGCCGCGTTCACAGGCTGCCTTGAGCTTCTCGCCGGCTTCCTTGGACACCTTGGCGTCGTGCATGCCGGCCAGCCACTCGCTGCCGGCTTCCTTGATGGCCGCGTCGCAGTACTCCACAGCGATCAGCTTCTCAACCACATCGGCCAGGCGGGCGCGGCGCTGGTTATAGGCCAGGTTGATGCCGAAGCCGAACTCGGCATTGTCCTCAAACAGGCTGTTGGCCCAGGCGGGACCTTGGCCCTTGTCGTTGACAGCGTAGGGAACAGTGGGGCTGGAACCGCCATAAATGGAGGAGCAGCCTGTGGCATTGGCGATGATCATGCGGTCGCCGAACAGCTGGGTGACCAGCTTGATATAGGGGGTCTCGCCGCAGCCGGCGCAGGCGCCGGAGAACTCAAACAGCGGCTTCTTGAACTGGCTGCCCTTGACGGTGTTGAGATTATGGTCGAGGGGCAGCTCAGGCTGCTTGATAGCAAATTCCCAGTTGGCTTCCTGGCCGCGCTGGCTGTCCAGCGGCTTCATCTCCAGCGCCTTGGTCTTGGAGGGGCAGACCTCAAAGCAATTGCCGCAGCCGGTGCAGTCCAGCGGGCTGACCTGAATGCGGAACTCATGGCCGGCATACTCCTTGCCCAGGGCTTTCTTGGTCTCAAAGCCTTCGGGCTTCTCAGTGCCCTCAGGCAGCAGGAAGGGGCGGATGGCCGCGTGCGGGCAGACCATGGAGCACCGGTTGCACTGGATGCAGTGCTCAATCTGCCACTCGGGCACTTTCACGGCGACGCCGCGCTTCTCATACTGGGTGGTCGCGGTGGGCACCACGCCGGCAGGGTCAAAGGCGGACACGGGCAGGCTGTCGCCGGCCTGGTTGATGATGGGCTTGGCCACCTTGTTGAAGTATTCGGTGGCTTCCACATGCACAGGCTCCGCGCCGGTGGTGGCGTTCGCCCACTCAGCGGGCACCTTGACCTCCCTGAGCTCGGATGCGGCGGCATCGATTACGGCCCAGTTGGCCTTGACCACCTTGTCGCCCCTGCGGCCATAGGTCTTCTTGGCGTACTCCTTCATGTACTTCTCGGCCTGGTCATAGGGAATGATGTTGGCCAGCTTGAAGAAGGCGGCCTGCATGATGGTGTTGATGCGGCTGCCCATGCCGTTTTTGGCAGCCAGGGTGATGGCGTCGATCACATACAGCTTGGCCTTTTTCTGGGCCAGCTCACGCTTCATGGCGGCGGGCAGGCGCTCGTCCAGCTCCTGGCCTTCCCAGGGGCAGTTGAGCAGGAAGGTGCCGCCCTTCTTCAGCGCGCCCACCATGTCATACTGGGTGACATAGGCGGGGTTGTGGCAGGCGACAAAGTTGGCGTCGTCAATCTGGTAGGTGCTTTGGATGGGCTGCTTCCCAAAGCGCAGGTGGCTGACCGTCAGGCCGCCGGACTTTTTGGAGTCATAGGCAAAATACGCCTGCACGTTGAGCTTGGTATGGTCGCCGATGATTTTGATGGAGTTTTTGTTGGCGCCGACGGTGCCGTCAGAGCCCAGGCCATAGAACTTGCAGGCCACGGTGCCCTCGGGCGCGGCGTTGAACTGGCGGCCCAGGGGCAGGGAGCTGTTGGTCACATCGTCCACAATGCCCACGGTGAAGTGGTTCTTGGGGCGGACCTTGTCCAGGTTGTCAAAGATGGCCTTGACCATGGTGGGAGTGAATTCCTTGCTGGACAGGCCGTAGCGTCCGCCAAAGACCTCAATGTCGCCGCGGCCGGCTTCCGCCAGCGCGGTGCGCACATCGGTATAGAGCGGGTCGCCCAGGGCGCCGGGCTCCTTGGTGCGGTCCATGACCGCCAGCTTCTTGACCGTCCCGGGCAGGGCCTTGAGGAAACGGTCAGCCGCAAAGGGACGGTAGAGGCGTACCTTGAGGACGCCGTACTTCTTGCCCCTGGCGTTCAGCGCTGTGACTGTCTCATGGGCGGCTTCAGCGCCGGAGCCCATGATGACGATGACATGCTCGGCATCCGGGGCGCCGACATAGTCAAACAGCTTGTAGCCGCGTCCGGTCAGCTTCTTGACCTGCTTCATGCACTCTTCCACGATGCCGGGAACAGCCAGATAGTAGGGGTTGGCCGCCTCGCGGTTTTGGAAGAAGACATCAGGGTTCTGCGCGGTGCCGGACTGGTGGGGCTTCTCAGGGTTAAGCGCGCGGGCGCGGAAGGCGTCCACCTTCTCCCAGTCCACCAGCTTGGCGATGTCCTCGTAGGCGATCTCCTCAATCTTCTGTATCTCATGGCTGGTGCGGAAGCCGTCAAAGAAGTGCAGGAAAGGCACGGAGGACTTGATGGTGGCCAGGTGGCTCA
>JAKPNM010000128.1 GCA_029548395.1 Bacillota bacterium
AGGCCGGCGGAAGCGGCTTCAAAAAAGAGTATATCCCGGGCGGCATGGTTCACCATCCGGGCTTTGACACGATGATCATCGACGGGCTTCTGTACCAGAAAAGCGAGCTGCTGTTTGACAGCCCTGGGGGCGGGCATCCCTGCGTGCTGGCCTGCTGTGCCTGTGAGGCAGGGGGAACGAGCTACGCGCTGCAGCTGTCATACGCGCGCACCCCTGATGCCCTGGGGTATCTGGGAGACAAGGGAAAAGCGTCTTTTTCCGGCGTGTGCCTGAGCACACAGTGGCAGCGGTTTAATACATGGAAAACAGCAGGCCTGAGACGCCAAGGATAAGATACGACAAGGCGTTGGCCAGCAGGCGTTCCCTGATTGGCAAGTCCGAAACGGCTTCCTCCGCATCCTCTTCAAGGCTGTCGTCCTCGGGATAAGGGGGCCGGAACAGCCCCGGGCTGCGCTTGACGGCATATCCCGGGCTGCGCAGGCTGTCCGGCGGCAGCGGAGGGGCCTTGCGCTTGAGCAGCCTGAAGGGCCGGCTGCCTTTGCTGCGCAGGTAGCTCAGCCAGGCCAGCAAAAGGTAGATGAACCCAAGCAGACCGGCAAACCAGCCGGACAGGACCGCCCCCGTGTCAGCCCCTGACCTGATAGCGAACCAAAGCCCCAGGCACAGCGCCAGGTTCAACAGCGTTTTCCGGACAAAATAAAGGATCAAATCAATCACCAGAGGTCATTATGAGAGTTTCAAGCGCAGCGGCAGGGAAAAACGCATACAGTGCGTGCGATTTCGGCAGCGGGCATCCGCAGATTTGCATCACAGCCGGGATCCACGGGGATGAGGTCAGCGGCATCTACACCGCGCAAAGGCTGATTGCCTACCTGAGAATCCACCCCCTGCTCAGGGGCAGTGTGCGCGTCATCCCTATTGTCAACCAGGCGGCCTATGCCGCGCAAAGCAGGCGGGACCCTGCTGACAATGAGGACTTGAACCGGATTTTTCCGGGGGATCCTGGCGGGAGCCCTTCCTTTCGCCTTGCCCGATCAGTATACGATGAAACTGAAGACGCCGCAATGATGGTGGACCTGCATTGCTGCGGCGGCCACGGCCTGCCTTACGTGCTGAGCGTCTACAGCGAGTCGGACAATATACGCAGTCTTGTGTCCAGTCTGTCCCTGCCGGTCGCGATCCATTCACAAGGCACAGGAGGGCAGCTGTTTGTGGAAGCGGGCAGGCGCAGAAATCAGGCGGCCTGCATTATCGAGCTGCCCAGCGCGTTTGGAAGGGGCGCGATCAACCTGCCGCTGGCGGAGCAATGCCTGGACGCCTTGCTGGACCTGTTTCGCTCACAGGGGATACTGCCGGGCGAAAGACAGGGCAAGCCCCCCGTGCTTTTGGGAAAGCTGCAGGACAGGGAGACTCCTCAGCAGGGCTTTTGGCTGCCCAAAGCCCAAAAGGGGACCTGGGTGGACCGGGGCATGGCGGCAGGCGAGCTGAACGGCGAGCGGATATACTTTGAATCAGAGGGATTTTTGATGTCTCTCCGGCCGGCTGCCTTTTTATTGGATGATGAAAACTGGCTGTACACCTTCGCCCCCAAGGGGCTCCGATAACAGCCCCTTCAATTTGGGACGGATGCTCGCCGTGAATGACGCCCTGTTCACTCAGCGATATTCTTATTAAAATCCCTTGACAAGGAAAATCAAAAAGTGATATATTCGCGTTACTCTTACACGCCGCCGCGGCGGTGCAGAAGAGAGATCCGGAACGAATCAAACGAATCAATTGAAGAAAGGCGGATCAATGGGAATACACAAGGCTGAAGCCGGCAGGAGAGAAAAGAACCTGGACATGTTTTTCAGCGCCATCCTGTCACTTGAGAATAAAGAAGAATGTGACAAGTTCTTTGAGGATATCTTTACCGCAAAGGAGTTGATCGATATTCCCCAGAGGCTGGAGGTCGCCATGCTCCTCCTGGCAGGCAAGACCTATCAGGAGGTGGGCGATGTGTCCGGCGCGAGCAACTCCACGATCACAAGGGTGAGCCGCTGCATTCAATACGGCAGGGGCGGATACAGGCAGATCGAGAAGAGGATATAACATGTTCAAAAAAGAGCTTTTCACGCACAAGGAGGTTTTATCCTTTGAGCTCAGGGCGCTGTGTTCATCCCAGGGCTACTCGCTTTATAAGATGAACGCCTTTGAGCCCTACAGCTTTTATCTTGAGAACATCGATTTTCTCTCTTCCAAGAATATCCTCTATTTTACCGACAGGGACGGCACGCTGATGGCGCTGAAGCCCGATATCACTCTGTCGATCATTAAAAATCTGGATACAGCCAAGGAGAAGCATAAGCTTTACTACAGCGAAAATGTCTACCGGGCGCCTAAAACGTCCGGAAACTTTCGGGAAATCCTGCAATTCGGCGTGGAGGTCATCGGCAGGCTCTCGGACGAGGATCTGTTCAACCTGATCTTTTTGGCGGCAAAATCGCTGCTTGTATTTGACGATATGCCCGTCCTCCTGGTATCTGACAACAGCATGATTCAAAAAATGATGGAAAAGGCGGGGCTGAGCAAGCTCAATGACAGGATTTTGAACGCCTTTCAGAATAAAAGCCTTATGCTGTTAAAGGAGGTTCTCACAGACAATCACGCGGATCAAAAAGACCAGGATATATTGGCCTCCCTCCTCTCCCTACACCTGCCCCTGGACAGGGGGATAGAGAAACTTGAAAAGATACTGGATGGCGAGACATTCCGCGAGAATATTGAATACTTGAAGGACTTAAATCAATACCTGAAGAATCAGGACCTGAACACCCAGGTCTTTCTCGATTTTTCCATACCGGAAGGCTTAAAGTATTACGACAGGCTGAGCTTTGTCGGCGTCATACCCGGGGTCTCGTCGGCGATTTTGAGAGGCGGTGAATACAGCAACCTGGTCAAAACAAAAGAAAAGAGCTATCTGGCATCGGGCTTCGCGATTTATCTGGAAAAAATAGGCGATCAGGGGAGGCTGTGATGAAGGACGGTTTAAGAATAGCGCTTCCCAAAGGAAGGTTGGGCAAGAAGGCCTGCGACATCTTGAGCAAAATCGGCTATGGCTGTGATGAAATGCTGGAAGAGAGCAGAAAGCTGGTGTTTTACGATCAAGAAAAGGGCAACACATACTTTTTGGTGAAACCGTCCGATGTGGCAACCTATGTGGAATACGGCGCGGCGGATATCGGCTTTGTTGGCAGGGACATCCTCCTTGAAAACAGGAGCGATGTGTTTGAGCTTTGCGACCTGGGCATCGGCAAATGCAGGATCTGCGTGGCCGGAGAAAGGGATTTCCCCTATCATGAGAAAAAGCACCTCAAAGTCGCAACCATCTTTCCCAACATCAGCCGGGATTTCTTTCTCAGTACGGGCAAGACCGTCGACATCATCAGCCTTCACGGCTCCATAGAAATCGCGCCCCTTGTCAAGCTGTCCGATGTGATCGTGGATATCGTCGAGACCGGCGCGACCCTGAAGGAGAACAATCTGACAGTGCTTGAGGAGATCTTTGCCATCAGCGCGAGATATATCGCGAACAAGGTGAGCTATACCTATAAAAACAGGGAAATCTGCAAAATCCATGAGCTGCTTGAAAAGGTGAGGGGTGAGGGGAATGATTAGAATCCAAAAGATCGATGAAATCAATTTACAACAGGGCTTGCCTGAAACCAGAGACGGGGACCTTGCAGGGGATGTCGCTGAAATTGTCGCGAATGTGAGAGAGCGCGGGGACAAGGCGCTCCGGGAGTACACGCTGAAATTTGACGGGGTGCAGGTGGAGGATTTTGAAGTTTCAGACAGCGAAATGGATGAAGCCCTGAACTCTGTGGAAAAGGAGTTTTTACAGGTACTCGAGGAGGCGAAGGAAAACATCTGCAGGTTCCATGAAAAACAGAAGCGGGATGACCTGATCATCTTTGAGGAGGGCGGGAAGATCCTGGGACAAAAACACACGCCCATAGAGAGGGTCGGCCTCTATGTGCCGGGCGGTACGGCAGTGTATCCCTCAACGGTGCTCATGACGGTCATACCGGCCAAAATCGCCGGATGCGCGCAGATATCCATTGTATCTCCGCCCGACAGGGCAGGCAAAATCTCACCGCTGATCCTGGCCGCGGCAAAAATCACCGGCGTGAGCCAGGTATATAAGGTCGGCGGCGCACAGGCGATCGCTGCGCTTGCCTACGGCACGCAGAGCGTTGAAAAGGTCTTCAAAATCGTCGGACCCGGAAACAGGTATGTGGCGGAGGCCAAGAGACAGGTCTCAGGCGCCGTTGGCATCGATATGATCGCCGGGCCTTCCGAGATCCTGATCATCGCTGAAAAGAACGCGAATCCGGGCTTCATCGCCGCCGATCTTCTCTCACAGGCGGAACACGATATATACGCAAGGCCCATTCTCCTGACGGACGATCAGGAGCTGGCGCAGGCAGTCCGGGATCAAATAGAGATCAGGCTGCCGGATCTGATCAGGGAGGATATCGCGCGTAAATCCATAGAGGAACAAGGCTTCATCGTTATCTGTGAAAGCAGGGAGCAGATGTTTGATCTGTCCAACGCAATCGCGCCCGAGCATCTGGAGCTGATGACGACAGACCCGGTTTCCGATTTGGGCCTGGTAAAAAATGCCGGCTCGGTATTCTTGGGAGAATACACGCCCGAGGCCACTGGCGACTATTTTTCCGGGACCAACCACACGCTGCCTACCTCGGGCACGGCAAGGTTCGCAAGCCCGCTGTCAGTGGATGATTTTATCAAAAAAACGCAGTTCTCATTTTACACCCTGGAGGCCTTGACGAGGGATGCGGAAGCCATGATGCATTTTGCGCGAAAGGAAGGCCTTACAGCGCACGCCAACAGCGTAAAGGAGAGGATACAATGAGCTTTTTAAACAATAGGTATTCGCATGTGAAACCCTATGTGCCCGGTGAGCAGCCTGATGACAGGGAATATATCAAGCTCAATACCAACGAGAGCCCTTACGAACCGTCGGAAATGGCAAGAAAATACGCGGAAGAGGAAATCGCGAAGTCCCGCCTCTATCAGGACCCGGAGAACCCGCTTCTTGCTGAAAAAGTTGCCGGATATTATCATGTGAACAAAAACCAAGTCATCATTACAAACGGTTCCGATGAAGCGCTTTATTTGATATTCACAGGTTTCTTTACAGGAGAAAAGACGCTGCTGTTCCCGAACATCACCTACGGGTTTTATAAGGTGTACGCGGACTTTTGCGGAATCCGTTATCATGAAGTGCCCTTGAGGGACGACTTTACTGTCAATATCGGCGACTATACCAAAGGCAACGCCAATGTGATTATCGCCAACCCCAACGCGCCTACGGGCATCTGTTTGGAGTTTTCCGAAATTGAGAAAATGCTTAAGGCTGACAAAAATTCTTTGGTCGTCATTGACGAGGCGTATGTAGATTTTGGCGGGACAAGCAGCATAGAGCTTCTGGGAGACTATGACAATCTGATCGTGGTTCAGACTTTTTCAAAGTCGCGTCAGCTGGCGGGCGCCAGGGTGGGCTTTGCCATCAGCAGTGAAAAAAACATCAGGGATCTAAAAAGGATCAAATACTCCATCAACCCCTACAATGTGAGCCGCGTATCCGAGGCCATGGCGAGGGGCGCCTTGGAGGACAAAGAATATTTTGATAAGATGATCCAAAACATTAAAGAAACGCGGACGCTTTTTACAAGCTCCCTGCGGAAAACAGGTTTCTTTGTCCTGGATTCATCCACGAACTTTGTATTTACCAGACACGCGGACATAAAGGGAAAAGCGCTGTATGCCTTGCTCAGGGACAGGGGATTTTTGGTCAGGCATTTTGATACTGAGCTGCTGATAGATTTCATCAGGATCAGCATAGGGAAAAGAGAAGACATGATGCAGCTGGCGGACGAGATCGCAGGCATCGTGAAGGAGGCCGGTCGGATATGAGAAAGGCGGATGTTTCAAGAACAACCGGCGAAACCGACATCAAGGTCAGCCTGGATCTGGACGGCACAGGCAAGGCCGACATTGAAACGGGGGCAGGGTTTTTGAATCATATGCTGCGCAGCTTCGCAAGGCATGGCAGGTTCGACCTGGCATTAAAAGCTGCAGGGGACATCGATGTGGATTTTCATCACACCACGGAGGACACAGGGATTGTCCTGGGCGAGGCTTTTTTGAAAATTCTCGCCGACAAGCGGGGCATCAGGAGATTCGGCTCGGCGATCATCCCCATGGACGAGGCCCTGTCCCTGGTGGCGCTCGATTTTTCAGGCAGGGAATACACTGTCTTCAGGGCGGATTTTAACACAGAAAAGGTAGGGGAGTTTGACACGGAGCTGGTGGAGGAGTTTTTCCGGGGTTTTGCCCGCGGCGCCAAGTGCAGTATTCATGTCAGGCTGCTGGACGGGAGCAACAGCCACCATGCCATCGAGAGCATCTTCAAGGCCTTTGCCAAGGCGGCGCAGATGGCGGTATCCACGGAAGGGCATGATGATATACCGTCGACCAAAGGCATGCTGTGATGTATATCTTTCCGGCCATAGACCTGTACGACGCCAAGGCTGTCAGGCTGCTGAAAGGCGATTATGAAAAAATGACCGTCTACTCCGACAACCCTTTGGAGATCGTCAGAGATTTTGAGAAAAACGGGATGACTCATATGCACATGGTCGACCTGGAAGGGGCAAGGAGCGGAGAAAGCAGAAACTATCATGTGATCGCGAGGATCCGCGAGAAAACGGAACTGTTCATACAGCTGGGCGGCGGCATCAGGAGCATGGAGCAGGCTGAAAAATACCTGAGCATCGGCGTGAACAGGGTCATCCTGGGCACGGCAGCGGTCGAGGACGAAGGTTTCCTTGCGGAGCTGCTGGGCAAGCACCGGGAAAAAATCGCCGTAGGCGCCGATGTGATGGACGGCGTCGTCAGGACGCACGGCTGGAAAAAATCCACAGGCCTTCGAGTACAGGATTTTTGTGAAAAACTGAACGCGCTGAATGTCAGAACAGTCATCGCCACAGACATCTCCAGGGACGGGGCGATGAGGGGGACGAACATCGCCCTTTACGAAGATTTGAAAAAACTTCTAAACGCCGATATCATTGCGTCCGGCGGCATACACCATATCGAGGAGCTGAAAAAAATACACGGGCTTCGCCTTCATGGCGCCATTATCGGCAGGGCATATTACACAGGGGATATCAAGCTCAGCGAGGCGGTGAAATATGAGCAATAAGAGCATATACGCCTGCATGGACATCAAAAACGGCAAAGTGGTGAAAGGGGTAAAATTCAGCGATATTAGAGAAATTTCTGATGATCCCGTCATACTTGCGCAAAAATATGAACACGACGGCGCCGACTACCTGGTCTTTTACGATATCGGAGCGACCCTTGACAACAAAGACATCTTTTATGACAAAATTGAAGAAATACTCAGGTCCGTCAGGATTCCCCTGGTGGTCGGCGGCGGCATCAGAACCCTGACCGACTGCGACAGATTACATGATCTCGGGGTGAGGCATTTCAGCGTCAATTCCGCCGCTGTCAAAAATCCTGGCTTGCTCAAGGAGGTCAGCCGGAAGTATGGCAGCGACAGCCTGATCCTCTCGGTGGACGTCAAAAGGGTGCAGGGCGCTTACCATGTGTTTTTGGGCGCGGGGAAGGAGGACACAGGACTGGACGCCAAGGAATGGGTGGAGAAAGCCGCCGGTTTGGGCGCCGGCACGATTGTGGTCAACTCCATCGATGCCGACGGGATGAGAGCGGGCTACGATATAGAAATGCTGGCGTTTCTGACCCGGGATGTGGACTGCGGCATCGTCGCATCAGGCGGAGCAGGAAAAGCGGAAGATTTTTTGGAAGTATTTCAAACAAACAATAAAATAACCGGGGCCCTGGCGGCTTCAATTTTTCACTACAATCTGGTGAGCATCAGGGAGGTTAAAAAACAATTGGGCAAAATCACAGGTGTTCAAACAGACAGCTTGAAATTTGATGAGCGGGGGCTTATCCCCGCCATCGTGGTGGACGCAAAGAATAATGATGTCTTGATGCTTGCCTACATGAATAAAGAAAGCCTTGCACTGTCTGTTGAAAAAAGACTGACCCACTTTTACAGCAGGAGCAGGCAGTCGCTGTGGCTCAAAGGCGAAACGAGCGGCAACTATCAGCATATCACGAAAATCGTCGCGGATTGCGATCAGGATGCCCTTTTGGTCTATGTGAATCGGGACGGCCCGGCCTGTCATACAGGAGCGGACAGCTGTTTTTTTCACACCGTATATGAACATGAGGACAGAAAAGGCGAGGGCTTTTCTTTAGCCAGGCTCTATGAGCTGATCCTCGGACGAAAGGAGAACCCCCTTGGAAATTCATATACGAGCTACCTGTTCAGGGAAGGCAGGGACAAGATCCTAAAAAAAATCGGCGAAGAATCCACCGAAGTGGTGATCGCCGCCAAGGGGGACAGCAAAAAAGAAACGATCTATGAAATGGCGGATTTGCTCTATCACAGCCTGGTCCTCATGGCCGACATGGGCATTGAGATCGCTGATATAGTGAACGAGCTTCAAGGACGGCATAAAAAATAACAGAAAAATTAAATGCGATAAGGCTTTTTATCGGGATTGCAGCCCAACCCCTTGCATCAGGTCAACGGAGATCACCCGATAGGCAGGATGATACCGCGCCTTATAAACCGATGAATGGGACGGCAGCCAGCTTTCGTCCAGGATCCTGCCCAGGGCTTCCTCATCCGGGACCTGGAGCTCGCCTGCATCGGCCATTATTTTGCAGAAGTCCAGCACGTCCTGCCGCGTGAACTGCATGGGGGAGCGGGATGCCAGCATCAAGCCGGCAATGGCGTGCGGCTGCATACGCTCCGCCTTGGCGCGCCGGAGGTTTAACCTGCACCAAGAGGGGCTGAGCGTTTCAAACAGCGGCTCCTCAGGATCAGGCGACAGCCCATCCATCTCGCGGGCGATACGGTTTATGACCGCATCCCGGGAGGAAAGCAGGTGCCCCACGCCCAACATGGCCTGAAACACAAACTTCACCACATCCTGCTGCTGCATGGATGGGTACCGGAGGCGCTGCGCCTGGAGATGGCGCAGCATTTCCTGCTCAAATACTTCTCTCGCCATGTCCAAACCCTTTGCGTATCGTCATCAAAGAAACATGATGCTGATTTGACAGGGCAGTCTGACCACATTACGGGCAGATCGTTCCGGCCAGGTCTTCTTTCTACTTGTTGAGTGCCAGCCCCGCGCGATCCATGGCGATGACCAGAACGGGTATCAGGACAAGCTGCAGGATCATGCCGGGAACGGCGTTGGTAAAGGCTCCTGCCAGAAAAAGCGCCCAGGTAAAGCTGCTCCCGGACAGGCCGGCCAACACCACACGCGCTGCGCCCCAGGCAATGCGGCCGGCGATCATGGAAATCACAAGCACGGCATATGTGACGCCCTTTCTCCGGGGCAGCAGACAATAAAGGTATCCGGCCGTTCCCCCATACACCGCCATCTCAAAGGCCATGGCCACCGCGGCGGGAAACAGCGTGGGCATTCCAAAGACTACTGATCGAAGCAGCGGCGCGATAAAGCCGACTGCCAGACCCCAGGGCCAGCCGCACATGAAGCCGCAAAGCAGCGCCGGGATGTGCATCGGACACAGCATGGAGCCGATCTCCGGGACCTGGCCGGTCACGAAAGGAAGCACCATGGCAATGGACAGATACAATGCCGCGTAGGTCAGTTTACGGATTTGCAGAGGGGTCAATTGCTGTTCTCCTTGTTCATCAGCTGTTGGATATGCGCCATGGCGTCCTTCAGGATCGCGGAGGAGCCCTGCATCACGCCCGCCACATAGGTATTGCACAGGTTCATAGGGATCAGAACCCGGTGTGCCGCGCTGGACGCGACGGCGTTCGCCATCGCCGGTGAAATCTCTCCCTGCAGGGCGTTGGCGATAGCGATCCCAAAGGGACCTGCGATGATTTCCGCTTTTTTGCAGGCGACAATCACGGCGTTTTCGCCTGTTGCCAGGTAATCAGCGCAATTGCTGCCCATCATGTTTTCCGTCGCGGCGCTGTTCGTGCCCACAGCAGTCATCACTGCGCCCGGGCAGGTTTTGCGGATGCTTTCAAGCAGTTTGCGGCCCAGTCTGCCGCCCTGCCCGTCAATGACAAGAATGTTCATCAAAACGCTCCCTGGCCATGGTAATAGTATATCCCGGAAGGAAGACTGCCGGTAGCTTCCACGATCAGCATTTCCAGTGCCTTTTCAGTTTCCACGTCTTCAAACAGGGCGGGATTGGCAGTCTTGGCGATGATCAGCATTGCCGCCGTCTGCAGATACGGCGCTTTGAGAAGCTCTTCCGAAAGAATCAGCACCCGGCCGTTCCGCACCGCGTCGATGGCCTGCCAGCCGTCCCGGGAAAGCAAACCGGCATGGACTTTCTGCGCGGCTCCTGTGGAGAAAACACCGCTGCCCAGCACGCTGCTGTCTACGATCTTGACGATGACGCCCGGATTTTTTCGTCCGATCCAGCCGTCGTCCACGCGAAGATTCCCTTCCAGCAGCCGGGCGGATACGTTGTAGGTTCCGGAGTTCACAATCAGGCTGTGCTCAAGCGACGCTTTGAACACCGTTACATGGTCTTCCGCTGTTTCCCAGTACACATTCAGCCGCTGGCACTCAAAGAGGCTGCCCATTCGATCCCGAAGAAGCACTGTGTAATAAGTCAGCGCGGAATCAGCCTCTTGCGCGTCCTCCGATACCCCCATCTGCTCCGCCTGACTTGCCGCTACGGTCTGGGTGGCTGTGTCTTCAGCGTCATCATTCAGCTTTGCGACAGATATGGGCGCGTTCTCCCCATGTTCAAAAGCGCCCTTGCTGTCACCTTCGCCATGAACTGTCCGGTCCGTTCCCGGCACGATCTCCGCCGGCGCGTTCTCATCATACTCCTTTCGGGACGCATCAGGGTTTTCCCTTGTCTGATCACCCGGTTCCTTGCTCTCTTCATCTTCGTGTTCGCCGGCATCGTTCTCGCTGTCGATCAGCGAAGAGCCGGACAAACTGCTGTCCGTCAGGCCGGCTGTTTCAGACATTTCGCCGGTTTGTCGCTGACCGTTGCCCGTCGTGCGGCTTCGGCAGCCGGCACACATGAGGCACAGCGCCATTAGGAGGAACAGGCTGACCATCTTCCTGATATTCATTCGCATAAGCATAACCAGTATTTCAGGCGGATACGCTGCTTCCAGTCCGCTTTTGTCCACAGGGCGGCTTCTGTTTCCTTTAAAAGCTTCAGAGCCTGTTGCCGCCTTTCACAGGGTAGCGTGTGATTGCTGTAGGCAGCTTCCTCAAACATCTCCACGCATTCAGAGAAGCGGACAGCATATCCTTCCGACAGAAGGCTTGACAGCTTGTCGGACCAGTCCCGGAAGAGTAAATTGCCCGCGCCATGGTCGGTGGCGTCCAGCCAGGAGATGATCTGATGGAAGATCGCGCAAACGGCTTCACTGATATTTTCGGATTCAAAGATTTTCCGGGCTTCCTGCGCTTTTTTCCGCCGTGCATTCAGCAGCAGGAAAGGCGCAAAGGGCACAACTACAAGCGCTACAGCCAGCAGAAGAAGCAGGATCATTTTCAGGTAATTCACCCAGTACGGCATGGAGATCTGCTCTTCTTCAACTGTCACCAGCCGGAATTCCCGCTCAGTCAGGGCCTGCCGCCCGCCTGTTTCAAGGGACTGGGTGTGTACATGACGGGTTTCCATTTCTCCGACAGGCATCTCCGACACAGCTCCCGCTATCCGCTGCGCCATCTGACTCAGGCGGTCCCGCGCCATTTCAGAGGCTGTCTCCGTGGGGGCGTCCACGCCGGGATATAGAAGGGTTACCAACAGGAAGACAGCCAGGACAAGCGCTGCGTATGTCATAAGGACTCTGCGTGAAGGATGCTGCTTCATCATCACCAGCGCCAGCAGCCCATACAAAGCGATGTTGACCCAGGCCGGGAACGACAGCCCGAAATAAACCTGCAGGATCGTGGTTGCCGCCATGACGCACAGTGTCAGCAGACGGCTGCGCGCGACGACAGTCAGCGCGAGGAGGGACGCGAGGTTGAAAATCATCAGGATGCCGGCAAGCGTAACGCTCTGATGTTCCGCCACAGGAAAGTATCGGTACGCATAGGAGTTTACTGCTTCGCTGGCGGCAAACAGCCGGTTACATAATGCCTGCACGCCGCGGCGGGCCTCAGGAATCGCAAGGAGCAGGAGCAGACCCAACAGGATTGCAGCCGTCAAAACCCCCGGAAGCCATTTTCGAAGCGGTTTCCGATCCGCCTCCGCGTCAGGAATGCTTTTCCTTATTTCCTCGGCAGGTTCCTGCGTGATCACGGTGTCCCGAATCAGCAAATCGTCCTTTTTAGCTGACAGCTTCCAATGGATACGGCGCACCGGGTCGCCAGGCAGATAAGCGCGCACATCTCCCGGTTCATCCGTTTCCTGCCGGATAAAGGACTTGACGGTCCGCGCTTCGGCCGCTTTCTCTGTTTCCGCGCCATCCGGAGAAAAAAAGGCGGACCGTAACACAGGAAACAGCGGAACAAACGCAGAGCAGGCCAGGATCACCCGTGTGCCTGTGTTGTTCTCGAAGAAATACAGACAGATGCCAAGCATCAGCCAACCGGCATACCCGGCCCAGCGCCTTCTCATTTTTTCAGTATCCCCGGGAAGCGGCTGTGACGATCCGGCGTCTCAACTTTTTTCAGAAGCTCTTCCAGCACTTGCTTTACCGTGCCTGCGCCAGCGCCTTCTTTCAGCAGCACCCGGTGGGCGCACACATCCATGAACATGTCCTGCACGTCCGCTCCGGTGACATAATCCCGCCCCTCAAGATAGGCTTTTGCCTTGGCCATTCTGTCAAGGAACAAAACGCCGCGCGGGCTGATGCCGATTTCCACATCCTCATGCTCGCGGGAAGCCGTGGCCAGCCGGACAATGTAATCAAAAATCACTTCCCTGACGGCGATCGCGCGAACCTCCCGCTGCATGGCGATCAGTTCTTCCTTGCCAAGAACAGTTTCAACCTTGTCCAAGGGGTTTGCATCCTGACGGTCACGAAGCATGGTCATCTGCGCCTCATAATCGGGATAGCCCAGGGACAGACATACCAGGAAACGATCCATCTGCGCGTAGGGCAATATTTGCGTGCCCGCTGTTCCCACGCTGTTTTGCGTTGCAATCACCAGGAACGGAGCCTCCAGCGGATAGGTGTTTCCGTCCACAGTGATCTGACGCTCCTCCATGGCTTCCAGCAGGGCGGACTGTGTTTTGCTGGCAGCCCGGTTGATTTCATCTCCCAGCAGCAGGTTGACATGATTGAGAACTCCCGGACGGTACACAAAACTGCCGCTGCCTTTTTCATACATGGTAAAGCCCACAATGTCGGACGGGAGCACATCCGGCGTAAACTGAATGCGCCTGAAGGAAAGCCCCACGGCCCGGCTCAGCGCGACAGCCAAAGTGGTCTTGCCCACGCCGGGTACATCGTCCAGCAGGACATGTCCTTCCGCCAGCATCGCCATCAAAATTTTTTCTGCCACCTTCCGTTTGCCGGCGATCACCTTTTCAATTTCCCGGAGCACGTTTTCAAGCTGTGGACGCATCAGAAGATACCCCTGAAAACACAGACAGCAAGTTTCTAAAAAGCTTGCTGTCACGTGCGATTGTCCGGCAGGACAGCTGCGACTTATCCGCGCCGGATGGTGAGAAGTGTTGACAACAGCACATCTGTGGAACGATGGTTACTTGATGGTGATCCGGCCCTGCGCATCGGCATAGGGATCGTCGATCACATTGTTCAGTTCACCGGCAATGTAGAGCCAGATCACATCCCGCACCACGGCAGTGGTGATGGTGCTCTTCTCGTTTTCTTCGGCGGCGGCCTTGAGCATGTAGGAGGAATCCATGCCGTTGAAATTGGCGTTGCTGGTGATCACGGCATAGGTCGCCTCTGCATCGAAGGGCTTGCCGTTTACTTCCTCAATGGTCACCCGGTTCAGGGAAGCGGCTTTGAACCAGTTGTCGCCATAGGCTTCGCCCTTGTCATATTCCTTCGTTGTATCCACCGCATATTTGAGACCTGACACTTGCATGAAGGAAGCGCAGGCAGCAGCGGTGTCCTCACAATATGGCAGCGCCTGAGAGGCGGCTTCCAGCACCTCAAGCAGCTGTGCGCCGGACATGTAGACCACAGCGACCTTGTTGGGATAAGGCAATACCTCAGCCAGCTGCTCCGCGCCGAATTTGCCTTCCGCCACATCAGCGCGCAGGTTGCCGCCGTTCCACAGCGCGACAATATGATCCGCGTCCACGGCAATCTCAGTGTTGCCGGCGGCGACATCGTCTTCCTCAAAATACTCATTCATCGTTCCGGAGGCGGCAAACCAGCGCAGCGCATCCGCCCACAGATCGCCCAGATTCGTTTCTCCCTTGCGGGCGGCATTATCCGCCCCATACAGCACGAAATTTGCATACGCTTCCAGGGAATCATCCAGTTCGATCTCATTCCCGTGCGCGTCAATAAACGTTCGGGCATACGTTGTCGCTGCCAGGCTGCAGCACAGGCAAAAAGCCAAAGCGAAGATCAGCGTTTTTCTCAAAGCGTTCATCAGGATCCTCCTTGTCCATCCGGTCCTTCCAGAACCCGGAAATATAAAAGGCGCGACAACCCGCATGGGAGTCATCGGCACCTTCATGATACCGGAATTCTGAAGCGAAAAATCATGGCGGCACGCTTGGGCGGGCCTTTGTCAGCTTATGCTGACAGCTCTTTTTTAACATATGCCTGAACATTTGTCAATTTTGCATTTTATTGAGGAAGTTGACAAGGTTTTGTCAGATGGGAATCCGCATTGCATGGATTTGAATACACAAAAACCCATGCTGGTCATGGGCCTTTGTGGCGCAGGGCCTGCCTGGCCCGCAAACGGAAGACGGATGTTTACTCCGTCAGCCCCCACTTGACCAGCTGCTGCCACAGGGGGTGATCCTGGCTGAGCACCAGCAGGCTGTTTTCCTTGAAGCTGCCGCGCAGCGCCTGCAGGGAACGCCAGAAGCGGTAGAATTCCAGATCCGCCTTGTAGGCCTCGTTGTAGATGCTCATGGCGTCGGCGTCTGCCCGGGCGCGTGTCTCGCCGGCAGCCTTGACCGCTTCGGCTTCGATCTGCGCCGCTTTCAGGTCCGTGTCAGCCACCATCTTCCTGTAGGTTTCCTCGCCCTCGCTGCGCAATTGCTGCGCCACCTTGGCGCGGTCGGCCTTCATGCGGTCATAGGTGGTCTCCACATTGGCCTGGGGCAGGATGGTGCGGTGCACCTGGATATCGGTCACCTCAATGCCGCGGATGACCATGTCACGGTTGATGGTCGTCAGCCCGGCGCGCAGGGCCGCGTTGAGCGCTTCCTTGTTGGAGATGAAGTCCTCCGCCAGCAGGCGGTTGATGGCCTGGACAATGACCGGGTGAATCAGGTTGTCCAGCTGGTTCTCCGCGTTCATGGTGCTGCCCAGCTTCAGGCTGAACAGGGCGGGATCCGCGATGCGCCACTGGGCGTAGGTGGTGATGTTGTACTGCTTTTTCTCACTGGTGTTGACCGTTTCCGAGTTGGAGGTGTAATTAAACAGCAGGGAGGGGAATTTGTCCACCCTGTCCACAAAGGGCAGCTTGAAGTATAGCCCGCTGCCCCTTCTGATGGCCACGCTGCCCGAGGTGGTGATCTCATTCTCCAAAAGGTCCTCAAAGCGGATGTGGAAGTCGTTTTGATCGTCCACGATGATGGATTTGATGACGCCGAAGCGGCTGACCACCGCCTGTTCAGCCTCGCCCACAATGAAAAAGGATTCGTTCATTAAGACCAGGGCGGCGATCAGGATGATGCCGATGATGATCAGCAGCCGGGTGTTCTTCCGCGCGAAACCGCGCAGCGCTTCAGCGATTTTGCTCGCCCGGGGATCAGGCCCGGAGGGGGTGCGCTGATAGTTGAATTGGCTCATCTTATTTCCCTCCTTCGATTGCTGCGGTGTCCGGTGTGCTCTGCTGCCCCAGGTCCAGATGCTGGAGGACCGTGTTGTTTTGATCCACCACAACAATCCGGCCCGCGCCGCCCAGGATGTCCTCCATGGTTTCAATGAGCATGCGGCTGCGGGCGGAGTCCGGCTCGGCATTGTACTGCTCCAGCACTGCCTTGAATACCGCGGTCTCGGCCTCTGCCTGTGCGGTCACCTCGGCCTGGTAGGCAAGAGCGCCCTGAGTGAGCTCATAGGCCTTGGAGCGGGTCATCGGCAGCACCTGAAACTCATATTGCTGCGCCTCGTCCAGGCGCCTTGTCATCTCATTCTTGGCGTTGTTGACATCCTCGTAATAAGCAGTGACGGCGTCAGGCACAGTGATGTTCTGGATGTGAACGCTGTGCACCTTGACACCCATGTCATAGGAGTCTATCAGCGCCTGGAAATCCGGCAAGACCTCCTGCTCGATGACATCCTTGTTCAGCAGCGCGTCATCCAGCGAGCGGTTTTGGATGTTGCGGCGCAAAATGGCCTCAAAGGCCAGGTGCATGGTGCTTTCCGGATCCTCCACGTCAAAGAGGTACTCGCGCACATCACGGATGGTGTACTGGTAGATGGCTTCCAGCTGCACGATGCTGTTGTCATTGGTCAGCATGACCGACTCATCGGTCACATCGCGGTATTCCGCGGCTGAGCGGCTGGTGCCGCCGATGGCCGTGCGGTAACCGTATTCCTTGTTGTGGATGGTGGTCACGCTGCGGGACACCACGGTTTGCACGCCAGGCATGCGCCAGTACAGGCCGGGCCCGTTGGTGTCGGTGACCTGGCCAAAGGTCAGCACCAGCGCCTGCTCCCCTTGTCCTACCCGGTACAGCCCGGTGAAGCCCAGCGCTGCGACGATGGCCAGGACCAGCAGCCAGCCCCAGACTTTGTTCTTTTTGCTTGCGCTCATTCAATCCTCGCTTTCTGATGAATCGTTATAGGCTCTGCCAATTTACCCGATGATCCGGATAAAGTCCAGCAGCCATTCCATGTTGAGCACGTCATAGGGACGCAGGCTGTCCTCCTCGCTGAGGCGCTGTTTGCCTTCCTTGTCAACCAGCGGGCCATAAAAGGGAGCAAAGCTGTCCCGTGCAATGCTGGCGCGCATATAGTGCAGCAGCTGCGTGGTTTTGACCCCCATGCAGGGGGAGGTCAAAAAGCGGATCACGCCGGCGCCCAGCCCCCACCACAGGCCGGTCACGCTGGGATCCCCGCGGTCAATGATGCGCAGGATATCCAGGGACCCGTTGAGGTAGCTGGTGACGATTTCGCTGTAAAACCGTCCCCAGTCCCACTGTGGCGCCGCCAGATATTCCACAGGCTCGCCACGCTCATCGATCCGGCAGACGAAGGAGAAGACATACTGCGGCAGCTCCAGGCCGGACAGGCCCGGGTAGCGCGGCGTATAGACGATATCCGCGCCCTCTTCAGCCGCGTGCCGCAGGCCTTGTGCGGTGGTGGCAGGCTGGTTGGGCAGCACATCGCGCCAGACCAGCAGCACCTGGGCATCCGCGCGGATGGACTTGACGCCCAGGCTGAAGGCATTGATGTCAGAGGTGTGACGCTTGTAATCAATGCGGGGAGTGATATAGGCAACCTTCATGGTGTTGGTGGCCATGGCGGCTGCCATGCCGCACAGGTAGGACGCTTCATAATAACGCCCGTAATAGGTGCTTATGCGGTAGTCCTCTCGGATGCGGGAGTAGACCAGGGTCAGGCAGTCGGGATGTTCCAGGGAGAAGCGCAGGGAGGGCAGGGTCAGCTCCGAGGAGGTGATCAACAGCAAATCCGCGTCGGTGGCCTGCGCCGACAGCTTCTCATACATATTGCCGGCAGACAGCCCGTCAATGAAGCTGGAGGTGACCTGGTCGCCCAGCTTGCTTTGCATGGTCTGGCGCCCCAGCTCATGCGCGCCAATCCAGTTGTCCTGGGTGCGTCCGGCCGGGTAGGCAAAGACTACATTGGCACTGCGTCTTTGCATGAACAAACGGGAAATCAGCCCGGGTATTGGCGGTTTTTCCGTCGGGGTGAGCACCAGGGTGGGCTCAGCCGGCGGCTTGCTGGCCAGTTCCAGCTGCGGCTGCAGGGCCTTAAGCTGTTCCGTCATCTGGAAAACCGTCACATCTACAGGCAAGCCATACAAGCGCAGATACTCCAGGAAGGCATCCCCTACGGGCAGGGAGGTGCTGATCTGATTCCAGGCGAATTCAAATTGCAGGCTCATGGCGTTGTAATTGATGTCCGCACCGCCGTATTCCTCGTCAAAGCCCGCTTCCAGGGCGGCCAGTTGCTCATAGGCGTCCTGGCTGGACAGGCGGATGTTTTTAAAATGCCCGCGCTTGTCATAATTCAAAAAGGCGTAATAAACGGCAATTTCCGGGTCGTTCTCATCCAGCCGGGGCACCACGCGGGTAATGTCCGCGCGAACCGTGGGGGAGCCAAAGTACTTGAGGATGCTTGTGCGCTTATTGCCTTCAATGACATAATAATTCCACAGATACTCATAGACCTGAATGGCGTCGCGCAGCCCCTCTTTTATATGAATGCTGTACAGGTTGATCCATTTGCTGGCAAACTCGCTGTTCTCGGGGTGCAGCGGCATAAAGTTGGCAGCAAAGGAGTTGGCGCGCGCGGAGGTAAAGGTGCCTACCACCCGTGACATGGAAACTTCCTGCTGGGGTTGCTTCATATAAGCTACAATGCGCGCCTGGCTGGTCATCTCATCAAGCGCTGCCAGCGTGCCCCGTTTGCCCCTGGCGGCCCGAGCGCCGAACTCGCGCTGTCCCTGACGCAGGGCTTTGCCATAATTGACGCGCGCTTCTGTTTTAAGACTGCTTTCCATACGCTCTGCTCCAATCGTATCGTGCCTTGATGTAGCTGATGCGGTTGCGCTTTGGCGCTGTCTGAAACTCCAGGTCCAGCAGGCTGTAGCCAAAGCTGTTGTAGATGGTAGTCGGACCGTATTGGATAAGACGTTTGCTGCTGCCATAGTTCAAGTGCTGGTGACCGTGGAAATGGTAGGCCGGGCGATACAGGTCCAGCAGCGTGCGGTAGGCGATAAAACCCTTGTGGAAGGCATCCTGCCCGTCGCCCAGCCCAAAAGCGGGCGAGTGGGTGACCAGGACATCAAAGCCGCCGTGGAAGCTGATTTCCTGCATCCGCCGGGTTACCTGCCTGGCGACTTCCTGCTCCGTATAGTGAAAGGGTTTGGGGCTTCTGGAGTTGGCGCCGCCAAAGCCCAGGAAACGGATGCCCTTGATGACATGCATTTTCAGCTCAAGATTATCACAGCCTTCCGGTGGCGAAACGAGAAAGCGTGCATCATGGTTGCCATGGACATACAACAGCGGCGCTGCGACCATGGTGGTCAGAAAGGACAGATAGGACGCTTTGAGGTCGCCGCAGGAGATAATGACATCCACTCCCTGAAAGACGGAACGATCAAAATAATCCCAGATATAACAGCTTTCCTCGTCTGCCACCACCAGCGCCCGGATCCTTATCAAGCCTGTGCCTCCCCCTGGATGAATCACCCTTAATTATACAGGAAAGCACAGTCAGCGTCAAAGAACTGCGCACCGTGCGCAGCATCATTCATTGCAGCAGGCGATTGACCGCCTCATAGATGCCTTCCAGCTCCTCAAAGGAGGCGTAGCGCAGCACGATGCGGCCCTTGTGCAGGTCGCCGGTGATCTGTGCGCGCACGCCAACGGCTTCCTGCAGGCGCTCCTGGAAATCGGCAAGCTCCGGAAGCGCGGGTGGGCTTGTCCGGGTTTTTTTGGCCGGCGCCTGCTTGCGCGCCAGGGTTTCCAGCGCGCGCACGCTCAGCCCCTCCTCCACCACTTTCAAGGCCAGGGCAAGCTGACGCTCTGGCGGCGTGATGCCGGCCAGGACCCGCGCGTGGCCTTCACTCAGCTTGCCTTCATATACCAGATGCTGCACCTTCTCATCCAGCTGCAGCAAACGCAGCAGGTTGGCAACCGCTGGACGGGATTTGCCCAGCCTGCGCGCCGCTTCTTCCTGGGTGAGCCTGGCCTCGTCCATCAGCGTGCGCACGCCCAACGCCGCCTCCATCGGGTTTAGGTCGGTGCGCTGCAAATTCTCGACCAGGGCTGCCAGCACGCGCTCATGCTGGGGCAGGCTGCGCACCAGAACGGGGACATGGGTCAGCCCGGCTCTCATGGCAGCGCGAAAACGCCGCTCGCCCGCGATAATGCGGTAACGCCCCTCATGGGGGCTGGCCAGGATGGGCTGCAGCAGGCCAAGTTCCCGGATGGAGTCTGCCAGCTCGTTGAGCGCTGTCTCCTCAAAGTCTTTGCGGGGCTGGTCCGGATTGGGATCCAGCAGGTTCAGCGGCAGCTGCACAACCTCGCCTTCATGGCTGCCCTGGGGAAAGAGTGCGTCCAGGCCGCGGCCCAGTGCTGTTTTTCTCATCGGGAAGCTCCTTTTGGCCAAACCTTGTTGTTGCGGATGATCTCGTTGGCCAGGCTCCTGTAGGCCAGCGCGCCGGCGCTTTTGGGGTCGTAGGTGCCAATAGGCTGGCCGTGGCTGGGTGCCTCGCCCAGGCGCACGCTGCGGGGGATGATGGACATAAACACCTTGTCCCGGAAATACTTCTTGACCTCGTCCGCTACCTGAAGGGAGAGATTGGTGCGCCCGTCAAACATGGTCAGCAGCACGCCCTCCAGCTCCAGCGCCGGGTTGAAGGTCTTTTGCACCCTGTTGACCGTGGCCATCAGCGCGCTGACGCCTTCCAGCGCGTAATACTCGCACTGGATTGGGACCAGCACGCTGTGGGCCGCGCTGAGCGCATTGAGGGTGAGCAGGCTCAGTGACGGCGGACAGTCAATCAGGACAAAATCATAAAGAGGCGCTTCAGGCTTGAGCATCGTATCCAGACGGAATTCACGCTGCGGTTCACCAACCAGCTCAACCTCGGCTGCGGCCAGGCGGATGTCACTGGGCACCAGCGCCAGACCGGCCTGTGAAGTGGCGATGATGGCCTGATTGAGGGGCAAGTGGTTGATCATGACCTCATAGCTGGTTTTATCACGTGCTGTGATGCCCAGACCGCTGGTTGCGTTGCCCTGGGGATCCATGTCCACCAGCAGGATCTTTTTGCCCTGGTCAGCCAGAGAGGCTGCCAGGCTGACGGCGCTGGTTGTTTTTCCGACGCCGCCTTTTTGGTTGGCGACCGCGATGATCTTTCCCACTGATTCGTTCTCCTTATTCCTCGGCCTCAAGCCACTGCCGCGTGCGCCAGGGCTCATGGCAAGCAGCGATGACCCGGCGGAGCGTATCGGTTTCTTCGGGGGTTTGCAAGTCCCTGTACAGCAGGTACAGCGCGCGAAGCGCGGACAGGCTGCCCGAACGCATGGCATATTCCCGGATGATCGCCTGATGGTAGGAGTTTCGTTCCATTTTTTCCAGCTGTAAATAAAGCAGTTCATCCGCCATCATGGCAAAATCCCCTGTGCGCAGGCGGATGAGCTGGCCATTGTCCATCTCCAGCGCCATACGGCCCTGTGTGTGCCCGCGCACAGCCATGAACAGCAAATTGTCCAGTCGCTGCACCAGATGGGTCAGGCTTTCGCGCTGGGGCTGCCAGGTGTACATCAACCAGGCAGCCTGCGCACACATGGGCTCCTGGCCGCTCAGAAAGGCCGAACCCAGCCAGGGCACCAGTGTCTGGGCCACCAGCTCCGGCGCGATCATCCGAACCCCTCCCGTTTTAACCCCTTAAGCTTTTATTCAGGAAGTTGAAGATGGTGTCGTGCAGCTCCTGACTCCAGAAGTTGCCCTCGTGCACGCCGCCGCGGACAAGCACATAGGTGCTCTGCGCGCCTGATGATTGCAGCTTCTCATGCATCTTGAGCGTTTGGCTCAGCGGTACCATATCATCCGCGTCCCCTTGCAAGAGCATGAATGGAGGGTATGTGCCCCCTGCTTTCACCGCGTACACTGGGCTCATCGCGCGCAGAACCTTCAGCGGGCTATTATCCCCGAACAGGCCCAGCAAAGTATCCAAGAATCCGCCTTCTTCATCGGAGAAGTACTGTGCCAGTGCCTGTCGGCTGAGCTCGCGTTCCCCATCCAGCAGACCGGTCAGCTTGTTACCCTCGTAGTCCAGCATGTCCGTCGGGCCAAAGCAATCGACAACTGCCTGCACAGAATCGGAATGCCCGGCGTAGTCCGGCGTGCGGTAGCGCGGGTCATCCCCGCTCAAGCCGATCAGCAGGGCGGTGTTGCCGCCGGAGGAGGTGCCGAAAAAAGCCACGCGGTCCGGATCCAAATGAAACTCATCGGCGCGGCTGCGCAGGAAACGGATGGCGGCCTTGGCGTCTTTCAGATAAGCCGGAAACGGATGGCCTTCCTGGGCGTTGCGGTGAGTGATGCTGGCGATTGCCAGACCGCGCTGGGCATAACGGCACAGCTGGGGAAGCTGATAATACCGGTCGGGACTGGTCCAACCGCTGCCTTGCAGGAAAACCACCAGGGGGAAGCGTGCGGACGCCTGTTCGTCGCGGTTGGGAGTGATCAGGGTAAGGGGGTGTGTGATGCCCTCGCAGGCAAAGCTTACGTTCTCCGTGATGCTGGCCATTCCGGCCAGGCTGGGATTGCAGTTAAAGATGGCATCCGGCTTCATGAATCCGCCTCCTGAGCGTGTTTGCTTAATTATAGCACGCCATGCCGGCCAGTCAAAGCGCCAGGGCCTGTCCCGGCGCAGCGCCGTGTGAATGGCTGCCGGCCTGACGCGCTACATCAGCTGTATGGAATTGGCCGGCAGCCAAAGCTGGACCCAGCCATAGCCGGCGCTTTTGGTATAAAATTCACAGTAATACCAGCCGTTCTCTTCGAAGAATACCAGGACGAAATCACCCGCATCCAGGCGGCAGGAGCTGAATTGCGTGTAATGGTACCCCGGCCCGTTGAAGGGAGTGATTTGGGCAGCGGCCACACCAGAGCGTGCCGCCAGCAGCGAGAAAGCGGGCACGCCCTCAAACGGCTGGAACAGGCTTTGCGGAAAGTAACCGATGCCTGGCAGGCCATTCTCGCTTGCAATGCTGGCCAGGACATAGGAGCCGGCAGTGAACAGCGCGCGTATCTCGTGGATGCGGCTGCGCTGATAGTGCGGCTCGCCCTGTGGTCCTTCGGGCGCGAATACCGGATAACGGCTGTCAGGGCCGCATTGCGGGCGCAGGTCATCACCGGCAAGGGATTTCAAATAGATCTGCCTGCCGGCGCCTGCCCAGGGCTTTTGCGGCAGGCCGGTATGCGGCGTTTGTCCCGCTTGCACCGAGGAATTCCACAGCGCGTTCCCGCAGTAGGGGCAAAAAGAGAAGGCGTTGCCGGGACCAAGGTCGCTTCTGCAATAGGGACAGAAGCGATAGCTGCCGCTGCCCGGGTCGCTGGGGATACGGTCGGAAACAGATGACTGATGATTGACCCAACGCCCGCTGACCGCTGACGCTGTGACCCAGGCGCGGCGCAGAGAGCGCGAGGATGTCGCGGTGCGCGCGTCATAAAACTCGACCTGCACATAGCCGTTTTCCGCGTCATACACCGTGACGGAGGTATGATTGGGCACATTGTACTTGGCTTCCACATAGTCCCTGCCCGGACCCCAGTAAGCCCTGGCGGCGCTGGTCATCACCGCGTTGCCCAGGGCCTGCTCCTGATACAGGGAATTGATGTCGACATTGACCCGCTTCAGGCCGGTATAGGCGCGGAATTTTTTGCCCGAAGCTGCAAAGTCCACCTGCACCCACCAGATATCGTTGTGATCGTCCCAGGCGCTGTTGATCACCTGTACCTGCGCGGTATTCCATGTGTTTTGATAATAGGTGCCCGGCTCATCATATTGGGTGCCGGGGCCCGTGCGCGTGGACAGACGCATCAACAAGCCGGCCCTTACGCCCTGCGCGGCGTTTGTTCCCAGCGAAAAAACACAAATCAGCACAGACATCATTGCCAACATACGGGTATGTTTGCGCATGGATGACACCCACCTTCCACAGCATATCTTCCTGCCCCGCTTGAAGTATGAGTATTGTAGCATAGAGTAATGAAGAGATTCAAACCTTGCCGGCATCAGCCTGTAGGCCTCCTGGGCAAGGATTGCTTGCGGCGGGCGTTTTTGCTATATTGAAGCAGTCATAAATGATGAATACCAAGGGAGGCGTGGAATATTATGCCACAGACCAGACGGAACAAGATCTTCTTTGGCTTGGGCACCATCGGACGGGATATGTTCTACACCACGGTCGCTACCTATTTAATCTACTATCTGACGGACATCCTGGACCTCAGCGATGCCACCATGTGGTGGATGACCTTGATTCTTACCGTGCTGCGGATTTTTGACGCGCTGAATGACCCCGTCATGGGCATGGTGGTTGACAATGCCGGCGGCAAATTCGGCAAATTCAAACCGATGATCGTGCTGGGCGCCTTGCTGGGGGCCGCCTTCATGGTGCCCATGTTTATGGATTTTGGCCTGGGACAAACTGCATACTTGTTGCTGTTTACCTTCCTGTACCTGGGTTGGGATATCTTTTTTGGCGCCAATGACATTGCCTATTGGTCCATGCTGCCCGCGCTGTCCGTGCATCCTGCCGAGCGGGAAAAAATCGGTGCTTTCGCGCGTATATGCGCCAACATCGGCATGTACGCGGTGGTGGTCGGCATCCTGCCGGTGACCGGGATGCTGACCCAGGCCCTGGGCAGCGCCAAACAGGCATGGTTTGTGTTCGCTTTGGGCACCGCCGTATTGATGCTGCTGTTTCAAATGTTCACGGTTGTCGGTGTGCGCGAGCAGCGCGATGTCTTCAAGAAGGAAGAAAAATCCGGGCTGCGCGATCTGGTCGTCCTGCTCAGGGGCAACGATCAGTTGCGCTATACCATCATCTCCATGGGCTTGTTTATGATCGGCTATGTCACCACCACCGGCTTCGGGGTGCATTTCTTTAAATACGCCTTTGGCGATGAGGGAAAATATCCTGTCTTTGCCGGGGTGCTGGGCATCGCGCAGCTGAGCGCCCTGCTCGTTTTTCCCCTGCTGTCCCGGCGCCTGGAGCGCTCAAGGCTGTATTCCCTGTCCATGCTGCTGGTGGTAGCGGGATACCTGGTGTTTTTCTTCTCGCCCATGAATATCCTTCCCCTGGGCATCGCCGGCTTCCTGCTGTTTACAGGCCAGGCTTTCATCCAGCTGCTGATGCTGATGTTCCTGGCGGACTGTGTGGAGTATGGCCAATGGAAATTGAACAAGCGCCAGGAGAGCCTGACCTTTTCCTTTCAGCCCCTGATCAACAAGATCGGCGGGGCGGTTTCCAGCGGCATTGTCAGCGCTACGCTCATCCTCAGCGGCATCAACGCTGCGCGAAGCGCGCAGGAGGTCACCGCGCAGGGGATTTTGATGATGAAGGTCTCCATGCTGGTCTTGCCGCTGCTGTTCATCCTGGCGGGCTTTCTGATCTACAAGCGCTTCTACCGCCTTGATGCGGCCCTGCATGCGAAAATACTCAAGGAACTGATGGCGCGCGGCGACCTGTCGGAAGATGTAGTATGAGCAATTCCGCGCCTGCCGCGGCTTGGGCGGGCGTGAAGCGTGGTCAAATCTGACTGAAAGGATTTGGAATTGCAAATTCTGGCGGCGTCCGGGCCAATTTTGACACACGTCGCGTGCATCGCGGGTTCGAGAATGGATCAAAAAAAGCGCTTGACACAGTAACGGGGGGTATGGTACATTAATCAGGCACCCCAAACGGGGCCGCGCGGACCTTGAAAACGATACAGAGAAGAGAAGCGAAGAAACGACAGTCGATTCAAATGAGCGAGAGACAAGCCTTTCGCGGGACATGCGGGCGCGAG
>JAKPNM010000023.1 GCA_029548395.1 Bacillota bacterium
AAGCCGGGCAGGAAGCGCAAAAGGAAGAGCCGCCGGAGGACATCGAGGCGCTGAAAAAGGAACTGCACAGCTATATCGGGCTGGAAGTGGTCAAGGCCGAGGTGGAAAGCCTGATCAACCTGGTCAAGGTGAACAAGCTACGCCGCCAGCACGAGCTGCCCACAGAGGACCTCTCCCTGCACATGGTGTTTTCCGGAAACCCCGGCACGGGGAAGACGATGATCGCCCGGCTGATGAGCCGGATTTTCAAGGCCCTGGGCATTTTGTCGAAGGGGCACCTGGTGGAGGTGGACCGCTCCGGCCTGGTGGCCGGCTATGTGGGGCAAACCGCCATCAAGACCAAAGAGGCGGTGGACAAGGCGCTGGGCGGCGTGCTGTTCATTGACGAGGCCTACGCGCTGACCACGCGCGGCCCGCAGGATTATGGCCAGGAAGCGGTGGAGACGCTGCTGAAGGGCATGGAGGACCACCGCGATGACCTGGTGGTGATCGTGGCCGGCTATGTGGACCTGATGAACCAGTTTGTCCGCAGCAACCCGGGGCTGGAAAGCCGCTTCAACCGCTTTTTGTACTTCCCCGATTACTCAGTGGATGAAATGCTGGCCATCTTTGAGATGCGCTGCCAAAAGGCCGGCTATCAGCTTGAAGCGGGCGCGCAGGGAACCCTGCGCCGCATCCTGGAAGAGGAAAGCCAGAACAACATCGGCTTTGGCAACGCAAGGGGCGTGCGCAACCTGTTTGAGCAGGCCATTGCCCGCCAGGCCAACCGCCTGGCCAAAGAGGATGTCCTCACGCGCGAACAGCTGATGACGCTGACCGCGCAGGACCTGGAGGCGCGGGAGGAAGACGCTGGTACACAGCAGGAAAAATCGCAATGAATACCGCAATGGCGCGTCTTTGATCCCATCATATCAGCCGCCGGCAAGGGCGGCTGTTTTTATTATGCTGATGTAAAGCTTGTTTGCATTCAAAGCGGGGTTCAGGGCGTGGGACTGATGTAAACGCCCGGTGAAGTGTCAGACAGGGGGCCGGGCGCTTCCTGACGATATGGCTGCGCCTGCTGGCTGTTGAGTACCCTGAGTGTGATTTCGCCCGCGATGCCGTCGGCGTCCAGGTCGTGCTGAAGCTGAAAAGCCTTGACAGCTGTCTGGGTCTCCTCATAGTACTTGCCGTCCAATTCGCCCTGGTAATAACCCAACTGCTGCAGGCGCGACTGCAAATCGATCACCTCCGGGCCCACTGAGCCATGACGGTACAAGGGCGCCAGGGGCCTGAAGGCCAAAGGCGGCGGCGCCTGGGAGGACATGGGCGTCCGCGCGGCCAGCAGCTGATATTCCTTTTCCAGTTGAACAGCGCGGTACGCAAAAAACAGGCTCAACGCCAGCAAGGCCGCCGATGCAAACAGCAGCCGTCTGGAACCTTTTCGCTTGCGCCCCTGTGACATAAGCCCTCCTTTTGCAAAAACAGTATAGAGCCTTGCACAATCACTGTCAAACAGCGAGCCTTGCCCGGTCCGGGAAGGTAGACTATAATTGAGAAAAAGGAGGATGTATGCGTAATTTTATTGTGTTTGACCTGGATGGCACCCTGCTGAATACCCTGCCGGACATTGCCGGCGCGATGAACAGGGTGCTGTTCCGTTATGGCCTGCCCCAGCATCCGGAGGAAAGCTACAAACTGTTCACAGGCAACGGCGCCCGGGTGCTGACCCAGCGCGCGCTGGCCGGCCAGGAGGAGATGCTGGAGCATGTCTATTCCGCGTATCTGCTTGAGTATTCGCGCAACAGCCGGGTGAATACCCAGCCTTACGAGGGGATCCGGGTGATGTTGCGTCAGCTGCAGGACGCGGATGTCAAGCTGATCGTTTTCAGCAACAAGGATGATCCGGAGACCAAATCCGTCATCGCGCACTATTTTCCGGATATTCACTTTTCAGCCGTGCTGGGCAGCCGGTCCGGGGTGCCGCTCAAGCCCGATCCAACCGCGCTGCTTGCCTTGCTGGAGGAGCTGGAATTGTCGCCCGGGCAGGGCTTGTATGTGGGCGATACCGTCACGGACCTGCAGTGCGCCAGGGCCGCGAAGATCCCCTCCGTGGCGGTGCTGTGGGGCTTTCAGCCAAAGGAAATGCTGCTGGGCGAGCAGCCCGGCGCCATCATCACCGACCCCTTGCAGCTGATGCCGCTGATGGAGGCGAAGATGGAGATGCCATCATAAGGCCTGGGAAAAGAGACCGTGACAAGCAGACTCAAAAAGCTTTCTCACATTTGAGCATTCGAATTCTTACAGTTGTCAAGCCAAAGGAAATGACACGGAAATCTTCTTTGATGCGCCGGAATTGCGCAAACAGCTCTGATCAGGCGCCAAACACACTAAAGTCTGTTCAATTATGCAAGGGAACATCAGGGGCATTTTAGAGGATATCACAAGCATTTTTGTTGAGCGAAGCCGGGAAATATTGGGAGACAATCTGGCGGGGGTTTATCTGCACGGCTCCGCTGCTATGGGATGCTACAACGAAAAGAAGAGTGACATTGATATCGTGGTCGTAATTCATGAGACGGTATCAAACGACACAAAGCGCCGCTTTATGGAGATGGTTGTGCAATTGAGCGCAGCCGCTCCGGCAAAGGGGCTGGAATTGAACGTCGTCAAAAAAAGCGCCTGCAATCCGTTCATCTACCCCACGCCCTTTGAACTGCATTTTTCCAATGCGCATTTGCAATGGTACAAGTCAAACCCGTCTGACTACATTGAGAATATGAAGGGTACCGACAAAGACCTGGCAGCACATTTCACGATCATCCGGCACAGGGGAAAATGTCTTTTTGGAAAAGATATCCGGGTGATGTTTGGCAAAGTCCGGAAGGAATTTTATTTTGACAGCATATGGAATGATATAAAAAATGCCAAAGAGGAGATCACAGAAAGCCCGGCCTACTATATCCTGAATTTGTGCAGGGTACTGGCATACAGACGGGACGGACTGATTCTGTCGAAAACAGAAGGCGCGAATTGGGCGGCCGGGAAAATTCCCGGAAGATATCGAGCCTTGGTTGCCCAGGCCTTATCCATGTACTCATCCGATGCTGTTATTGGGATTGACCAAAGCCTTGTCACTGACTTCGCGGCATTTATGACAGAACAAATCAGGAACTAAAGAACTTTCACATAAAGCGCACAGGCTTTACATCAGACAATTATCCAGCCCCGGTGGCGCAGGATTTTAAAGGGGGCCGCTTTGCAACGGTTCCATCATGTGCGATGCCCTGAATTAATCCGGCTGCTCCACCGGGCAGGCGATGTCATACTGGTGCAGGTAGCTCTCGTACTGGGCATTGTAGGCCGCGCTGACCTTGCCCTCGTGAACCCTGCGCATATGCTCATGCGTGACGGGGCTGCCGCGCAGCTCAATCTCGATCACATTGGCCGCGATGTTGGAGCAGTGGTCGGAAACGCGCTCCAGGTTGGTCATCAGGTCAATCAGCACAAAGCCCAATTCGATGGTGCACGCGCCGCTGCGCAGGCGTTCAATATGATTGTCCTTGATGATGGCGCGCAGGCGGTCCACCACCTCCTCCAGCGGCTCAACCTTCTCGGCCAGCTTCACATCGCTGTTGGCAAAGACCTCCACCGTCAGCTGCACGATCTCGCGCACCGCCGCGCGCAGGGTGTGCGTCTCGCGCTGGGCTTCAGGAGAAAATTGTATGCCTTTCTGGTGCATCTCCTGGGCGACCTCGGAAATGTTGACAGCATGGTCCGAAATGCGCTCAAAATCCCCGATGCTGTGCAAGAGCTTGGTCACCTCACGGCTTTCAGCCTCCGACATGCGCATCGAACTGACCTGCACCAGGTATTCCCCCAGGCGGTCCTCATACTGGTCAATGGTGAGCTCGGTGTCCTCAACACTGGCAAAGACCTTGGAATCAAACTTGTCCAACAGGCTGTCCGCCATTTGCATCGCCCGCTGCGCCTGACAGGCCATTTCCACCGTCAGCCTGCGGCTTTGCTCAATCGCGACGGACGGTGTATTCAGCAGGCGGCTGTCCAGCAGCACCAGCTTCTCCCCCTGGGCATCATCCTTGATGGTTCGGCGCGCCAGCCATTCCAGGCGGTCGATAAAGGGAAAAAGAACAGCGGTTGTCACCAGGTTGAAGGTCGTATGGGTCACCGCAATGCCCACGGCGTTGACCGGCTGCGCGGTGAAGCTGAAGCCGATCAGCCAATCCAGCAGATAGAATGCGCACAGGAACAGCACGGTGCCGATGATGTTGAAATACAGATGCACCGCCGCGACCCGCTTGGCGTTGCGGTTGGCACCGATCGAGGACAGCAGCGCCGTGACACAGGTGCCGATGTTTTGCCCCATGATGATGGGCAGCGCGGCGCCGTAGCTGATCACGCCGGTGTTGGAGATGGCCTGCAAAATGCCCACGGAGGCGGAAGAGCTTTGGATGATCGCCGTGATCACGGCGCCAACCAGCACGCCAAGGACAGGGTTGGTGAACATCACCATCAAATCACGGAAAGCCTGCAGCTCAGCCAGGCCCTTGACCGCGTCGGACATTTGCTCCATCCCGAACATCAGGATGCCAAATCCCAGTAGAATGGAGGCGGTGTCGCGCTTGCGGCGGGAGGCCATCAGCATGACAATGCCCACAAAGGCAATGATGGGCGAAAAGGTGGAAGGCTTGAGCAGCGACATCAGCAGGCTGTCGCTGCGAATGCCGGTCAGGGATAAAATCCACGCGGTGACCGTGGTGCCGATGTTGGCCCCCATCACCACCGGAATGGCCTGGCGCAGGTGCATGATGCCGGAGTTGACAAAGCCGACGATCATCACCGTTGTCGCCGAGGAGGATTGGATCACCGCCGTCACGCCGGCGCCCAGCAGCACTCCCTTGACAGCCTTGTCGGTCAACTGCTCCAAAACGGACTTCAGCCGCTTGCCCGCGCGCTTTTCCAGAGCGTCCCCCATGACAAACATGCCATACAGGAACATCGCCAGGCCGCCCATCAGACGGAAAATATCGTAAATGTTCACCGTATCCTCCATTTGAGTGAAGATCAAAATCACCAGGCAAACCCCTGGTAGTGTAGCGGATTGTAAAATCCATGTCAAATCTTTGTTTGCTTATTGTAAAATCCATGCCAAATTGTATGCGGTCAATCAGCACCTAAAAACACCGGGCCGCGTAAGGCAAAATAGAAAAAACGCCGATCACATCAGCGTTTGTTGGCTGGCACCCCCAACGGGATTCGAACAGGCAAAATTGTCTTTATTTTCAATGGATTTCACAGATTTGCGTTGCTTTTGCGTTGTTTAAGCCCAGTCAAAACCAAGAAAACCGCCCCTTTCGAGGCGGTCAAATCACGGCAAGAACACCAGCGGGTCCAGCCCCAGCAGCTCGCACAGCGCCCTGATCCTGTCCCGTGGCACGGGCCGGGTGCCGGCCTCCCAGCGGCTGACCGTGACGATGGCGCTTTGTCCGCTGTAGCCAAGCGCCTCGCCCAGCTCCTGCTGCGTCATGCCCCTCCTGGCCCTTGCAGACTGGATCCGCTGCGGGACATCCCCGCGCACGGGCGGCAGGCCTTCTGTCGCGTTGTTGATGTAGTCATGCACCTGCCGCTCGCTGGTCAAAAACGGGTGCTTGCCGGCGGGCTTGAGGTCCTCGATCTCGTAGATCGGCAGCCGGCGCTCGATCCAGCGGCCCTTGCGCTCGTAGCGGACGGTGGTGGTGGCAGCGGTCAGGTGGTAGGTGTAGCCCTTATAAGATTTCAATTAACCGTCTCCTTTTGTGCGATCATCCCAGTCGATCGAGTAATTAATGTCATCAAGCAAATTTTGCGCTGTCTCCCAGTCGTAGCGGCAGATAACCCGGACGATGTTGTCATCGTGGTACTGCGTCCAGCTTGCGAACCTGTATCATCAGAAACAGTAAAATATTTGGGCGAAGAAAGAACACCAAGTATTTTAATTCTATTTCCTGTTACCGTTACGGCAATCTGGTCAGCTCCGGGCGTGCTGCCAATGGTGTACACGCCATCGACAATATTCATGATGTCAGCTATGTTGAAGTTGCCATTGGTCAGTTAATAGTCTCTATTTTCTTCGTACGTCGGTTTTATTGGCACGCCTGAGTTTAAGCATCCCTCAATCTTCGCGATATGCTCCTCGTCCGTTAAATTGCTAAGCCAGCGCAAAGGATAAGCAACGCCAAACCTTTCCCAGTACTTTTTTACCATATCCCATACGTCAGGCATTACAACACTCCTTTCAACATTTCAAGCCACATTTTGTGCGATTCCGGGAACAATTCTTGAAACATTTTATAGCCATTAGGGTTAGTCATTGCCATTTCACCAATAGCAGCAAACGCTTCTTTTTCAAGCATAAATCTTTGCTTCCAGTACTCCTTGCCGTGACCTATCATTGTCTCAAACGCTCCACCTGAAGCGCCTTCCATTATGTCCATGATACCGCCAGCCTCGCGTCCGTCCATATAAAAGAACTCTCTTGCAATCGATTTCATAGCCTCTTTGCGGCTCGGGATACGACCAGTGCTTGTAGGAGCTCTCTTTGATTCTACCAGTTGCTTGAAATCTGCTTTCAATGTTTCTCCAAACTTCCCGCTTGCAGACAGCGGTACATTCCCATTGCCTAACCTGTGGTCTATGTTGTGCCATGATTCATGGAATGTATCCGCAAACGGCAATTTAAGTCTTGTCCCTTTTGCGTCCTTTGCCACATTTACATGAATGCCAAAATCATCATTGTACGCCGTTTGACCTGTGTAACTTCCTGTTGCAATTTTTACGCTTGACTGATTCTTGCCCCATACAGCGCGAGGAACTTCCGGTGCATTGTTCGCTATTTCAGTAATTTTAGAATAATGTTCCTCACCTAATTTTAGCATAAAATCGCTATTTTTGTCAATCGTGACAACAGGTTTCGGGTTTTTACTATCCCGCCAATTTTGAATATCTGCCGGGGCGCCATCCTCCTGCCAGCGTTTCCACTCCCGATAGTTCATGTCCCTGGGCACCTTCATCTCTTCGCCCGTCTCCGGGTCGCGCGCCCAGCGTTGCATTTTTTCATATGCCACACCGTCAATTACACACGCTACATGGCTCCTGCACCATGGGTGGGTTGGCGGGTAGTTCACCCCCACCTCTTTCTCGCTCAGCAGAAACTCCCGCCCGTCCAAATCGGCGCATTTTTTTGAGGTCCTGCCATCAAGAACCGCCATGTATCGGTAACGCTCGATCCCCGCCTCTGCATACGCCTCGGCGGTTGCCTGGTTGCTGATGTAGTTGGTCTCGGTCCTTAATAGTCTATTGGCCGCGAACCTTGAGCCGTTGGCCTCCTCCATCAGCGCATCAAAGGTCTGCCTGCTGGTCTTGCCGTGCATGATGACCTCGGTCAGCGCCTGGCTCAGGTTTTGGGCAGTTACGTTGGCGTTAGTCCACACCCGCTGAGAAAACTGCTTGCCAGACCAGTTGTAGCGCAGAATTTGGTTCAGGCGCCGGTTATCCACGCCTGAAAACCCGAAGCCCAGCCCGGTGTACTGCTGGATGTCAAACATGGTCCGCTGGTAGCCCTCGAACAGGATGTCACGCATGTGCACCTGGCCTACCGTGTTTTCAACATCGGCGGCTTGCACCGCGTTCACCCTGGCGCTTTCGCGGATCGCCTGGATGCGGTTGATCCGGGCTGCGTACGCTGGGGCCGACAGCCGGGCCTCAAGCGTTGTCCGCATGCGCTTGTCGGTGATCGTGGTCAGCCGCTCCCGCAGGTCGTCCAGCACGCTCATTGGCGCGGGTTGCCTCAGCAGCTCCATGGCCTGATCCCTGGTCAGGTCGTAGTAAAACGCGAAGTTGCCGATGATCTTCTCGGTGTCCTCGTGCAGCTGCTTGACCATGCGGTCATAAGCCCGTGACACCGTCCTCAGCGTCTTTGCGCTCCGGCGGTCGTAGTAGGCCTGTAAAGCCTCGGCACGATCCTCCCAGTAGCTCATTCATCCCCCAGCGGCACGCCAAAGGCCGCCTGCTGCCGGGCAAAGGCTTCAGCCTTCTCTGCTTTGATCTCCTCGGCGGACTGCGCCGGGTCATTGACAAACGGCAGTTGCGCCAATAATGTTTCCTGCGGCACCATGCCGTTCAGCGTGGCCACCATCTGCGCAAGCTCAAACTCGTTCGCCGGCAATGCGCGCTTGAACACGATCTCGACATCGTCAGGATCAATCTTCGGCTGTCCCTTGACCGCAAGAAAATTGGTGAACAGCCGCATTCGCTCCTGTAAGGCTTCTTTGAACCATCTTTCTTTGACCTTCGTCAGCTGCTCAAGGCCGAACAGTTTGTAGCGCATCGCCACTCCGGAGGCGTTGCCGGCAAAGTTCACGTCACTCAGGTCGGGCACCATCGCGAACTTGTGGATGTCGCTCTTGATGCTGTCCTTCAAAATCTCGACATCGCTCTCGGTCAGGCTTTTGGTCAGATACTCGACTTTCACATCTTCGCCCGGCAAATACAGCATCTTTTCTTGCCGGATTTGCTCTGCCGGGGTGCG
>JAKPNM010000042.1 GCA_029548395.1 Bacillota bacterium
CTTGGCCAGCTGGTGGTAGGCGCTGCGGATGGTTCCCTCATCCGCGTCCGGGCTGACGCCCAGCACTTCAAATGCCGTCGGCATTGTTGTTTCCGTTGGGGACAGGCTCGCGGCGGATGATGCCGCCCAGCGCGTTGAGCTTGCTTTCCAGGTGCTCATAGCCGCGGGCGATGGTGTCCGGCCGGTAGATTTCGGTGACGCCGTTGGCCATCAGCCCGGCGATGACCAGGGCGGCGCCGCCGCGCAGGTCCGGCGCGTACACGGGCGCCCCGTGCAATTCGGGCACGCCCTCTATGTAGGCGATTTTCCCGTTGATGACGGATTTGGCGCCCATCTTGCGCATCTCGTCCAGGTGCTTGAAGCGCGCGTCAAAGATGTTCTCAATGACCTCGCTGGTGCCCACCGCCCGGGTCAGCAGCGCGCTCATGGGCTGCTGCAGGTCGGTGGGGAAGCCCGGGTATTCCTGGGTGCTCAATCTGATGGCGCGGTGCCCCTGGCGCAGTTGCACATGGATGAGGTCGTCCTCGCTGGTGACCAGCACGCCCATCTCCAGCAGTTTGGCGGTCAGCGCCTCCATGTGCGTGGGGATGCAGCCGCGCAGGGTGACCTGGCCGCGGGTTGCCGCGGCGGCTATCATCAGCGTGCCGGTCTCAATCTGGTCAGGGATGACGGTATAGGAGGCGCCGCGCATCTTGTCCACGCCGCGGATGCGGATGGTGTCCGTGCCCGCGCCGCGGATGTGCGCTCCGATGCGGTTGAGGAAGTTGGCCGTGTCAACAATATGCGGTTCCCTCGCGCAGTTGGTCAGGATGGTGTCCCCCTCCGCACGGACAGCCGCGAGCATGACGTTGATGGTTCCCCCGACGGTCACCATGTCAAAGTTGATGTTGGCGCCCCTGAGCCTGCCTTCCAGCACGATCATCCCGTTCTCCTCGCGGATGGCTGCGCCCAGGGCACGGAATCCCTTGAGGTGCTGATCAATCGGCCGGCTGCCCAGGTCGCATCCCCCGGGATACCCAACCCTGGCATAGCCGTAGCGCCCCAGCAGCGCGCCCATGAGATAATAGCTGGCGCGCATTTTCTGGCTCAGCGCGAAGGGAACGGTGTTGGAGGTGACAGCGCCGGGGTCTACCTGCATCTGCTGCTCCTCCGCCCGCCAGTCAACCTTCGCGCCCAGGCGGCGCAGGATGCGGATGAGAACGCGGATGTCCTCAATGTCAGGCAGGTTCTCAATCTGGCAGGGATACTCGGCCAGCAGGGCCGCGGGAATAACGGCCAGCGAGGTGTTCTTCCCGCCGGACACATGCGTTTCCCCCTTCAGTTCCCTGCTGCCGGATATGACCAGTTTATATTCGGGCATCAGCCGAAAATCCTCCTGAAATACTTCGCGGGGATTATAGCATAGCCCAGAAGATTGAGCAAAGAGGAGCCTTTTCTTACCGGGATGAAGGGGATGAACTCGAGGTGGTTTCATTCGGCGCTCAGGCGGTTGAGAGCTTTCGCTGCATTATTTGCCGGCGCTTCACCTCTTTGATGGTTCAGGCCCTCCGGTGAGGCCAAAGCGTAAGAACTTCACCACTTCATCGACAGCCACTTCCAGATCGGCATTTTTGTCGAAGAATACATACTTCAATCCAAGAAAACTTGAGATCCCCATCAGGATATACGAAAGAACAGTATTGTCCATTTGAGTGATCTCTTCTCCGGCTTCATCCAACTGAGCCTTGTAGTGGCTGCTGAAGGTTTCATAATAATCGGCAAACAGGACAGGATTAATGTACAGCGCTTCCCAAATAATCTGATACATATGCGGCTTCTTGCGTACCTGTTTAAGGAAGGACAGCAGACCGGCCCGCTCGATCTCCAGCCGCTTATCGCAGCCTTTGACCGCTTCTGCAATCTTTTTTCTAATGTCATGTCCATACTGCCTCAGAAGATGACAGTAAAGGGAGTACTTGTCCTCGAAATAGATATAAATCGTTCCGGGAGCTATTTTAGCCCGTTTTGCAATATCGTTGACAGTTGTTCTGTAATAGCCTTTTTTGCCGAACTCAATCTCAGCTGCTTTGATGATCCGGCCCATGGTCTGTTGGCCTCGGATCGTCTTCGGTTCGTTCATCCCTCTTGGCCTTTCTGCTATTAGTGCGCTCTGCATGTACCGGTTTGGGGACATTGGCTTAGGGCAGGCTGACCATATCCCGATGATTGAACCAGCCCATCATCAAAGGCACAAACAGGCCAGGGCGTTCCAGGAACATCACGTGGCCGGTCTTGTGCAGGGTGATCAGGTGAGCGCCGGGGATACCCTGTGCGATGCGCTGCTGTTCCCAGGGCATCATGACCAGGTCTTCCTCCGCAGCGATCACCAGCGTTGGGCAAGTGACGCGGCCCAGGCGCTCCCTGAGGTCAAAACCGATAAAGGAGCCGACCAGGCGCTTGAGGCGCGCCACGAACTCCGGGCTGACAAAAGCGGTTTTCTCAAGAAGAGCACGCCGGTACAGCAGCCATTCCCGCTGGTTTTGCTGAAAAGTGGCCCCGTAGAAAAGTGGCATCGTACCTGAATACAGGGCCGCAGGGCTCGCGCAGGCGTGCAGCCACGACTCGCACATATCGGTGAACAGCGGGTCGGTATAGGCCCTTGTCGCAGCCAGCATTAGACGGTCAACCAGGCGGGGGTGCTCAACGACCAGGCTCAGCGCGACCGTTCCGCCGTAAGAGGTGCCCATGACGCTCACTTGCTCCAGCCCCAGATGGTCAATAAAGGCCTTTACCATCTCGGCCTGGTCGCTGACGCGATACAATTCCTCAAACGCGGCGCTCTTGCCCTGGTCAATGAGGTCCAGCAGCAGCAGGCGGTTGCCGCCCTTTGTAAAGGCTTGGATAAACGGCGCCCAGTTCGCTGTGTTCATCATGATGCCATTGAGCAGCAGCAGGGGATTTCCGTTGCCGTGGCTCTCATAGTAGATCTGCCTGCCCCTGAAGGTAAAATTCATGGATTCTCCTTAAGGCAGTTGGATGGTCGCGTGATGGTTGAACCAGCCCATCATCACAGAGACAAACAGGTCCGGGCGTTCATAAAAGGCGGCGTGGCCTGTTTTGGGAAAGACCAGATGCTGGGCATTTTGAATGTGTTCGCGCAGGTAAACCTGCTCCTCCATGGGGGTAATGTGGTCCTGGTCGGATGAGATGAGCAGCACCGGGCAGATGATCTCCCCCAGACGCTCCCTCACGTCGTGGCTCTCGGCTGAGCGGGTGAGTCGTACCATGCGCGCGAGGAAATCCGG
>JAKPNM010000064.1 GCA_029548395.1 Bacillota bacterium
GGAGATCGGTTGGCAGGATTTCAGGCCCTGTCGTTTCCTCAGGCTCAGGCGTTGCTGTCGCCAGAGGCCTGTTCATCCTGGGGTTATTGGACAGATCGGGCGTGGCCAGGTCAGGCCTGACCCATTCGGAATCGTCCGCTACAGGCGTGACCGTGATCATGTCAGAGCCGTCAGGATCGTCGCTTGAATCCCCCTGAACGGCTTCTAAAAATTTCTTCAAACTCTCAAGCCGGTCGGGATTGAGCGACTCTATTCTCATGGTATCCCGGGCTTCTCTCAGTGGGTCTTTGACGATTAAATCAGAAAGATACGGCCTGTCCGCGTCCTTGGTGTCAAAGGTGAGATTGAAGTGATTCACGCTCCACCAGTTATCGGCATCAGCTGCGTTCAGCGAGGCAGTCGCCCGGTCAAAATCTCCCTCCAGCGAGAACGCGCCGTCCCCCCTGAGATCCAACACCTCATCGATCAAATCACCGTTCTTGTACAGAATCCACCAGCAATAAAAGCGCACGGGCTGGGCGCCGCCTGTGGCGCTGGCCTGGATGGTCACCCGGTAGCTGTCTTTGCCAAGCTTCACCATGTCATGGGTCTCGCTGAAGTTCATGGGCGCGTGATCGTCTCCAAGAATCGTAAACTCGAAATTCTGCTGACTGTATGCCTTGCGTCCCAGGGCATCCTCTACGATGCAATAGAAGGCTCCTTCGGTGCCGCGGGTGATCGTATAGCTGAAGCTGTTGGTGCTGTGGCCATCGCCGCCTTTAGGCTCAAAGTAGCAGTCATCCTGAACCAGGCGCAGCTTGTAATCATAGGTATAGGGCGGCTGCCCGCCCTGGGCGGAGACAGAATAGGTGATGGCGTCCCCAAGATTGACGGTGTTCCCGGGACCGAAGGACTCGTCTGTGATCGTGAGCGGATCGTACACGCCGCCCTGTATCTCAAGGGAGGCCTCGCAAGTGGCCATCGCACTGTTCGAGTCCATGATCAAGCCTTTGAGAACCAAACGATCGCCAAAGTCTACCGGCCAGGTATGGCTGCTTTCCGCAATAAGAGAGTCCATCCGAAAGATATGCGGTTCTTCATTCTCATAAATGATCATCGTGAAGTGATAGAAATAAGGCGCACGGCCGCCGGAGGGGTGCAGCGTCGCCGTCAGGCTGTCCCCGGCCTGGACGACGCCCTCCTTGTCCAGGGTCATCGTCACCGTCAGCTCCTCCGCCGCGAGACAAGCCGCCGGCAGGGCCGTCAGCCCGGCCAGCGCGGCAAGGACCGTCAGCAGGAGGATCAGCGTCCAATAGGAGGTTTTATTCATGAAAACCCATCTCCTTCCTTTGATTGAGCAACTTTCTTTGGTAAAGCCCTCTGGCGCAGCTCTTTTTAAAGCGAACAATTCAGCATGAGCGCCTGCCTTTTAGGGCAGCATGGTCAAAAGCGGCTTTATGTCCGCATACGGGGAATCAACACCGGATCCTGCGGGTGTAAGCCCTGCAGAAACGCTGCCCCCATGCCGTGATACGGCATGGGGCGCAGGTTTACGGGTTTGGAAAGCCTGGCCGCTGCAGGTTTGGAGCCAGAGGCGTTGTAATGCCCGGATTGATGATCTCAGGCAGCACGATTTCAGGCTCTGTCTCCTCAGGCGCTGTCGCCTCGGGATTGACCAGCCCTGGATTGACCATTCCTGGATTGACCATTCCTGGATTGACCATTCCTGGATTGACCAGCCCGGGATTGACCAATCCGGGATTAACCAGCCCGGGCCTGGTCAGCTCAGGTATGATCATGTTGATCATGTCTACGCCGGGGCTTGAATCCGGCTCGGAGATGCCGTAAAGCTGCGCGATCAGGTCGCTATGATCAATATTGAGCAAGTTTTTCCTCAGGGAATCCCTCAGCAGATCAATATTGAGCAGTTCAGACAGAACCGGTTCTTCCGCATCATCAGTGTTAAAGTACATTTCGAGGTACTCATCGTTGCTCCAGCCATTGGCATCCGTTGCAAATACCTCGGCAAGCGCCACATCAAAGCTTTCCTCCATAAAGAACGCGCCATCCGTGTTTTCTGAGAACATTCTGTAATCGGTCATTTCACCTTGAATGAACGTATACCACCAGCAAACATACTTCACGGGCTGGGCGCCGCCTTCAATGCCGACCTGGAGGCTGGCCCGGTACCTGTCTTCGCCGAGTTTCACCAGGCTGTATGACGTCACGTTGAGTACCATGGGCGGGCTGCTGTCTCCAAGAATCGTAAAATCCAGAGGCTCAGATGTAATCTTGCGCCCCACGGAGTCCTCAATGGTGGCATGGATGCTTCCCCGGGCGCCTCTGGTGACCGTATAGTCGAAGTATCTGGAGCTGTGGCCTTCGCTTTTTTCGGATGTCCAGCTGCCTTCCCGATACAGCATCACCTCGTATCCATAGGTGTAGGGCGGCTGTCCGCCTTCGGCAGCGACATAGTAGGAGAGGGTATCCCCAATATTGACGGTATTCCCGGGACTGAGGGACTGACCTGCGATTTTGACCGGGTTGTACTGGCTCCCCCGTATTTTCATGTCTACTTCACAGGAGGCGATCGTTTCCTCATCCCGGACCCTGCTTATAAAAACCACTGTACTGCCAAAGCCTACCGTCCAGGTATAGCTGTTGTCCGGTATAAACCCAGACGAGAAGGCATGCGGCTCGCCGTCCTCAAAAATGAACATGATGTAATCATAGGTATAGGGCGGGGTGCCGCCGGAGGGGGTCAGGGTCATCGTCACGCTGTCCCCGACCCGGATGATACCCTCCTTGCTCACAGACATCGTAGCCGTCAGCTCCTCCGCCGCGAGGCAATCCGCCGGCAGGGCTGCCAGCCCGCTCAGCACGACAAGGACCGGCAGCAGCAGGATCAGCGTCCGAATGGAAGTCTTTTTCATGAAATATTTCTCCTTTCCTCAGTTGGTTACTTTGTGAAGCGCCTTCCTTTGCTAAAGCGGGTGAAGCGCCTTCCTCCGATAAAGTCTTTTGGTACCGTTCTTCTGCTATGAAGAAAATAACACAAAACGCTCAGCATAGCTACCTGCCTTTTCGGGTAGTATGGTTAAAAACGGCAGTTTTGATCACAAAAAGAGAAAGATTACCATCTTCCCGGCGTCCCGTGATCAGCAGGGAAGCGGATGGACGGCATCAGGGATGTTCATGAATCGCGGCTTCATGTTACAATTACCCGGCTTGATAACAAAACGCATCGGACACGGTCATCCGAACCAAATGTTCCCGACAGCAGGAAAGGAGTTCTGATTGTCTGGTATACTGTAACAGGTATGCCGGTTCCGCAGAGAACGAAGATTCAGGAGGAAAAGAGAATGAGAAATTTCCTGTCGATGGCTTGCGCCGCGCTGCTCGCGGCAGCTTTTGTGGCAGGAGCTGTGTCAAATGCGCAGGCAACCGGGAGCCCTGTCCCCGGCCTTTCAGCTGAAGCCTTCCAGGAGGCGCTGGCCGCCGACCGGCTGATGGCGGAGCTATCAAGCGAGGTGCTGGTCCGTGTACCCTTGCAGGATTTTATGGCGCAGATACAGAGGTATGATCAGGCGGTTGCTTATCTGGGGGGCGCTGATGTTCTGGCGGACAGCCTGCCGGACGATCTTCCCGAAACCATTGAGGTGACCGCCGCGGACCTGCATGATGCGCAAAGCTATCTTTCGCTCTCACCTGACGGCACGCGCATGCTGATCATAGCTGATGGCTTGCCGATGGTGGCGGATCTTACAGATCGCACGCTGCGATTAATCCTGCCGGATGCCGCGATGAACCGTGATTATTTTGCCCGTTGCTACAGATGGTTTCCGAAAATGCCGGAAGACCAGCATGTGACGTGGTCGTCCGACGGGCGATATGTGGCTCTTGCCTGGCCCGAGCGGTTTTTTCTGAACGGTAATTTCACTGCTAATATCCTTTTGCTGGATCTGGAAAAGGGCGTTTCCCGGGCTGTGGATCAGGAACTGGAACAGAAAGCTAAATTAAAAAGGCACGAATTTGAGTCCGGCTGCTTTCCTGTAAAAGCTGCCTTCAGCAGGGACAGCGCATGCTTATACATAGAAGCTTGGGGGGTCATAGAAGCTGGTGGGGTAAAAGAAACGGTTGGTCTTTTGCGTTCCTATGACCTTCAAACAAGAAAAATGACCGATTTGGCCCGATGGGATGCATCTGCAACGTATATATTGGGTGTCATCGCCGATACCGGGCAGGGTATTTTGCGTGCTGTCATGCAAGAGCGTCTGCCGCCTGCGATATCCTGCCAAACAACGTCCGGTGAACGGCTTATTCAGGGTGAGAAGAGATATAGACCGCTGCCCGATCAGCAGATGCTGGCCGTACTGCACATGGTCCGGGGAGAACAGGCCTTGCTGGCTTTGAGGATCAATCCTCAGAATAATTCCCGCGACTATCTGTTCAACCTGTTCCGGGTGGACGAAGCTGATGCATCGGTGTTTGACCACGCGCTGGCCATCCGAAAGGACGCCGGCCCGGCCGACCGCCTGGTGCTGGTCGACTTGGCGGCGGGCGACTATGCTTTTGACGATTTGCTGAAGGTCACCAACGCGACGCTTTCCATGGACGGAAACTACTTGCTCATGAGCGCGTCTGACCAGGAAAACCAGCGCGACCTGTACCTTTGTGACCTTGCCCGGGGGATCACAGGACGGGTCAGCGTGCCCGAAAGCACGCCCAGAGGCTATGTTTACCATTTGATGAACGGCGTGCTTGGGCTGAAATGGAGTGGCAGGCACGTTTTGATGAGCGACGGTCATCACTATTGTCTGCATGAATTTGGCGTTTTATCCCAATAGGCGCGCCGGCCGCTGCAAGCGCGATCAACAGCGTTCTTCTGGCCATGGATCCTCCTTTGTCCGCCCGCTCGGCCAGGCAGCAATTACTTGATAAGACCCGAAAAGTCCCCCGGGCGCATAAACCGCTCGGGGGACAGGCGTTGAGGAAGAAAATGATTATTTGGCAGGCTGGGTTTTGAGCTCCTCGCCGTTGGGGCCTTCGTATCTTCTGCCCCAGCCGGTGGCGACAGCGAAGACCATCACCAGGAAGAGCGTGTAGGCGTACATGGTGCCGCCGGCAACCTCCAGGGGCGACAGCCCGGTCAGGGCGGAGCCGATGAAGACAAACACGCTCATGAAGGGGATGCAGGCCGGCAGGCTGTTGGCCACGGCGTCCAGCAGGTTGGCGCGGCGGTAGGGGTGGATGTCGTGCGCGCCGCCGATCTTGTTGAGCACGGGGCCGAAGGTCAGGATGCAGACGCTGGAGACGCCGCCGAAGATGAGGTCGGTCAGGGAGATGCCGATGATGCCGGCCGCCTCCGCGCCGCGCGGGGTCTGGGCCAGCTTGCTGCCCAGGATCTTCTCCACCAGGTAGTCCAGCATGCCGGCCTCGGTGATGACGCCCATGATGCCGAACACGGCGATGACCAGGCCGACGGTGCCCAGCATGCTGTTTACACCGCTGACCAGGAAGCCGGTGATCACATTATGTTCAGGGTCGTTGGCGAACACGGCGGACAGCGGGAAGAGCCCCAGCGCGAGGCCGGTGGCAATGCCCAGCGCCAGGCCGACAAAGAGGCCCAGGAAGATGTTCCTGGTCTTGGTGGCCACGACCAGCATGATGACGACCGGGATCAGCATGAACAGGCTGTTGGGGTTGGAGAGCTGCTCAATCTGGGCCGCCTCGGCCACTTCGCCCTTGCCGCCGAACAGCACAAAGAGCACCAGGGCGATGGCGGAGCCGGCTAAAGAATACCTGAGCCGGCTGCGCACGCAGCCGCCCACGTCGGCCGGCCGGCCGTTTTTAAAGATCTGCGTGGAGGCCGAGGCGATGGTGGTGTCCGAAATGGGGGCCAGGTTGTCGCCGAAGACGGCGCCGGACACGATGGCGCCGGCCAGGAAGGCGGGGTTGCAGCCCAGGACCACGCCCGCCGGGTAGAAGATGGGGAAGGCGGAGAACATCGTGCCGATGGAGGAGCCGGTCGCCGTGGACATGACGCAGGTCGCGAGGAACACGAAGCCGACGAACACGCCGCCCTGCACCCCGATGCTGTTGGCCAGCCAGACAAAACCGCCGGACAGGCCGCTCGCCTTCATCAGGGCGGAGAACATGCCGATCGGGAAGAAGATGACGATGACGGAGATCGACGCGATGGAGGAGATGCCCTTGATGGCGGCGTCCCAGAACTCGGTATAGCTCTTGGCGAACACGCCGCCGATCAGCAGGGCGACAAAGCCGGCCATGGCCAGCGCCTCCATGTTGAAGGCCTTCAGGCCGATGAACATGACCGCGCAGAATATAAAGAAGATGGCTACCGGCACCAGGGAGAGGAACATGCTCCCCCTGAACTCAAGCCTTTTGTTGGTTACGGTTTCCTGCATGGTGGATACCTCCTGATCTTATTTGATTCCTTTTTCCTCGCCCATTTTGAGCAGGACCTTGCGGATGCGGTCAAAGCGCAGCTGGGCATCCTCATCCCTGGCGAAGCAGGCCGTGACGATGCGGATGTAGCCCTCGCCCTGAGAGCCGTAGGGCACGCCCTGGTTGACCATGATTTTGGCGTCCTCCATCAGGCGGTTGGCCACCTCCTCGCTGGTGCCCAGGCGGCTGATGTTCAGCCAGGACAGGATGCCGCTCTCGGGCAGCTGCATCCGGACGCCGGGGATGTCGTGGAAGCTTTCGTAGGCCTGGCGGCGGCGCCGCTCCAGGCGCACGAAATGGCTCTTGAGGATGCTCTCGTCCTCGATGGCCGCGATGGCGCCGATGGTGGACAGGGTGGAGGAGGCGCCGATGACGTTGACCGCGCCGCCATAGAGCACGTCCATGATGACGTCGTCCGCGTAGATGTAGCCGATCCTGAAGCCGGAAAGGCCGATGCCCTTGGAGATGGAGCAGACCGTCACGGTGCGCTCCCACATGCCGGGCAGGGTGGCGGGGTGGACAAACTCGATCCCGTCATAGATGTGATCCTGGAAGGCCTGGTCGCTGACCAGGATCAGGTTGTGCTTGATGACAAAATCGCACAGCGCCTCGATGCTCTCGCGGCGGAAGACGGTGGTGGTCGGGTTGTTGGGGTGGGAGATGAGCACCATCTTGGTCTTGGGGGTGACGCGCTTCTCAAACTCCTCCATGCGGAACTGGTAGTTGTCCTCCTCATACAGCGGCACCGACACGGTGACGCCGCCGAGCAGCTTGCCGTTGAGGAAGTTGCTGGGGTAGCTCGGGTTGGGCACCATGACCTCATCCCCGGGGGAGATGAAGGGCATCATCGCGTACAGCAGGCCGCTGTCTGACCCGGGCGTGACCAGGATGTTGCGCGAGGGGTCAAGCTCCAGCCCGGTGCCCTTGCCGATGTGACGGGCCAGCGTCTGGCGCAATTGGAAATCCCCGATGGGCATGGAGTAGTGCGCGGCGAAGCCGTCATCCACCGCCTTGTGCAGGGCTTTCTGCACGGATTCCGGAATGGCGGGGTCCGGGAAGAAGGGGTCGGCCCAGGCCATGATGTCGCCGCCCGCCTTCATGAAATTGCCCGCGCCCTCGCCGACGTCCGCCTTGGTGACGGTCAGAAAGAGGCCGCCCTGCAAGTCACGGAAACGGGAGTTCATCAGTTGTTTGATACTCATGATATGCATTTTACCTTTCTGCGGAAACTTCCACAATCGCTTCTACCTCCACCAGCACGCCTTTGGGCAGCTGCCGCACCGCGACGCAGCTGCGGGCCGGTTTGCCGGGGAAGTAGTTGGCATACACCGCGTTGAATTCCTGAAAATGGTTCATGTCGGTCAGGAAGCAGGTGGTCTTGACCACATGGTTCAGACCGCTGCCCGCGGCAGCCAATACCGCTTTGAGGTTGTCCAGCGCCTGGGCTGTCTGCTCCCGGATGCCGCCGTCCACGACGGCTCCGGAAACAGGGTCGAGCGGAATCTGCCCGGAGGTATATACCATCCCCCCGGAGATGACCGCCTGTGAGTACGGACCGATCGCCTGTGGAGCGTCCTGTGTGTGAACTGCTTGACCCATGACATCTCTCCTTCGCTATGATATTGTTAAACACAGTATACAGTTGAAATAAAGTTCAGTCAATAAAATAATTTACAGATTGTCCACAACATTTGTTCAACATTTGTTCCGCCAGCTTCTTGCAAACTGCCGGAGATGCGCTACACTATGGATAGAAACAAATCTGGAGGATGCGGATGAACAAGCCGATTGTGCTGAGCGCTGCTGAGCGGATGATTATCGCGTCTTACCATTCCGTGCTGGACGGCCTGGCGGCGTATCTGGGCGGCGGCTTTGAGTTTGTGCTGCACAACCTGGAGAATCTGGACAGCTCCGCTGTCAAGATCATCAACGGCCACCACTCAAACCGCGAGGTGGGCGCGCCCATCACCGACCTGGCGCTGGGGATGCTGGCGGAGATTCAAAACAAACAGGGCGACAAGAACAGGATCTACAACAACCGCAGCAGAAAGGGCTCCCCCATCCGCGCGGCCACCCTGCCGATATTCGGCGAGGGCGGCCGGATCATCGGTTTGATCTGCATCAATTTTTATATGGATATCCCCTTAAACGAGTTTCTGTCCTCCTGGTTCCAGACCGGGGATGAGGTCGCCAGCGTCAGCGAGGCGCTCGCCAGCAACGCGGAGGACCTGATCGCCCACAGCATCGCGGACGCCAGGTCCAGCATCTACAACAGCGGGGGCATCGCCAACCACAGCAAAAACCGAAGCGTGATCGAGCATCTTTATCACAAGGGCATCTTTCGCCTGAAAAACGCGGTGCCCAAGGTGGCCGACATGATGGGCATCTCCCCGAACACAGTCTACCTGCATCTGCGCAAGCTCAGGCAGGCCCGGACCTCCGATAAAGATGACGACTGACCGCAAGGGGAGCGCCTGATGTCTTTAAGCTGGCAGGAGATCTCCCGCGCTGCCGGCTTTGGCAGGCTGCCCGCCTATTTCGCGGAACGCTGGGCGGAATTCATCCCGGATGAACAGGATCTTTCAAAGCCCCTGCTGCGTGAAGCCGATGTGCTGCGCTATGGGGACTGGTTCGGCTTTGAGGAGGACTGGGTGGCGCAAATCCGCCTGGCCGCAAAGCGGATCGACATGGCCCCCGATTTGAAGCTGGCCGCGGTCTTTCTTCACTGGGCGCTGTTCATCGCGCGCCCTTTTTATGAGGTGCCCTGGTTTTCCTCGCTGGCTACCGGCGCGCTGGGCGGGCAGGCCGCGATGTTCGGCCTGTGCGTCCTGTGCCGGGAGGCGCCGCGCACCGTGGATGACCTGCGGCGCAGGGGACACCCGGACCCCGCGGACGTGCTGCGCAATTTCCGGAATGTGGGCGACTACAGCCGGCAGCGCAAAAAGCTGCAGGGCGGCTACGGCCTGGGCAATGACGCCTGGTGCGCGCTGTGCGTGACGCCCTGGCTGAACACCGCTCGCCACCTGCGTTTCGCCCCTGCCGCCCTGTGGTATGACTATACCTTCTACCGCCACCGCGAAAGCGGGCGGGCCCTGGTGTTGGCCGGGGGCGGCCTGGGCCTGCGGGCGGACGGCTTGCTGCCCGCGGAAGGGGAACAGCCCTCCTTTTACACGGTGTATGAGCGGGTGGGGGAGCGGGCGCTGGCCCACCGCGTGAGCGCCGCGGGCCATGTATGCCCGGCAGCCGAATGGTTTGACCTGTCAAGCTATGAGCCGCTGCTGCGCCGGGGCGACATTCTGCTGGGCTTTCATATCCCTGACGGCCCGGGCTATGACATCCCGACCTGCCGGGCTTCCTTCAAGGCGGCGCTGGCGCTGTTTGAAAAGGTGTATCCCGAGGTCCGCCACAAGGGCTTCCTGTGCGATTCCTGGCTGTTCTCGCCCCACCTGCAGCTGATGATGAGGCCGGAGGACAGCCGCATCCTGCGCATCCAGCGCGAGATGCACCTGATCCCCATCCATTCGGACAGGGAGGCTTTCGCCGTCTTTTTGTACGGTCTGGACAGCCTGCCCCCGCCGGAACGGCTGCCGGCGGATACCCGCCTGCGGGCGCTGGTGCGCGATTGGCTCCTGGCCGGGCGCCATCTGAGCGTGGGCGGCGCCCTGCTGCCGCTGGCTGACTGGCAGCGTTTCGGGCAGACCCCCTATTTCAGGGAGGAGGACCTGGCAGCCTTCCGGAAGCTGGCGGGGCAGGAAGTCAATAGAAATATATAGAGCAAGGAGCATCCAATGAGCACACAGCTTGACCACCGCAGGGGCGCGGCCCTGGTGACCTTTGTGGACCGGGACGGCGCGCCGCTGGCCGGGAAGTCCGTCCGCTACGAGCAGCTGACCCACCAGTTCCTGTTCGGCTTTGGCGCCTTTGACGCGGTCGACCTGGCCGGCGAGGACCTCCTGCTGGAGCGCAAAGCCGCCCTGATGGACCGGATGAGCAAAATGCTGGCGCTGTTCAATTACGGGACCCTGCCCTTTTACTGGGGACGCTTTGAGCCGGAGGAGGGCGAGCCGCAGACCGAGGCCCTGCTGCGCGCGGCGGACTGGCTGCGCGGCCGCGGCGTGAAGGTCAAGGGCCATCCGCTGTGCTGGCATACGGTGTGCGCCCCCTGGCTGATGCGGTATGACAACCCGACCATCCTGCAAAAGCAGCTGGCGCGCATCCGCCGCGAGGCGGCGGATTTCAGGGACCGGATCGACACCTGGGACGTGATCAACGAGGTGGTCATCATGCCGGTGTTTGACAGGTATGACAACGCCGTCACCCGCATCGCCAAGGACCTGGGGCGCGTGGGCATCGTCAGGGCGGTGTTTGAGGCCGCGCGTGAAACTAACCCCGGCGCCACCCTGATCCTGAACGATTTTGACATGTCCCCGGCCTATGAGCGCCTGATCGCGGACTGCCTGGACGCCGGCGTCCGCATCGACGTCATCGGGCTGCAGTCCCACCAGCACCAGGGCTACTGGGGCATGGACAAGCTGCAGGATGTGCTCAGGCGCTTCTCGCGCTTCGGGCTGCCGCTGCACTTTACTGAGAACACGCTGATCTCAGGCGACCTGATGCCCAGGCACATTGCGGACCTCAACGACTGGCAGGTGAAGGACTGGCCCTCCACCCCCGAGGGCGAGGAGCGGCAGGCGCGCGAGGTGGAGGAGATGTATACGGCCCTGTTCGCCCATCCGCGGGTGGAGGCCGTGACGGTCTGGAACGCGGCGGATGGCAAGTGGCTCAACGCGCCTTCCGGCCTGCTGCGCAGGGACAACAGCGAAAAACCGGCTTACGAGCGCCTGGATGAGCTGATCAACGGGCAGTGGAAAAGCCGGGGCAGCCTGGTGACCGACGCGCAGGGCCGGGCCGAACTGAAGGGCTTCCTGGGCGGCTATGAGCTGCGCCTGGACGGCAGAGAGGCCCGGTATACGCTGACACAGGGCGAGGCGCAGGCGCGCGTCGCCCTGTGATCTTATAAGAATACGATAACGCATTGATCCCGGGCAGGAAGGCGGGCGCCCGGGATCAGTACGGCTTGCGGATGCCGCTCAGCCCCTGCCCAGCTCGGCGGCCATGGCGCCCAGCAGCGTGTGGGTGCTGTCGCTGGCGTGCTCCCAGTACATGATGCCCCGCAGGCCCTCCTGCTTGAGGTAACGGCACTTGAGCGCGACCGAGCGCGGGTCGTCATAGCTGATGAAGCTCCGGCCGTTGAACAGGAAGGGGGCTTTGGCGTCCTCGTCCCAGTGGCTGACCCAGCCGTTTTTGTCGATGTACTCAGCCAGCAGCTTGTCATAGCCCGGGCCGTAGTTGCCCACGCTTTCAGCCGGCTGCAGCAGGCCGCGGTTGACGTCGGGCACGCCGTCCCATTTGCGGGAATAAAAGGCCGCGCCGATCACGATCTTGTCCCGGGGCACGCCGGCCTTGTGGAAAAGCTCAACCGCGCGGCGCACCGTCATCCCGTCCTCATCGCCCAGGGAGGCGTCCAGCCCCGTATGGTGCCCGGCCTGGCGGTCAAAGCCGCCGCGCATGTCATAGGTCATCAGCTGGACATAGTCGCAGGCGGCGGCCACCTTGTCCATTTCGGTGTTCCGGGTGAAATAGGGGCCGGCGCCGGCCGCGATGGACACGATCCTGTCCCCGGCCACCCCGCGCAGCGCGCGCATCAGCGCGGTGAAGTTGACCTTGTCCGCGGGGTTGGAGGCGATGCCCGCCGCGGAGGAGCAGGGATATTCCCAGTCGATGTCAATGCCGTCCAGCCCATACAGGTCCATGGCTTTGCCGCAGGAATCCGCGAAGGCGGAGATGCCCCGGGGCGTCGCGGCCATCTCCGAAAAGCCGCCCGCCGTCCAGCCGCCCACCGACAGCACGATCCTGATGTCCGGGTTCCAGCCGCGGAGCTGATGCAGGCTGTCCCAGACGGTCAGCCTGGAGGTGTCCAGCAGGCCGTCCCTGATGACGCCGAAGGCCAGGTTGATATGGCTCAGGCTGCGGGCATCCTGCGCGGTCATCATGCGGATGCCGGCATTGCCGGCGTAGCCAATGAGGAAATGCTTCATTTTACCCTCCCTGTAAGGAATGTTGTGCGCCGCGCGCGGACACAGCGGCGTTGAAACCTACTCTACAGGAGGAGGCGGGAGTTTACAAGCCGGTATGCCAACAATCAGGGACGGTTTGTTGAGGTACGATACATAGGTAACACTTAGGGAGAAGAAAGCAGAGAGACTCTGGTAGAATGGATTTTCCAAAACAAAACTACTGAAGGAGCTCTCTGCATGAACAAGTTAACTCAGGATGCGCACTGGCGTCAACAGATGATGTTGTATTGCTGGAACCATGGATTGACCAAGACCTCACTTCGCTACCATGTAAGCCGGAAATGTGTATGGAAATGGCGAAATCGCTGGGATGGGACCTGGCAAAGCCTGATGGAGCGCAAGCGAAGTCCCCATACCAACCCCCGCAAACAAAGCCGGAGTGAGGAGAAGCTGGTAAAGCGCTACGGCAGGCAGTACCGAGAGGATCTGCTGCTGGGTTACCAAAAGGCCAGGAACTATGGATACACGCGAAGTTATGGCTGCTTCAAGCGGACAGTGACCAGGCTGCTTGGAAAGCAAAACGTCACAAAGCGGAAGGATCACAAACCCAAGCCCTACCAGCGGGCGGACTATCCGGGTCAGAAACTGCAGTTGGATGTGAAGTATGTGCCTTCGTACTGTGTGTCGGATGGCGGGAAATACTACCAGTTTACGGCAAAGGACGAGTGCAGCCGCTGGACTTTTCGGGAGATGTACGATGAACGCAGCGCCTACAGCGCGCGGGACTTTCTGGAGAAACTGGTGAGGCGATCCCCCTTCCCCATCAGAGCGATACAGACGGACAATGGAACGGAGTTCACCAACGCGCTGCTGGTCACCAAATCCAAACACAAGACGCTGTTTGAGCAGGCGCTGGAGGACATGGGGATAGCATATCACCGCATCCGGATCGCCACACCCCGGCACAACGGAAAGGTTGAGCGTCAGCACCGGACGGATGAGATGAGGTTTTACAGGAAGATGCGGATGTACAGTCTGGAGGATGGAAGGAGTCAGTTGGCCAGGTACCAGGCAGCATCGAACGATTACATCATGACCTGCCTTGGGATGAGATCGCCCAATGAAGTTTTGGGCCTGTATCTGGGGGTGATGTAATCAAGGCTCAATGGCGAACCATTGAGCCGCCCCGAATTCTACCAGGGAAGCGGTGTCAAGGTCAGGTAGTATTTGCTTCGCAAATCTCCACCTTACCCTTGACACCGGGCTGCTGCCAGAATTGCGCCAATGTGTTACCTATGTTTGACACTCCTACACGGTATGCCAACAATCAGGGACGGTTTTCGTTGACAGCGCCCTGCAGTTGTGTTAGCATCATAAACCGCCGGCAGGATGGCCCTGACCGCACTGCGCCAGGGTATATGCGCCTGTAGCTCAGTCGGATAGAGCATCGGCCTTCTAAGCCGAGGGTCAGGGGTTCGAATCCCTTCAGGCGTGCCAGCACGGTGGGTGTAGTTCAGTGGTTAGAGCGCCAGATTGTGGCTCTGGAAGTCGTGGGTTCAACTCCCATCACCCACCCCATTTTTTTCATCCTGTGAGGCGGTGGGGTGTCGCCAAGCGGTAAGGCACCAGACTTTGACTCTGGTATTCGTAGGTTCGATTCCTGCCACCCCAGCCAGGCCGCCGCGGACGCCAGCAGTCCCGGCGGTTTCTTTGTGCCCCTTCATTCCGCTGGGCATCCGCCGCTGCTCACGGAAACTCACGGGCAATTTACATCAATGAGAACACAAAAACAAGGGTATATGGTATAATGAGCCCGGTAAAGGTTGCGGATCGCATACGCCGGTCCGCGGGCCATGCGGTGTATCTATCGGCAGGCTGTGCATAAAGAAGGGGGGAGGAAGGTTGAAAAAAAGACTTGTGATACTGCTTGTGGCGCTGCTGTTGCCGGCGCTGCTCGCGGCTGCGGAGCAGGCGCCGCGGCTTCCGGACGTCTCCGGGTACACTGTGGAGGAACTGCTGCTTTTGCAGGAAAGGATCCAGGCGGAGCTGCTCAGCAAAGGCCACAATCCCTACTATGATCTGGAGCGGGGCGACAAGGGCGACGCGGTGCTGAACATTCAGAAAAAACTCCAAGAACTTCGCTATTATGACGGCCCGCTCAGCGGCAAGCTTGATTCTGAAACCCAAAAGGCGTTCAAGCGCTTTGAAAAGGACCATGGGCTGGCCAATGACGGGCTGCCCTCCGGGGAAGACCAGGCGGTTTTGTTTTCGATTGCGGCAGGCATCGAGCCCGCCGATGAAATCGAGCCTGCCGCTGAGCTTGAGCCCGCCGATGAAATCGAGCCCACCGCTGAGCTTGAAGAGGCGGAAACAGCCGGGCAGCAGACCGACCCGTATCAGGAGTACGGCCCGCTTGATTATCAGGATTGCCTGCAGCATCCCGAGAAGCACGATGGCGAAAAGGTTGTCCTGCGCGGGCAGGTCCTTCAGGTGCTTGGAAACAAAAACGAAGGGTTTCAAATCCGGCTGGCCACTGCGGGCGACAAGGATGTTGTCTATGTGACGATCAATTACGCGCCGGATTTTGACCTGGCCGAGGACGTCAACCTGGTGGTATACGCCCGGATGAAGAAAACCTTCACCTATGAATCGACCTGGGGGTTCAAAATTACCATTCCCGCCGCGGAGGCGGATCACATAATACTTGAATAAACGGAGGAAGCCATGAAAAAAACTGTTCTGTTTCTGTTGATCCTGCTTGTGCTGATGACTTCTGTCAGCGCGCTGGCGGCGGGCAAGATCAGGGTGACCCAGGAGAATTTCATCGTTGCCGGAAGCTACACAAAATACGGGTATGTGTATATGCGCCTGGACAATGTCGGCGACAAGCCCATCAAGGTGAACGCGGCCATCCTGGAGGTGTTTGACGAGGACGGAAACCCGATCACCTCAACGGACTCCCTGTGGGAGTATGCGGAGTACCTCCAGCCAGAGGAGTATACCTATGCCTATATGTATACAAAAATCGAGGACGAGTTTGTGGGCAAGGTGGACGACTACCTGCTGACCGTCACCGGGAAGAGCGATACGAACTATGTGACCCTGCGGCTGCCGGTGGTCACCGAGTACGCTGAAAACGTGCCCGGCCGGTATGGCACTGCGGATTATATGTATGCGACGGTGACCAACAATACCGAGGAACCCATCTTCTCTGTAGAGGTTGTGCTCGTGCTGCTGGATGAGGAGGGCAACATCCTTTATATGAAAGACGAATCAATGTACAGCGAAAAGGCCATTATGCCCGGCAGCTCCATTTTGATCAGGAAAGAGGTTGACTCCTCCTTCAAGGAAGTTTTCGCCGAAAAAGGCCTGAAGCCGCATTCCGTTGATGCCATCGCCTTTGTGAACATCCGGCAGAAGTGATGCGCACGCCACAGAACACAAGGTGAAGCCTGTTTCCGGGCTTCAGTCAGCAACACAGGGGAGGGCGCCGGCCGGCGCCCTCCCCTGTGCGTTGTGCGATAAAGCCTGGAATCAGGATCATTCCTCAATGGCGAAGATGGCTTCGCGCAGGATCTCGGCCACGGTGGGGTGCGGGAAGATCGTTTTGCGGATCTCCTCCAGGGTCAGTCCCATCTGGATCCAGGTGCCGGCGACAACAATGAATTCACTGGCGTAATTGGCCAGCACCTGCGCGCCCAGCACCTGCTGCGTGTCAGGGCTGACAAGCAGCTTCATCATGTCGTTGCCGCCCTCGTTCTCCGCCAGGTAGCGCCCTGAATACCGCAGGGGCAGCCTGACCGTCTGACAGGGCAGGCCTTTTGCCGCCGCGGAGGCCTCTGTCAGGCCGACGGAGGCCAATTCGGGATTGGTGTACAGGATCGCGGGAACGGCTTCATAGCGCATGCGGTCGGGCTTGCCCAGGATGTCATTGACGGCCACTTCGGCCTCGCGGTAGGCGGTATGCGCCAGCATGGAAAAGCCGGTGACATCGCCCGCGGCATAGACGCCGGGCAGGCCGGTGCGCATATGCTCATCCACCTCGATGGCGCCGCGCTGGGTAGCCAGGCCGATGGCGTCCAGGCCCAGATCGGCCGTGCTGGCGCGCCGGCCGATGGACAGCAGCACGGCGTCTGGCGCCACCAGGCGGCTTTCCCCGTCCTGCTCAAAGCGCACGCCTTCTTCCTCAATCCCGGTCACCCTGCTGCCCAGGAAGAAGGTGATGCCGCGCTTTTCAAGGCTGTTCTGCAGCAGCGCGGACAGCTCCCGGTCATTCTCCCCGGCGATGTGGTCCAGCATTTCCACTACAGTGACCCGGCTGCCCACGGTGCAAAAATAGCTGGCCAGCTCCAGCCCGATGACGCCCCCGCCGATGACGCACAGCCGGGCGGGCACGCTGCTGATGTCCAGCATCTCGCGGCTGGTCAGCACAAAACCGCGCGCCAGTCCCTCCTTCAGGCCCGCGATGGGCGGCACCGCGGGCACGGAGCCGGTGGCGATCAGCAGGCGCTTTGCTGTCAGCAGGGTCTCCCCGGCCTGCACGGCGTAAGCCTCCTGCGTTTTCCCCGTGATGCGGCCCCTGGAAGCAAAGACCTCCACCTTGTTGGCGCGCATTTTGCTTTTGACGCCGGCCACCAGCGTTTTGACCACCTTGTTCTTGCGGCGGATGACCGCCTGGTGGTCGATCGAGAGCCCCTGAGCGCTGACGCCGTAGCGCGCGCCCCCGGCCACGCTGTCATACAGCTTGGCTGAGTACAGCAGGGTCTTGGTGGGAATGCAGCCCTCGTTGAGGCATACGCCGCCCAGCGCGCGCTCCTCCACCAGGGCAACCCTGAGCCCGGCGTGTCCGGCGCGCTCGGCTGCCAGGTAGCCGGCAGGCCCGCCGCCCAGGATGATCAGGTCATACATCGTTCCTTCTCCTCTATCAGGTGGTGCCGTGTTCATACCTCGTTCAGCGCCCGTAAGCTCCCGGGCATGGCCGCGCGGCGCCGGGGCGCGTGCAGCCGGGTGAGGCCCTCCCGCGGGGCGCGTCCTTTACTGCGCGCTTTGTCCGGGCTTGGCGGAGTTGTAGGAGACGCCCTTCTCCAGCGCGATGCCCTGCATGCGGAACATCTCCTCCACTGTTGCCAGGCGGAATCCGCGTTTCCTCAGGCCCGCAAGCATCTCTTCCAGGGATTCCACGGTGATTTTCACGTTGTCATGCAGCAGCACGATATCCCGATGCTTCGCGTTGTGCAGCACCTGTGCGGCAACGGCTGACGGCCTGGTGATTGTTTCCGGGTCGCCGATGATCGACCAGCGGATGTGGGGCAGGTCCACGCCGTTGCGTATATACTTCTCGTAGCCGCCCCCCGGCGCGCGGAACAGGTCCGGCGACAAACCGGTGTGGCGCTGCAGTGTCTGCACAAACAACGCATGGTCCTTAGGCACCATTTCCGCTTTGATTTGGTAGCCATACTTGTGATACATCGAGTGGCTGCCCAGCGGGTTGCCGGCATCGGCCGCGCGGCGCGCCCCTTCCGGATTGGCCCTGACACAGGTGCCGATCACGAAAAAGGTGCCGACCGCCCCGTGATGTCCCAGGGTTTTGACCGCGTCGCGCGTGTATCCGCCGACCGGGCCGTCATCAAAAGTCAGGGCAAGCACCCTGTAGGCGGTGTTGTCCAGCTGGGCCGCCATGTCCGCCCGGACATAGGGCAGGAGCTGGTCGTAGTACACCACAGCCTGCGAGAGCTGGTAGCGCTCCGGCAGCAGCTGCCACAGGGCGACGGGAAAGGACAGCTGGTAGGTGCCCACCATGAAGGGCAGCCCGGCCGCCTGCCCGGGCGCGCCCAGCGCGTCCAGCGCCTGGGCGGGCTTGTCCTCCTGCGGATACATCCGGCTCAGGCTTTGACGGACCGCCTGGCCGATCACCTCATAGGCCGGGCTGTCCCGGCCAAACAGGTCGCTTAGCTGCAGCTGCTCCCCGGTATCCAGGTCAAAGGTCAGGCAGCGGAAATCCATCCACTGGGTCTCGCGCTTGACGGTCACCCGCGAGATCAGCAGGAAGCTGACCAGGCTTGTCCCTGACCCGCGCCAGGACGCCGTGATCTCCAGCTGCCTGCTCCTGCTTGTCAATAAAGGCCGGGCCTGCTGCTCCAGCAGGGCGATGGCGTCTGCCAGCGCGGCATCCACCGACGCCTGGCCCGTGGTGACCCTGTCGATCCACACATGGTGCCTGTCAAAGGTGTACACGGTTCTGACACGGATGTCGAAGGCCTCCGGAAGGGGCGAAAATTCCCGCGCGTGAAGCGGGCCTTCCCCCGGCAGCGTCAGGAGGAAAAGAACGGTCAGCAGCAGGCAGCCAAGGCGCCGCCCTGCGCGGGACATATCGGTCAAGCCAAGCTTCATGGTTGCACATGTACCCCAACAGGATGATTTCTGTGTGCCGCTTGCCGGCGGACAGCGCACCCAATGTAACATGCCCCGGGGCAGACTGCAAGCAAGCGGCCTGTTTTTGGCCGCGCGATGTTTCACGTGAAACATTTTGCGGATTGAATGGCGGTGCAATCAAAAAGCGGCCCCGGCCGCTTTTTGACGAACTGTCTTGTCTCAGGACAGCATCGCGACGATATTGGCCTTGGGCACCGCGCCGATCACCTTGTTGGCGACCTCGCCGTTTTTAAACACATACAGGGAAGGAATGCTCATGATGCGGTACTTGCGCGCCAATTCCTGCTGTTCATCCACGTTGATCTTGCCCACCTTGATCTCGGGGTGCTCGGCCGCGATCTCCTCCACCACGGGGCTGACCATCCTGCACGGGCCGCACCAGGGCGCCCAGAAATCGATCAGGACGGGCTTGTCGGACTTGAGCACTTCTTTTTCAAAATTCGCGCTGGTAATGGTAATGACTGACATGCTTGTTTCTCCACCTTTCAAAATCCAGCCAAATGGCTATTCGTATAATACCCTCTTTGCGGGATTTGTAAACAGGGCTGGCATGATGAAGCAAAAAAGACCTGCATCCGGGGCAATGAGCGCCCTGCGAACGGATGCCCGCGCTTCCCATCAGAGAGCGCGGGCGCAAATATGGAAGTTTTTCGGAGACGAAAATCAGTCCCCCGGGACCGGCGCCTGGTCAAACAGGCTGCCGGACAGGCGCAGGGCCAGGTTATCGCCCACATCGCAGCGCAGGCTGAAGTCCGGGCTGTCGCAGGCAAAATGCATGGACACCGTGTCCCCCTGCACGATCTCATGGTGGTAGGAGGCCAGCACCCGGCGCACCGGGTGCGCCCGCAAATCCGCCGCCTCGCTTAAAAAGCACAGCGCCCAGTCCGCGGCGCGCGTGTTGTTGACATGGCCGTTGCGGTCCAGATCGGTGTATACCGGCTGCCAGAGGGCCTGCCGCCGCAGGCCCTGCGCGAGTTCATCCGCCGCGGCCGGGTTGTGGAAGAAGGGCGTCAGGCCGGAGGTGTCCGGCATGCGGCTTTGGACCTCCGGGATGTCGGTCATCTGCCGGGTGGTCACATCCGCCAGCGCCCAGAAGCTGCTGGCGCGCACCAGCGGCCTGCCCTGCAGGTCCTCGATGAGGTAATAGCGCGGATAGATGCCCCGCCGCGTCCGGCCGGGAAAAGTCTTGCCAACCACTGTCTGCGAGATGGCGGGATAGCGCAGCACCTCAAACTCGTTGCGGGTGACCACCCACACCGCGCCCAGGGCCAGCGTCTCCTCAAAGCTCAGGCCAAGCAGGTCGGAATGCTCGCCGGACAGCTCCTGCAAAAGCACCAGGATGCGGTTCATCTTCCAGATGCCGTGGCGGTCACAGTCTGAGGAAAGGATTTTATAGTTGCTGGTGAAGAGATTCATTTTGCCCTCCCGGTGAACGGGCAGGAGCCGCATGCAGCGGCTCCTGCTTTTGATAGCTGCTGTCGGCCACGCGGTACGGGATCAGATCGCGGCGGCGCGGGAGCGTTGTTTATTTGGCATACTCGACGCTGCGCATCTCGCGGATCACATTTACGCGGATCTGGCCGGGGAACTCCATCTCGTTCTCGATGCGCTTGGCGATTTCCTTGGCAATGATGCGCACGCCGTCGTCGTTGACGTCCTCGGGCTTGACCATGATGCGCACCTCGCGCCCGGACTGGATGGCGTAACACTTCTCCACGCCGGAGAAGGAGGTGGCGATCTCCTCAAGCTTCTCCAGGCGCTTGATGTAGTTTTCCAGCATCTCGCGCCGGGCGCCCGGGCGCGCGGCTGAAATGGCGTCCGCCGCCTGCACCAGCACCGCGATGACGGACTGCGGGTCCACATCGTTGTGGTGGGAGAGGATGGCGTGGACCACCTCGGGGTGCTCCTTGTACTTGCGGGCCAGCTCGCCGCCCAGGGCGGTATGGGTGCCCTCCTGTTCGCGGTCCACGGCCTTGCCCAGGTCGTGCAGCAGGCCGGCGCGCTTGGCCAATTGGACATCCTCGCCCAGCTCGGCGGCCATGAGCCCGGCCAGGTGGGACACCTCGATGGAATGCTTGAGCACATTCTGGCCGTAGCTGGTGCGGTACTTCATGCGGCCAAGCACCTTGACCAGCTCGGGATGGATGCCGTGCTGCCCGGTTTCAAAGACTGCCTGCTCGCCGGCCTCCTTGATATGCTCGTCGATTTCTTTTTTGGCCTTCTCCACCATTTCCTCGATGCGGGCGGGGTGGATGCGCCCGTCATGCAACAGGCGCTCAATGGCGATGCGGGCGGTCTCGCGCCGGATGGGGTCAAAGGCGGAGATCGTCAGCGCCTCGGGGGTGTCGTCAATGATCAGGTCCACGCCCGTGGCCTGCTCCAGCGCGCGGATGTTGCGGCCCTCGCGGCCGATGATGCGGCCCTTCATGTCGTCATTGGGCAGGGAAATGACGGACACCGTGGTCTCCGCCACATGGTCGGAGGCGCACTTCTGAATGGCCATGGCGATGATGTTGCGGGCCTTTTTGTTGCCTTCCTCCCTGGCGTTTTGCTCAATGTCGCGCACCAGCGCGGCGGCGTCGTGATAGGCTTCCTTTTCAACGCGGGCGATGATGGCCCGGGTGGCTTCCTCGGCGGTCAGGCCCGCGATGCGCTCCAGCTCGCCCGCCTGCCTGTCGCGCAGCGCCTCGGCCTCCTTCAGGCGCTTGGTGATGTCCTCGGCTTTGAGGTTCAGGAGCTCTTCGCGTTTTTCCAGGTTGTCCAGCTTCCTGTCCAAGGTTTCCTCACGCCGGGCGACCCGGTTCTCGGCTCGTTTTTGCTCGGAGCGGCGGTCGTTGATTTCCTTGTCCAATTCGCCTTTGAGGCGCAGGACCTCTTCCTTGGCTTCCAGGATGGTTTCTTTTTTCTTTTCTTCAGCTTTGCGCGTGGCGTCGTTCAGCAGCTCTTTGGCGTAGCTGTCGGCGCGCCCGATTTTCTTTTCCAGTGTGTCCTTGCAGTAGCCGAATCCCCCAAACGCACCGGCAAGCATGGCTGCCAGGGCAATCAGGATCCAAGCAGATGTCGGCATGGTTTCCTCCTTCTTTGATATACGCTCAATACAAATTTCGGGTCCGGGCAATCAAAAAGCCGCGGGAACAAGTCCCCCGGCCCTGTCGCTGAACGATGACAAGCAGCAAATCATCAGACGTCCATTATCTGTATGCTCAGTGCGAAAATGGGTTTCGCGAAGATAGCCCCTGTGTATCAAAACAGCAACCACCCCGGCGCAGGCCGAAGCGGATAGCCGGACAATGATAGTTTAACAAAACGTTTTTCT